>NZ_JBVVOL010000009.1:0-156962 GCF_055810895.1 Formivibrio sp. oc-25 | reverse complement strand
GCGCGGCGTGATCGTGCAGGTGGGCGTGAGTGGCGACGTATCGATTCCGATCGGCGTGCTGGTGGGCAAGGAAATCAACCTTGTGGGTGCGTTCCGCTTCCACAGCGAATATGCCCTGGCTGCGCGCCTGTTGAAGGAAGGCCGCATCAACGTGAAGCCGATCATCACCGCAACCCTGCCGATCGAAAAGGCAGTGGAAGCGTTCGAACTGGCCTCGGATCGCCGTTCGCAGATGAAGGTGCAGCTGACGTTCTGACAAGCAGCCAGTTGCATTGGGGTGGTCGACCCAATGCAACTGGGTATTCAAAAAAATTTTACCCCGGAGGTAGAACGATACACAAGCATGAAAGACAGCGTAATACTCGATGCCCAACGCACTGACTGTAGCCATAACAGACATTGAATTTCACCGGAGGAAGAACCCATGCAAACCAAATCGATTCAACGTACCGTCAAACCCCTGATCACCCTGCTGGGTGCAGCTGGCCTTCTGCTATCGGTACACGCCCAAGCGGTCGATGCACGCCTTGGGCACAGCTTTACCGACCAACACCCTCGCGGCCAAGCCATGGTGAAGTTCGCCGAGGAAGTGGAAAAAGCCAGCGGCGGCAAGATCAAGATCAAAGTCTTTTCGAACTCGACCCTAGGTTCGGAAGAGAAAATGCTGCAATCGGTACAGGGCAGCGTGCTGGAGTTCTACATGGGCTCACTGGCGCCGTTCACTGTGCGCAAAAAAGAACTGCAGATTTTTGATTTCCCCTTCATCTTCGCCAATGATGCGGAAGTCGCCAAAGTACTGGATGGCCCGGTCGGGCAGAAAATGCTGGATAGCCTCGAAGATACCGGCGTGCATGGTTTGACCTGGGCAGGCGGGGCCTTCCGTAACGTGGCCAACAGCAAACGTCCGATCACGCGCTTCGAAGACCTGAAAGGCCTGAAAATCCGCGTGATGCAGAGCCCGGTAGCGATCGAAAGCTTCAAGGCCATGGGTATCAACGCCACGCCGATGGCCTATGCCGAGGTCTACACCGCACTGGAAATCAAGGCGCTGGATGGCCTGGAGCACCCGCCGGTCGACATGTACCAGAACAAGATTTATGAAATCCAGAAGCATCTGGCCATTACCCATCATGTCTATACGCCAGTGGCCATGGTCGTATCCAAGAAATGGTTTGATGCCTTGCCCAAGGATCAACAGGATGCCGTAAAAAAGGCTGCTGTGATTGCACGTGATTACCAGCGCAACCTGGAAATCGAGCAAACCAAGGGGGCCGTGAACATGCTCAAGGACAAGGGCATGGCAGTGACGGTATTGCCTCAGCCGGAACTCGACAAGATGCGCGCAGCGGTCCAACCCGTGATCGAGAAGTTCTCTGCCAATATCGGCGCTGACTTCGTCAAGGGCTTCTACGCTGAAGTGGAAAAGGCACGCAAATCAGCGAAGTGACCGTTGTTTTATAGAGTTCCATTCGGATGCTTCCTTCTCCTCGGCAACCGGGTGGGCTCCCACAAAGCGTGCTTGATGCCTAATGCCGTTCACTTAAGTGTCCATTCACCCTCTCCCCCAGCCCCTCTCCCGCAAGCGGGCGAGGGGAGTACTTGGCTAATTCACCCGTTTTGCTCCCTCTCCCGCTTGCAGGAGAGGGTAAACCGCCAGAATATCCCTTAAGCGAACGGCATTAGGGCTTGATGCCCGCTTTATCTCTATCATCTGGCACGCATTGCAGATACAAGGAAGGCTTCATGGCAAACAGACATCTTGCTGGCAAAGTAGCCTGGGTCACCGGCTCCAGCCGTGGAATCGGGCGGGAAATTGGCGAACATCTGGCTGGTTGTGGCGCAAAGGTTGTATTCCATGCCTCATCGGAACACTCGGCGCAACAACTGGGTGCTGGAGATACTCTGACGGTACTGGCGCAAAAAATTGCAGCGCAATATAGCGTCGACACGCTGGCAGTCTGTGGCGACCTGACGCAATCAGCCACAGTCTCGGCACTGGTCGAACAAATCCATGCCAGGTTTGGCCGAATCGATATTCTGGTCAACAACGCAGGCGGAGATATCGGCAGCAAAGGCGTGCAAGCAGCCAAAGCCGGCAAGCCCGAGCATAACGATGCCGTATTCATCAGCGAGGAAGATCTGCGCACCGTGCTGGATCGCAACCTGATGACCTGCATTCTGGCCAGCCGTGCGGTAGCGCCGGAAATGATCGGGCGCCGCCAAGGCTGGATCGTCAATCTTGGCAGCATCGCCGGGCTGGCCGGCAATACCGAATCCGCGATCTATGCCACCGCCAAGGCGGCTGTGCATGAATACACGCGCTGCCTGGCCGCGATGCTGCGGCCGCACGGGGTGTATGCCAATGCCATTGCTCCGGGCAACACCCTCACCGAGCGCTTTCAGGCCAGCCGTGCGCTTGATCCGGACAAGATGGCAACAGATGGATCGCTTGATCGCTATGGCCTGCCACAGGAAATCGCCAAGGCTGTCGAGTTCCTGGTGTCAGATGCCTCCTCCTACATTACCGGTCAGATCATCCGCGTGGATGGCGGCCAGCAACTCTGGCCAGCCTGATCACCCCGCCAGCCGTCCACTGCGATAATCCTCGATCGCCTGCTGCAACTCGGCTTCGGTATTCATCACGAACGGGCCATACTGCGCGATCGGCTCGCCCAGCGGCTGTCCGGCAATCAGCAACAGTCGTGTCGGCCCGGCGGTATCGATCACCACACCATCGGCGTTTTCCGAGTTGGCCAGGATGGCCATGCGCTGCACCGGGACGGAAACATCACCCAGCTTCGCCTCACCCCGGTACACATAAACAAATGCGTTATGACTGGCAGACAACGGCTGCTCGAAGCGGCCGCCTGCCGGCAGGTGGATATCCAGATACAACGGCGCGGTAACTTCGCGCTGCATGGCGCCCGTCACGCCATGGCTTTCACCGGCCAGTACACGTACCGTCGCGCCTTCTGGCGTCGTGAATTCCGGAATCGCATCATTCGGAAAATCGCGGTACCAGCCGGGAATCATCTTGTCCCTGGCGGGAAGATTGAGCCAGAGCTGGAAACCTTCCATCAATCCATCTTCCTGCTCGGGCATCTCGCTATGGATCACGCCACGCCCGGCCGTCATCCATTGCATGCCGCCATTTTGCAGCAGCCCTTCGTTGCCGCCGCTGTCGCGGTGGCGCATGCGGCCCGCAATCATGTAGGTAACGGTTTCGAAACCACGATGCGGATGATCGGGAAAGCCCCCGATATAGTCATCGGGATTCTCATTGGCAAAGGCATCAAGCATCAGGAACGGATCCAGCCGCCGTTGCAGGCGCCCGGTCAGCACGCGGGTCAGCTTGACACCCGCGCCATCGGAAGTGGCACGTCCTTCTACCAGTGTTTCCACTGTTCTGGGTTGCATGATGGTCATGGGTGTCTCCTTTATAGAATCAAGAAACCTGCGTCAGCAGGCGAGCGAGCCAAAGCAGATTGCGGGAGGACGGAGCGCAGAAACCGGAATGGACATGTAAGTCCATGAGGACGACCCGAAGGTAGCCCCTTTTGCGGGTTCCGAGCACGGCCCAACCGCAAGATGCGCAGGCGTAGCCGCCTGATACGCAGGTTTTAGGCCAGTGCTGCGATTTCGGCTCTCGCAGATTCAAACGCCTTGGTCACGTAATCATCGCCATAGCCGAGTCCCTCGGCATAGACGAACTGCACATCGGTCATGCCCAGGAAAGCCAGCACGGTACGCAGGTACGGCACCATTACATCGCTGGCCTGATCGCGGTGAAAACCGCCACGGCTGGTCGCCACATACACTTTCTTGCCCTTGAGCAGACCTTCCGGACCCGACTCAGTGTAGTGGAACGTGACACGTGCTCGCGAAATGGCATCGATCCAGTTTTTGAGCTGCGTCGTCACACCAAAGTTGTACATCGGTACAGCCAACACCAGTACATCGGCAGCCTGGATTTCGGCAATGCGGGCATCGTATTCGGCCACGATGGCAGATTGCTCTGCAGTACGTGCGGCAGCATCTGTCATCAGCGCGCCCAAGGCCGTTTCATCCAGCGCAGTAACCGGATTGAGGGCCAGGTCGATGCGGGTCAGGCTGGCTTGCGCATTCTTGTTTTTCAGGTCAGCCACGATCTCATCGGCCAACTGGCTGGAAACGGAGCCATTGCTGCGAGCGCTGGAATTGATTTGCAGGATTTTCATAACAGGTCCTCGGTAGTAGTTGAGCAAGTGGCTCAACTTTATTACGGAACCATTTTGTGATAAACCGGTTATTTCGGATAACATTATTCCAAAAATGGAACAATCAAACCTCGATGCCACCGATCTGCTGTTATTTGCCCGTGTCGCAGAAGCCGGCAACTTCAGCCGTGCGGCCGAACGCCTAGGGCTACCCAAATCCACGCTATCCCGGCGCATTTCAGATCTGGAAAACCGGCTGGGCGAACGCCTGCTGTTACGCACCACGCGCAAACTAACCCTCACCGATTTCGGCCAGCACATTCTGGAGCACGCGCAGCAAATCAGTGCCGAGGTGGAAGCCGCCAGCCTGCTGGCGCAATCGCGCCAGGCAGAACCCAGCGGCACCTTGCGCGTTTCGATGCCGGGCGATCTGGCCAACCTGCTGCTGGCCCCGATGCTGGCCCAGTTTGTGAGCCAGTATCCGCGTATTGATCTGCAGGTCGATCTCACGCCACGCCGGGTGGATCTGATCAATGAAAACATCGACCTGGCGCTGCGTGCCGGTGCCCTGCCCGACGATGCCACGCTGGTGGCACGCCGGGTCTGGCTCTATAGCCCCGGCCTGTACGCCGCACCGACCTACCTGAACGAAAACGGCACGCCCGACAAACCCGAAGACCTGGCGCGGCACCGTACCCTGCGTGTTCTCACGCGCCAGGGCGATGGCGCCCCCTGGCAACTCAAGCGCGGCAACGAAATCCATACCAGTACAGCCATGCATTGCACCGCCATCAATTCACCAGAACTGCTGGTGCGGCTAGCCATTGCCGGGCAAGGCATCGTGGCCGCCGGCAACCTTTTCACAACCCTGGCCATGGATCGCGGTGAGCTGGTGCGTGTGTTGCCCGATTGGCATCTGGAACCGGTCAGCATCTGGGCGGTGTATCCGGGCAGAAAACTGCTGCCCAGTCGCACGCGGGTATTTCTGGACATGCTGGAAGCGTGGATGCGCCCGCACGTGGGCTAATTCTGCCGGAGATCATCACCTGGTTCGGACACTCAGGCTCTGCCTGCTGGCAATGCGGTCGCGATTATTTGACAGATTTCACACTTTGCCTGCCCTGTCAGAAGACGGGGCAGGCGCTACTGCTCAATGCCACTCAGGTCTTCTGGCCGACCTCGAAATTCGCCATCATCTCCAGCGCGCGTACCATCCCTGAGTGATCCCACGCGCTGCCACCATGTGCGGCGCACATGTTGAAGAGCTCCTGGCAGGTCGCTGTATTGGGCAGAGCCACACCCAACTTGCGGGCGGAAGTCAGCGCGAGATTCAAGTCCTTCTGATGCAGCTCGATACGGAAGCCGGGATTGAAGGTGCGCTTGACCATGCGTTCGCCATGCACCTCCAGAATCTTGGAGGAGGCAAAACCGCCCATCAGCGCCTGGCGCACGCGCGCCGGGTCGGCGCCGGCCTTGGAAGCAAACAGCAGTGCTTCGCCCACGGCTTCGATCGTCAGGGCGACGATCATCTGGTTCGCGACCTTCGCGGTCTGGCCGTCACCATTATCGCCTACCAGGGTGATGTTCTTGCCCATCAGCTCGAACAGCGGCTTCACTTCTTCGAAGATCTGCGGCTTGCCGCCGACCATGATGGAGAGCGTGGCGGCCTTGGCCCCCACCTCACCGCCGGAGACCGGAGCATCGAGGTATTCGCAGCCTAGCGCACGGATGCGCGCAGCGAACTCCTTGGTTTCGATCGGCGAGATCGAGCTCATGTCGACCACGATCTTGCCTGCCGACAAACCTTCGGCGATGCCGTTAGCGGCGAACAGCGCAGAAGCCACGTGCGGTGTATCCGGCACCATCACAAAAATGATGTCGGCATTCTGCGCAACTTTCTTGCCGGACGCGCAGGCTTTGCCGCCGGCCTCCACCAGCGATGCCGGCACATTGGGGATGCTGAACAGGGACACTTCGTGACCGCCCTTGATCAGGTGCTCTGCCATCGGCGTACCCATGATGCCCAGACCAACGAAACCGATTCTTCTCATTCACTTTCTCCCGATTCTGAAAATCACCACCAACACCACTTCCACGCACTTGGCTACCGTCCCCCAAGGTTCATCACCGACACGCCTAGCTGCCCAGCGCACGGCAGGCAGCATCAGCAATGTGCCTTTCCGTCAGGCCGTAGCGCTCCAGCAGTTCCTCGTAGGAGTGGGCGGAAGTGCCGAACTGATCGTCGATAGCGATCTGCGCGAAGGGCAGGTTGACCTCGCTGATGATCAGCGACGCGATGGCGCTGCCCAGCCCTCCGATGCGCGTGGCTTCTTCGGCGGTGACGATGGCCTTCTTGCCGGCCACGTACTTGAGGATTTCTTCCTTATGCAGCGGCTTCAGCGAACTGACGTTGACAACCTCGGCCGAGATGCCGGCGGCCTGCAGGATGTCGGCAGCAAGCATCGATTTCCAGACCATCGCCCCGGTGGCGAAGATCACTACGTCGCGACCTTCACGGATTCGATACATCTTGCCGATCTCATAGCTTGTATCGACGGGCGTGTAGACCGGCAGTTCACTACGGTTGATGCGGATATACACCGGCCCCTGGTGCGTCAGCATGGCCTTGACCATCTTGCGCGTTTCCACAGCATCGCACGGGTTGAGCACGGTCATGTGGGGGATCGTGCACATGACGTTGGCGTCCTCGATCGACTGGTGGGTCTTGCCGTCGCCAAAATCCGAGAGGCCACAGCTCGAGCCGCAGATGCGCACGTTGGCTTCCGGAATGGCGATGCCGCAGCGGATCTGGTCGTAGGCTCGACCGATGGCAAATACCGCGAAGGTGCTGTAAAAGGGAATCTTGTCGGCGAGCGCCAGGCCTGCGGCGGTGCTGGCCATGTTCTGCTCGGCGATGCCCATCTCGAAATAGCGCTCCGGATACGCGTCCTTGAACAGGTAGGACATGGTCGACTTGCCGAGATCGGCTTCGAGTACCACGATGTCCGAATTGGTTTTGCCTTCCTCGACGAGCGCCTCGCCGTAGGCCTTGCGCAAACTTTGCTTTTCCATGATCAGACGGTCTCCTGTTGCGCGGCCAGTTCATTGATGGCCTGGGTGAATTTCGTTTCGTCGAAAATGCCGTTGTGGTAGGCGGCGACGTTCTCTGCGAACGACACACCCTTGCCCTTGACTGTGTCGAGGATGACTAGTGCCGGTTTGCCCTTGACCCTCTTCGCCTGTTCAATACCTGCGGCGATCTCGACTATGTCGTGACCGTTCACGGTCAGCACTTCCCAGCCGAAAGCACGCCATTTGGCATCAAGGTCGGGGATGCTGAAGATATCGTCCGTGCGTCCGGAAGCCTGGATCTTGTTCCAGTCGATGAACGCCGTCAGGTTGTCGAGCTTGAAATTGGCAGCGGCCATCGCCGCTTCCCATAGCTGGCCTTCGGACTGCTCGCCGTCGCCCATGATCACGAAGACATGCGACGCACTTTTATCGAGACGCAGCCCCAGCGCCATGCCGATACCCAGCGACAACCCCTGCCCGAGCGAACCTGTAACGGCCTCGATGCCAGGAACAGTGAGGTCCGGATGGCCCTGCAGCAGGCCGTTCAGGCTCTTGACCTTCTTCAGTTCCTCGCGTGGGAAATAGCCAAGCTCGCACAGCGCGGCGTACTGGATCAATGCGGCGTGGCCCTTGGAGAGCAGCAGGCGGTCGCGCTCCGGATTTTTAGGGTTGGCGCGATCGACGCGCATGGCGTGGAAATAGAGCACGGCCATGGTCTCGGCGAGTGAAGCCGATCCGCCCCAGTGGCCGGCCTTGCCGACGCCGATCATTTCAAGCACGTTGCAGCGGAGCTTGTTCGCGATGACCTGCAGCTCCCAGACTTTTCCTTCGTTCATTGTGTGATCTCCTTGGTTTGCAATCGTCAGGCGGCCAGTTTGTCGAACAGCACGCGGCGGGCTTTTTCGACACCGAGACGCGGGCTGGTCAGCACGGGGATGGCAATCTCGGAAAGGTAAGGTTCGAGAGTAATCATGCTGCCCTGTGCCAATACGATGACATCGTTCTCGCGCTCTGCTTGCTTGAGCAGGTCGAGCACCAGGCGATCATGCTTCTCGCGGTTCTTTTCCTTCATCAGCACGTCGAGCGCGCCGTCAGCGAGGTAAGTCTTGATCTCGATGGTTTTGCCCATGCGCTGCGCGACCTGGGCAAGGGCGGTGGCAGTCGGTTTGAGCGTTGCTGCCGCCGTGGCGGCAACGCCGATACGGGTGCCCATTTCGACG
Source organism: Formivibrio sp. oc-25 (assembly GCF_055810895.1). NCBI lineage: Bacteria > Pseudomonadati > Pseudomonadota > Betaproteobacteria > Neisseriales > Chitinibacteraceae > Formivibrio > Formivibrio sp. oc-25. The sequence goes on along the minus strand of NZ_JBVVOL010000009.1, from coordinate 148,474 downwards.
GTCTTCTCGGTCATCCCGTCGTCGACCATGACGATCGGGATCTTGGTCATTTTTCGTGCACATTCGATCCCCTCGCGGGTCGACGAACACTGACTGAAGATCAGGTCGGCGCCGGCCGCTTCGGCGGCAACGCAGTATTCCGAGAGGCGTTTGATGATCGACGGGGTGATGCCACGATTGCGGTTCAGGGTATCGAGCAGGTCTTCGTCGACGAGGTTGGAGATCTGCGCTTCCGGGATGATTTCGCGGAACAGCGAGTTGAAGGTGTCGAACGAGACCATGCTGGTTTGCAGGATAACAATCTTTTTCATGAGATTTTCCTTGTAGAAGAGCGCTCGATCGACGCGAAATCGTCCATTTCGGAGACGACCACAGTGAATTCCTTGAGTTGTTCATGCGTATTCATGTTCGGCTTCCTTGTTTGGCGTGACGTATTTCTATCGGATTTACCGCTCTTCCGGCGTGAGCTTCCCCCTCCGCGATCCACAGGCGGCAAGAAATGGGTTAGCTGGGATTTCACGCAGCCATCGCGAACGCGATGGCGTTGTCATGGGCGGGAAGCTGCTTTGCCCTCAGGCGCTCTGGATGACTCCCCGGTACTCTCTGGCGCGCAGGCGCTTGATCAGCATGGAGATCATCGGCCAGAAGAACATGATCAGAGCGAGCGTCATCATCGTTCCTACCAAGGCGTTGGACCAAAACACGCCCAGTGAGCCATTGGCGAGAATCATCGATTGGCGGAAAGCATCTTCGGCCTTGTTCCCCAACACCATCGCCAGCACGAACGGCGCGATGGGGTAGTCCAGTTTCTTGAACACATAACCCACGACACCAAAGAGGAGTGCGAACCCGAGGTCAAGGCCTTTGGAGGCGACCGTGTATGCACCGATGAAACACACCACGTTGATCATCGGGCCAATGATGGAAAATGGGATACGCAGGATTGCGGCAAACAGCGGGATCGTCGCCAGCACAAGGATCACCGCAATCACGTTCCCCAAATACATGCTAGCAATCGTGCCCCAGACAAAATCAGGACGTTCGAGGAACAGCATCGGCCCAGGAGTCAGGCCCCAGATCATCAAACCGCCCATCATGACGGCCGCCGTCGCCGAACCCGGGATACCCAGGGCAAGCATAGGAAGAATCGCACACGTACCCGCGGAAAGGTCCGCAGTCTGGGCAGCAATGACGCCATTGGGGTCGCCCTTGCCGAACTGACTCTTGTTCCGGGCAAAACGTTTGGCTAAGCCATAGCTCATGAACGACGCAGCAGTTGGGCCGCCCGGTGTGATGCCCATCCAGCAACCGACGATGGAACTCCGCAGCAAGGTGATCCAGTACTTCGGCATCGAAGCAATGCCTTTGAGTACCTCACGAACACTCACTTTGGCCTTGATACCGTCAAAGCGCAGCCCTTCCTCCATGGTCTGCAGCAGTTCGCCCAAACCAAACAAGCCGATGACCGCGACGAGAAAGCTGATGCCACCAATCAATTCGTTGAAGCCGAAAGTGAGTCTCATAGTGCCTGAGATGGTGTCCATCCCCACGCTGGCTAGCACCAGACCGATCGTCATGGATGACAAAGTCTTGAATGCCGACGAGTTGCCCATGCCGATGAAGCAGGAAAAAGTCAGCAAATAGACTGCGAAATATTCCGGCGAACTGAACTTCAGCGCGAACTTGGTGACCCAGCCCGAAAGCCCGGTAATCACGATCACACCGAACAAGGCCCCGATTCCCGCCGAGACGAAGGCCAACGTCAAGGATTCCGCGGCCTTGCCGGACTTTGCCATCGGATAACCGTCAAAAGTCGTGGCTACCGACGAAGGCTCGCCTGGGATGTTGAAGAGTATGGAAGTGGTTGACCCCCCGAAGAGTGCACCCCAGTACATGCTGGTTAGAAGAATGATGGCGGAGATGGGATCCATCGTGAAAGTGAGCGGCAAAAGCAACGACACGCCATTGGGTGCGCCAAGACCTGGTAGAACGCCCACCAGAATCCCTAACAACACACCGCCCACCATGATCGCTACGTGATAGAAAGACAGGGCGACCCTGAAACCATCTATCAAATTTCCGAAGTTTTCCAAAATCTGCCTCCTTGATGTGCCGATCGACGCCCCATCACCACTTCTTTTATTAGCGCTTGGGTTATGGCTATCAGTAGATGCCCAGTAACTTTTCCAACGGCCCTTTCAACAGGGGCGATTGGAACCACACTTCAAACACGAAGAAGAAGACAACAGCCGTCCCCACGCCAACAAGCAACGCATGATGAATACGGTATTTCCCCTGAACCGTCATCGTGGCGATCAGATAGAGCGCTGTCGCCACGTATAGCCCCAGGAAGAAGCCAACGAGAACGAAGGCGCACATCGGTCCGAAAAACGCGAATACGCGCCTGGCCTGCTCCATCGTCAGAAATTCCTCGCTGCGATCACGATGTTTGACGAACGCCATGACGAGACTTCCAGCACCAGAGATGATCGCGATGAGACCCAGATAAAAGGGGAAATAGCCGGCCTGCGGACCGGCGTCACCCCATCCGGTTCCCGAGGCACGGGCACCAAAGCAGACCACTAGTCCAAAACAAATGATCGCTACCGAGGTAACAACTTCCATCGTGAAGCGAGACAACAACTTAGTTGATGACGGTTTCATGCGAGGCACCCCGATGAGATACAGTCGAGAGGGGCTCGATGCCCCTCCCCACACAAGCCACTCGACTACTGCAACGCCCAGCCTTCGCGCCTGAACACTTCAGCAGCTCTCGTGGAATCGGTCTTGATAAAGGAGCGCAGCGCATCGCCTGTCAGGAACTGATCAGTTTGCGAGGTTCTCTCGATGTACTGCTTCCATTCCGGCGTCTCCCGAACCTTGTTCATCAGGCTGACATAGAAGGCTGTGACCTCGGCAGGCACGTTTGCAGGCAGCCAAACAGTTCTTGGCATCTGGTATCCGGAAATCGGAATCCCGCTATCCTTGCATAGGGGAATGTCGGACCACGCCATGTCTTTTGCGACCTTCGGCCCCTTCGCCATACGATCTGAGCCGAAGACACAAAGCGGTTTCACCAGACCAGCCTTCCATTGCCCCAGGCTCTCGGACGGATTGTTGACGTTTGAATCGATGTGGTTGCCAGATAGCTGTACCGCAGCCTCACTACCACTCTTAAATGGGACGTAAGCGAATTTCCCACCCGTAGTCACGGTAATCATGCTGGTGAGCGTCTGATCTACGTCCTTGGACTGAGAGCCGCCCATCTTCAAACCTTCCGGCTTTTTCGCAGCCTCGATATAAGACTTCGCATCTTTGATTGCGGACTCGCCATTCACCCACAGTACGAACTCATCCATTGCCATGGATGCCACCGGCGAGAAACTCTCCGGCCCGAAGCCCATCTTCCCTACCAGAGGAAGGAGATATTCGTTGTTCGTTCCGAAAGTCACCTTGTACGGGTCCGTCGGGTTGCTGGCGCCATACACATAACCTTCGGCACCACTGCCACCCCCTTTGTTGATCACTATCACGGGTACGCTAACCAACTTGTATTTGACAATTGCCGATTGAATCGTCCGGGCGAAAGTATCCGTACCGCCTCCAGCACCTGCGGTGACCACAAATTCGATCGGCTTGTCAGGCATCCAGGCTGCACCCGCAGCAGCTGCATAGAAAGCACTCGCGAGGATCACGCCCAAGGTCTTCTTCATCATCTTCTTTCTCCTTTCCTTTGTTTATTTTCGCCTTTCGGCTCACTTCGCCTAACTCAAAACAGCAGTATGTTCGGTGGTGGCCGACGCATGCATTCGCCGAGTCGCCATCTTCGCGGCCAAGAGCAGCGCTTGCCGGCTCGCTCCAACATTTGCAATGCCCTTGCCCGCGATGTCATAAGCCGTGCCGTGTGCGGGTGTGCAGATTGGGAATGGAAAACCACCGAGTAACGTAACGCCACGATCAAAGCCCATCAGCTTCATCGCAATTTGCCCTTGGTCGTGGTACATCGTTAAAACCGCGTCGAAAGTACCGTTCTTGGCGCGGACAAAAACGGTGTCGGCGGGGTATGGGCCTAGCACATTCATCCCACGCTTCTTCGCTTTTTCGACAGCAGGTGCGATCGTGTCGAGCTCTTCGCGACCAAAGTTACCACCATCGCCACCATGCGGATTCAGACCAGCAACTGCGATGCACGGATTCGCAAACCCGGCCTCTTTCAGACAACGATCCGTCAGTTCCAACTCGGTGAGAATGGCTTCTTCAGTAATCGAGAATGAAACCCGCTGCAGAGGGATATGTGATGTCACGCGTGCATTCCAGAGGCCTTCGAGCACATTGAATTCTCGGGCGGGTCCGCGAAAACCGATCTTCTCTGCGACGAATCTGATTTCATCATCGTAGCCGGGATAGACGTAGCGCATCGCCTGTTTGTTGAAGGGCGTAAAACAGACCGCCTGCGCCACACCCTTGCCTGCCATCTCCAGCGCTGCATTGAAGTTTTTCATTGCGAACGCACCACCTACTGGGGTGGCTTCGCCGCGCCGAACTTCGGTCGGACATAAGTGGCCAAGATCGACGAAAACCGGACATGAGCCAACTTGGATGTCTTCGGCAGCTTGCACGATGTCGGCATCAACGGTCACACCAGCAATGCTTGCCCCCTCCTGCAGGACGCGCCAATCCCCGAACACCACAAGATTGGCAACTTCTTGAATCTCATCCAGACACATGAGTTTCGCCGTCAGTTCTGGACTCACTCCTGCCGGATCTCCCATTGCCAGGGCAATCGTGGGGCGCTGGGTAGTGTCATTGGTTCGTTTTGGTTCCACCGCTATCTCCTACTCGTCGCATTTTGATTTCTGTTAAGGGAATACTGGATCAGCCATCATGGTTTTTCAAGAATTTTTAATTATTTATTTTACATTTTGAATTCTGAATGCAGAATTCAGTGTGCTGTGTTTAGGTTTGACGTGTAATGAAGTACCATTAAGTACTAAAGGATTCATTGCAAAAGACATTTGAGAATTTCCACCCACTGGGTTAACCAGGAATAGAGACGAGATATTTGACATGGCTAGTCAAAAATTAGGCCTTACGGCCTTTGAGGACATGAGTGCCGATGCAGAGGTAGGGCGTATCGAGCGCCCCACCCTGCATAATGCGGTAGTCAATCGCATCCGCGACATGATCATTGAAGGGCAACTGCCCCCCGGCGTGCGGATTCACGAGGGGCAACTTGGAGAGCAGTTGGGCGTGTCGAGGACACCGCTACGGGAGGCACTGAAAGTTCTTGCCATGGAGGGACTGGTCGATCTCGTTCCCAGCCGCGGCGCACTGGTCCATCAGTGGTCAGCCAAAGACGTCCACGACATGTTGACGGTGCTTAGCACGCTCGAAGACCTCGCCGGAAAGCTTGCCTGCGCGAACGCGACCGAGGACGATATCGCGGAGATTCGAGAACTGCACGAGCAAATGATGAAGTGCTATCGCGAAAAGGACAGACTCGCCTACTTTAAGCTCAATCAGCAAATTCACTCAGCCATCATCAGCCTGTCCGGCAATGAGTCACTCATCCTTTTACATGGCATGTTGCAGACGCGCATGAAACGAGTCCGCTTTCTGGGGCACCAAAATGCTGACTCTTGGTCAGCGGCGGTCGCCGATCACGAGGAAATGGTTCACGCACTGGAAGCGAAAGATGCTGACGCGCTGTCGACCGCATTGGTCAACCACGTGGCCCGCACGTGGGAACGAATCAGGGACGCCATCTAAACTCTGAAAACTCTGAGCTTGGACGTATTTTCAGCAGCCGAGCGTATCCACGAATTGGTACGCATGATGAATCCGAAGAACCTGTTCAAAGTCTCTGCTCACTGTTGGATGCGAGAATGCAGGGGGAAGAAAAAGCGACCCAAGCAACACCAGCCTGCAATTCGTCCACTTTGCTTTCTTGTGGCTCGTGCTCAAAAGACTTTGAACAGGTTCTCAGCGCGTTTTGTTTGGTCCGCGCCGGCCACGTTGTTTCGGACGCCCCTGCGGCTTGGCCTGGCGGGGGGTTGCCGGGCTTTTGGGCAATAGGACTTTCCATTGCGCCGCATCGATTTCGCACCATTGGCCCGGTTGCAGGTCAGCCAGTTTCCAGTCGCCGATTTGGGCACGTATCAGGCGCAAGGTCGGGAATCCCACCTTGGCAGTCATGCGCCGCACCTGGCGATTTTTGCCTTCGCGAATCGTGATTTCCAGCCAGGTGGTTGGAATCGCGGCACGATGGCGAATCGGCGGGTTACGCGGCCATAAGCCATCGGGTTCCGCGATAATGCGGACCTCGGCCGGCTGTGTCACAAAATCGCCCAGATCCACGCCCCGGCGCAACGGTTCCAGCGCGGCCTCGTCGGGCGCCCCTTCCACCTGCACCCAGTAGGTTTTGGGCAACTTGTGCTGCGGATCGGCAATACGCGCCTGCAACGGGCCGTGGTCAGTCAGCAGCAACAATCCTTCGGAATCGGTATCGAGCCGGCCAGCCGGGTAGACGCCCCGCTCACCGATGTAATCCGCCAGGCACTGGTGCGGTGGCGATGGCGAAAACTGGCAGATCACGCCGTAGGGTTTATTGAACATGATCAGTCTGGGCATTGAGGCTCCTTTCCGGTCGTGATTGAAGCCATTGCCAATCAGGACTTGCGGACAGGATTGTGCCTGAAGCGCCCGGGCCGGCACAGAAGCCGCACTCGCCTGCCCGGCAGGAACGTAAAAATTCACACCAGCGGATTCATGCACAGCCCCGGTGCTTCTTTTTCCCACTCCGCACCAAACAAAGGCGGAAAAATACTGCAAAAAACACACAACAAAATAATTAACAATGCAAATTCAACAACTTAAAATCAATAAAAAATGTAAATAAATTTTCTTTACCGCACATACATTTGAAATTATTATTTTCACAACCACGCAACAGAGAAAACAGATGGCGCGTCAGACCCTCACATTTCAACCGCATAGCACTGTCAATGAGCGCATTGCCAAGGTGCTGCCGGATCTGACCCCAGCCCACAGGCGCATGGCAGATTTCGTGCTCGCCAATGCATTTCGTGCAGCCACGATGACGATTGACGAGCTGGCAGAAGCAACCGGGGTTTCCGTGGCAACAGCCAATCGCTTTGCACATACCTTGGGATTTGCAGGGTTTCCGGCATTTCGAGCGGAGTTGGTCAAAGGCTTTGAAAGCGTACTGGCGCCAGTGGAACGGATGCGCGATGAGTTATCACGTAAATCAACCAGCGCAGAAGTCATGGCCGCATCGCTGGCAGACAATATCGCCAACCTGGAAGCGATCAGCCAAAGCTTGCCGGCCGAGATCTGCGAGAAAATCGTGGCAGTTATCCTGGGTGCGCGCCGGGTACTGATTGCGGGTTTCGGTACCAGCGGTTATCTGGCCGGGATGCTGGCTCATGGTCTGGAGTTGCACTGCAACCATGTGCAGTCATTGGCAGGCATTGGCGGTGCCGCCCATGGCGCACGCACGCTGTTCAAACTCAGTACGCAAGATGTTGTGATCGTTATTTCCTTCCCGCGTTACGTGAAAGACAGCATTGTCATCGCCCAAAAAGCCAAAGCAGGCGGGGCACACATCATTGCGCTGACCGACGCGCCAACTTCACCGGTTGCCGCGCTCGCAGACATCACGCTTTATCTGCAGGCCGGCAGTCGCTTCAGCGCCACCTCTGATTCAACCATCCACGCGGTCATCGAAGCCCTGTGCGCTGCGGTAGCACGCCAAGCCAAGAATTCGGTGAAGTCTGCCGCAGCCATGACCGAACTGGTTCTGCCGTGGCTACACAACGAGGACAAACCCGAATGACCCCCACAATTGCCATTCACGGTGGTGCCGGCACCATTACCCGCGCGGCACTGGGCGCAGAGCAGGAACTGGCTTACCACCAGGCGCTGGATAACGTGCTTCAAGGCGGCCAGGCCATCCTGGAACAAGGGGGTACGGCACTGGATGCAGTGACCGAGGCGGTCTATCGGCTGGAGGAGTGCCCGCTGTTCAATGCCGGAAAAGGATCGGTATTTACCCATGCCGGCACCCATGAACTCGATGCCTCCATCATGGATGGCAAAACCCTGGCCGCCGGTGCCATTGCATGTGTCAAATCCTTGCGTAACCCGATCCTGGCCGCCCGCAAGGTCATGGAGGATGGCCGCCATGTACTGCTTGTCGGCGATGGCGCCGAATCCTTTGCCCGTCAGGCCGGACTTGAAATCGTCGCCCCTGATTACTTCTACACCGAAGCCCGCCATGCCCAATGGCTACGGGCTTTGGCAGCAGGCAAGCCCAACTTGCTTGACCATGATGCCCAGACGCTGAATGCACAAGCAGAGCCGATTGACCCGGAAACCAAAATGGGCACGGTTGGCGCGGTCGCGATTGATCGGCAGGGCAATCTTGCTGCAGCTACTTCCACCGGGGGGGTCACCGACAAGCGGGTTGGCAGAGTGGGCGACAGCCCGTTGATCGGCGCGGGCTGCTATGCCAACAACCAGACCGTGGCAGTGTCCTGCACGGGATCGGGTGAAATGTTCATTCGCATGTTGGCAGCCTATGACGTCAGTGCACTGATGGCCTATGGCCACCTCTCGCTGGAAGCCGCATGCCATCAGGTCGTCATGCAAAAACTACCCGACATAGACGGACGGGGCGGACTCATCGCCATTGATGCACAAGGCCATATTTGCATGCCCTTCAACACTGAGGGTATGTATCGCGGCCACGCTTGCGCGCATGGCCCGCGTCATACCGCCATTTACCGTTGAATCCGATGCTGCAGGAGACTCACTTGAATACGCCAGCCTCACCCATGAATCTGCATTTGCCGGAAAACCGTGTGCTGACGGTGAATCATCTTTCGGTGAATTTCAGCACCAGTGAACGCACTGTCAATGCGGTCAAGGACTTGTCCTTCCATGTCGACCGAGGCGAAACTCTGGCAATTGTTGGCGAATCCGGCTCGGGAAAATCAGTCACCTCGCTTTCCCTCATGCGGCTGGTAGAGCACGGCGGTGGAAAAATCGTCCAGGGTGAAATGGCCTTGCGGCGTAATTCCGGCCAGATACTGGATCTGGTACAGGCCGATTCAGCGACGCTGCGCAGCATACGCGGCAGCGATATTGCCATGATTTTCCAAGAGCCGATGACCTCGCTCAATCCGGTATTCAGCGTGGGTGAACAGATCGCCGAATCCATCTGCCTGCATCAGGGGATGGACCGCAGCCGCGCACTGGCCGAGGCGCTGAGGATGCTGGAACTGGTACGCATCCCTGAAGCGCGACAAGTGCTGCAGCGCTATCCACATCAACTCTCCGGCGGCATGCGCCAGCGTGTGATGATTGCCATGGCATTGTCCTGCCGCCCTGCCCTGCTCATTGCCGATGAGCCGACAACCGCACTGGATGTCACCATTCAAGCGCAAATTCTGCAATTGATCCGCATCCTGCAGCAGGAAATGCAGATGGGGGTGATTTTCATCACGCATGATATGGGCGTGGTGGCGGAAGTCGCCGATCGGGTATTGGTGATGTACCGCGGCGAAAAAGTTGAAGAAGGCGCCACCACCTCCGTTTTTTCGGCACCTCAGCATCGCTACACCCAGGCACTTCTATCAGCAGTGCCCCGGCTGGGTGCGATGCAGGGCATGGATTTACCGGCTAAATTCCCCCTGCTGCAATTGCACAGCGACACCCGGGGAATTCCATCAACCCCGCAGGATACCGTCCGCACCGACTCAGGTCCTGTGTTGCGGGTACGTGATCTGGTCACCCGCTTTCCGGTGCGCAGCGGCTTGTTCGGCAAAATCAGCAAACAGGTTCATGCTGTGGAACGGGTCAGTTTTGACCTCTACCCGGGTGAAACCCTCGCACTGGTCGGTGAATCCGGCTGCGGCAAATCGACCACCGGGCGCTCCTTGTTACGTCTGGTAGAAAGCCAGGACGGCATGATCGAATTCGCAGGTCAGCGCATCGACACCCTGCAAGGCCCTGCCCTGCAGCACCTGCGTCGCGATATCCAATTTATTTTCCAGGATCCTTTCGCCTCGCTCGATCCCAGGGTAACGGTAGGTTTTTCGATCATGGAACCCTTACTGGTACACAAGCTGGCCAGCGGCCAGGCGGCACAGGAGCGCGTGAACTGGCTACTGGAAAAAGTTGGTTTACCGGCGGAATGTGCGCAACGCTATCCGCATGAGTTTTCTGGTGGTCAGCGCCAGCGGATTGCTATTGCCCGCGCACTGGCGTCCAACCCCAAGGTTGTCATCGCCGATGAGTCGGTTTCCGCTCTGGATGTATCGATCCAGGCGCAGATCGTGAACCTGTTACTCGATCTGCAGCAGGAGTTTGGTCTGGCATTTCTGTTCATCTCGCACGACATGGCCGTGGTTGAGCGCATCAGCCACCGTGTTGCCGTGATGTACCTGGGCCAGATTGTCGAAATCGGGCCGCGTCGCGCGATTTTCGAAAACCCGCAGCATGCCTATACCCGCAAGCTGATGGAGGCGGTACCGGTTGCAGATCCGGCACGCCGTAACAATCAGCGGGCACTGCGATCGGATGAAATTCCCAGTCCAGTCAGGGCAATGGGCGATGAACCTGTTCTCGCTCCGTTGCACGAAATCGGACCCGGGCATTTTGTGGCGCGCCATGCCATTGGCGCATTTTGAAGTACTCCCGCCCTAGCGGGCATCTCACAAAGGATCTCAAAATGACAAAAAACAAGCCTATTCCAGGCATCCGGCATCTCCTGATTGCCGGTGCACTGGCCACAGCCACCCTGGCCGCTCCGGCAATGGCCGCCAAGGATGTCGTTCTTGCGGTGGCCTCGACCTTCACGACTCTGGACCCCTATGATGCCAACGATACCCTGTCGATGGCCGTGTCCAAATCCTTTTATCAAGGCCTGTACGGTTTTGACAAAGACCTCAAGCTGGTCAGTGTGCTGGCCGAAAGCCATACCGTCAGCAAAGACGGCCTGACCTACACCATCAAATTGCGCAAGGGCATCAAGTTCCACGACGGCACGCCATTTGATGCGGCTGCGGTTAAAGCCAACTTTGACCGCGTCACCAACCCGGACAACAAGCTCAAGCGCTACACCATGTTCAAGAGCATCGCCAAAACCGACGTGGTGGATGCCAACACGGTGAAATTCACACTGAAAGAGCCGTTTTCCCCGTTCATCAACACTCTGGCCCATCCTTCCGGCGTGATCATTTCGCCGACGGCTTTGCAAAAATACGGCAAGGAAATTGCCTTCCACCCGGTGGGAACCGGTCCGTTCGTATTTGATGAATGGAAGCAGACGGATTACCTGAAGGTGAAGAAATTCGATGGTTTCTGGAAAAAAGGCCTGCCCAAGGTCGATAGCCTGACCTGGAAATCTGTGATCGACAACAACACCCGTGCCACGGTCATGCAAACGGGCGAAGCCAGTTTCGCATTTTCTATGCCTTATGAGCAGGCCGAGCAGCTCAAGCAGAACGCCAAGATTGACGTGGTCGCCGGCCCGTCCATCATCGCCCGCTATCTGTCGATGAATACCCGCCAGAAGCCGTTCGACAACGTAAAGGTTCGCCAAGCCATCAACTACGCCATCAACAAGGAAGCATTGGCCAAGGTGGCATTCTCCGGCTATGCCGCACCGGCCGAAGGCGTTGTACCGCAAGGCGTGGAATACGCTCAGAAATTCGGTGCCTGGCCATACGATCCTGCCAAGGCCAAACAGCTGCTGGCGGAAGCAGGCTACCCCAACGGCTTTGAGACAACCCTGTGGTCTGCCTACAACCACTCTACGGCACAGAAAGTTATTCAGTTCGCCCAGCAACAACTGGCCCAGGTAGGCATCAAGGTACAGATCCAGGCACTGGAAGCCGGTCAACGCGTGGAAAAGGTTGAAAGCCAGCCCAATCCAGATACGGCACCGGTACGCATGTATTACATCGGCTGGTCCTCGTCTACGGGCGAGGCCGATTGGGCTCTGCGTCCGCTGCTGGCATCCGAAGCCTTCCCGCCCAAGTTGCTCAACACGGCGTACTACAAGAATGATCTGGTAGACAACAACCTGGCCAAGGCACTGAACACCACCGATGCCAAGGAAAAAGACAAGCTCTATGGCGCAGCGCAAAAACAGATCTGGGCAGATGCCCCGTGGGCATTCCTGGTAACGGAAAAGATTCTGTACGCACGTGCCAAAAACCTGAGCGGAATTTATGTCATGCCCGACGGTTCATTCAACTATGACGATATCGATGTGAAATAAGAATCCGTCCACAGTCTGTCGAGAGCGGCTCTTGGTTGGATTACGCGCAACAGCGGCGTTCCGTCCGTGAGCCCTCCGGCAGCACTGTGAACCGATTCCAAGAGCGCTGGCTCTTCGGTCTTGTCCGCGGTGGGCAAGCCCTTTCTGCGCGGCACCGAACGTGCTGTTGCATGGACCGTATATTGGGTGTTTCACATGCTGAATTATGTTCTTAAACGCCTATTGGGGCTGATTCCAACATTGCTTGCGGTTGCAGTACTGGTGTTTCTGTTTGTTCACCTGCTGCCCGGTGATCCGGCTCGCCTTGCTGCTGGCCCGGAAGCCGATGCGGCAACAGTCGAGCTTGTTCGCCAGGATTTGGGACTGGACAAACCAATCCATGCCCAGTTTGTCAGCTATTTCAGCCATGCGCTGCAAGGGGAATTCGGAAAATCGCTGCGGACCAAGCGTCCTGTCAGCGAAGAAATTGCCAGCCGCTTCATGCCCACATTGAAACTGACCCTGGCCAGCATGGGGTGGTCCGTTCTGTTCGGGATGGGGATTGGCATCGTATCGGCCGTCTGGCGCAACCGCTGGCCCGATCGGCTCGGCATGACGCTTGCGGTTTCCGGCATATCGTTCCCAGCCTTTGCTCTGGGCATGCTACTGATGCAGATTTTTTCGGTGCAATTGGGTTGGCTGCCCTCCATGGGCGCGGACTCATGGAAACACTATATTTTGCCCTCGCTGACACTTGGTGCAGCCGTTGCTGCGGTGATGGCGCGTTTTACCCGCGCTTCGTTTGTTGAAATCCTGCAGGAAGACTTTGTCAGAACCGCACGTGCAAAAGGCGTGAGCGAACCGCTTGTGGTACTGAAACATTGCCTGCGCAACGCCATGATTCCCGTCATTACCATGATGGGCCTGCAATTCGGGTTTCTGCTGGGTGGATCGATTGTCGTGGAAGTGGTTTTCAATTGGCCGGGGATGGGCCGGTTGCTGGTCGATGCCGTGGACATGCGGGATTACCCGGTGATCCAGACTGCCGTCTTGCTGTTTTCGCTTGAGTTCATCCTGATCAACCTGGTGGTGGATGTGCTGTACGCACTGATCAACCCCGCAATTCATTACAAGTAGGACACCGTATGACTACCTTGCCCCCTGCATCCGTGCCTGCTGTAACAGCCAATGAGGTCCGCACCCCATGGACCGAATTCGTGCGCAAGTTCAAAAAGCAGCACCTCGCCCTGTTTGCCGGCATTTTTGTGCTGATCCTCATTGCACTGGCCATTCTCGCCCCCTGGATTGCCCCTTTCGATGCGGAAAACTTTTTTGACTACGATGCGCTCAACGCACCACCTACCGCCAGCCACTGGTTTGGAGTGGATTCGCTGGGACGCGATATTTTCAGCCGCATCCTGATGGGTGCGCGCATCTCGCTTGCCTGCGGCATCTTCTCGGTGGCACTCGGCGCCATCATCGGCACGCTGCTGGGCTTGCTGGCAGGCTATTACGAAGGCTGGTGGGACCGCATCACCATGCGCGTCTGCGATGTACTGTTCGCCTTTCCGGGCATTTTGCTGGCGATTGGTGTTGTGGCGATACTGGGCAACGGTCTGGGCAATGTCATCGTGGCGGTATCCATCTTCAGCATTCCGGCCTTTGCACGACTGGTACGCGGCAACACCCTGTCCATCAAGCAACTGACTTATATCGAGGCTGTTCGCAGTATTGGCGCATCTGACTGGACCATTTTGCTGCGCCACATTCTGCCAGGCACCATCTCGTCGATTGTCGTGTATTTTTCGATGCGGATCGGCACCTCCATCATCACAGCGGCCAGCTTGTCGTTTCTGGGGCTGGGAGCGCAGCCCCCGACACCGGAATGGGGCGCCATGCTCAACGCAGCCCGTGCCGACATGGTGAATGCGCCGCATACGGCCCTCTTTCCCAGTCTGGCTATTTTCCTGACTGTCCTGGCATTCAACCTGCTCGGCGATGGTTTGCGTGATGCACTTGACCCGAAGATCGATCGCAAATGATTACGTCACCATCAGTAGGTAACTTGACTTGTGGTCCACGCAACAGCATCAGTGATGTCGGCATGATTCGGGTGGGCCATTGCACGCTGGATAAAGGCCCGATCCAGACCGGGGTCACGGTGGTGCTGCCACATGAAAAAGATCCATTCCTGCATAAAACACCTGCGTCTGCCGTCGTCCTCAACGGATTCGGCAAAAGCATCGGCTTGATCCAACTGGAAGAACTGGGCAACTTTGAAACGCCCATCGCGCTTTCCAACACTTTTGCGGCAGGCCCGATCGCCCAGGCGCAAATCGAAGCAGCACTCGCCAGCCATCGCGAGATCGGCCGGGAATGGTGCACGATCAACCCGCTGGTTTTTGAATGCAATGACGGCTACCTGAACGATATCCGTACCCAGGCCGTTGGCCCGGAGCATTATCGCGAAGCGCTGGCGCAGGCCAATGCCATATTTGCGCAGGGCAGCGTCGGCGCAGGCCGTGGCATGAGCGCTTTTGAGCTGAAAGGCGGCATCGGCAGCGCATCACGCTGTTGTGGCACGCATACGGTGGGCACCCTTGTTCTGTCGAATTTTGGCAAATTGCCCATGCTCACGCTGGCAGGCCAGGCACTGGGGAGACGACTGGCACCCGCAGAATCGGCCACGCAGCCCCCCGAACAGGGTTCAATCATCATTCTGCTGGCCACCGATGCCCCGCTCGACACCCGGCAACTGCGCCGACTGGCATTGCGCGCCGGAGCCGGACTTGCCAGAACGGGCTCGGTGTACGGGCACGGCAGCGGGGATATTGCCATGGCATTTACCACGGCCTATACCATCCCCCATCACGCGGACCAACCGATGCCAAACCTGGCAATGCTGCATGAAACTCAGCTTGATCCACTGTTTCAGGCTGCTGCCGAGGCAACCGAACAAGCCATCATCCATGCCCTGTGGCATGCCGAAGCAGTCACTGGCCGCGATGGCCATCAACGGCAGACGCTGCAAGACTGCCTGAAAGAGAAAGGAATTCCATGCACATTCTGATCTGTGCCGATATCGAAGGCGTTGCGGGCGTGGTGCATAGCGAGCAATGCCAGCCTGGCAACCCACAGTATGAACAGGCACGCCGATGGATGACACTGGAAGTCAATGCCGCCATCAACGGAGCACTGGCGGCTGGTGCAAGCGAAGTTACCGTGGCCGATGCGCATGGCAACTACCGAAACCTGCTGGTGGATCTGTTGCATCCACACGCGCGCATCGCAACAGGAAAACCTCGTAACTTGGGCATGTTGGCAACACTGGATGCCGACTGCAGCGCGCTGATGCTGGTGGGTTTCCACGCCCGTGCCAGTGCAACGGGTGTATTGGCGCACACCATCAATAGCAGCGCTTTTGCCCGTATCTGGCTCAACGGTGTGGAAACCGGAGAAGCCGGCTTGTATGGCTCCGTGGCGGGGGCGCTGGGCATACCTGTCATCTTTGCCAGCGGAGACGATGCCTTTATCAAGGAAACCGCCCCCCTCTTCCCTCAGGCGGTATTTGTTGAAACCAAACAGGCATTGGGGCGTTTCAGTGCGGTTTCACTTTCGCCGCAACAGGCATGTGCCCAGATTGAAACCGGCTCGAAACAAGCCATGGCACTTATCGGGACATCGCAACCCCTGCACGTTGACACCCCGCTGCATGTGCGCGTGCAAACCCAGACGCCTGCTCACGCTGATCTGTTTTGCCAATGGCCGACACTTAGCCGCCTGGATGCTGTTCAGCTGGAATACCACGTCGAAAGCATTGAAGCTGGTGTTCGTATGCTCAACTGCCTGTCTGCCATGGCGATGGCACTGCGCTAACCAGAATATTCAGGAAAAACATCATGCAAAAAGCCGCGCAGCGTGTATTGGGCATCGTGGGAGGATTGGGCGCACAAGCCGGTGCGGATTTGTACGGAAAACTGATACGCATCCGCGCACAACAGGCTGATTCAAGCGAGATGCATGTCATTCTCGAGCAGCACCCCTATCGCGGCGCAGGCCAGGCTCTGACGGCAGACACCAACACCACCGCCCGAAAGCTTTATATTTTCCAGACCGGGCTGGACATGCTGGATCGCGGCGCACAGCGCCTGCTGATCCCCTGCTTTGCCAGCCACGTTTTTCGCGAGGAAATCCAGGCTGAAATCAGCATTCCGGTCGTGGACATGATGCAGGCACTACGTCTGCATACGCTGGCCCACCATGAACGCGGTGCGCGGCTGGGGATTCTGACATCGGATTACGTCCGGCATGCCAAATTGTTCGAGAAGTATTTCTCGGATGCATACGAGCTCTATTACCCGGACGAGGCATATCAACAACGACTGATGGCGGCCATCTATGGGCGCAACGGGATACAACAGGATCCCGCGAACCCAGCGGCACAGCATGATCTGCAGACTATCTGCCGAAGCCTTGCAGACAGACAGATCCAAGGCTTTCTGCCCGGATTCACCGAATTGGGGCTGGTTGCCGGCGCGGCGGAACTCCGCGAGTTTGCACTGCCCGATATCAATGAAATTTACGCGCGCTATGCGCTGGAAACAGATTCAGGCCTGCGGTCTGAACCGTTCAAGCTGGGCATAGTCGGCGGAGTGGGCCCTGCGGCCACGGTCGACTTCATGAACAAAGTGATCAAAAACACGCCAGCCGGCCGGGATCAGGAACACATCAAGATGGTGGTGGAGCAAAATCCGCAGATTCCGGATCGCACTGCCAATCTGGTTGCGGATGGAACAGACCCTACCATCGCACTTTTCTCCACCTGCAAAAAACTGGAAGCTGCCGCAGCCAACGCCATAGTAATTCCGTGCAATACCGCACATGCCTTTGTCGATCGCATTCAGGGATATCTTGAAATACCGATCGTGAACATGCTGACGACAACCATCGAATACATTCGGCAACACTTCCCGGCCGATGCAAGCATTGGCTTGATGGCCACCAATGGAACCGTGCAAAGCGGCATCTACGCCCATGCAGCCCAAGCGGCCGGTTTGAACCTGATACTGCCCGATGCCGCGCACCAGGCACTGGTGATGGATGCCATATATGGGCAACTTGGCATCAAGGCCGGTTACACCGAAGGCCGCTGCCGCGAAGATCTGATCGCTGTGGTAGAGCACTTGGGTAAAAGGGGCGCACAAGCCATTATTCTGGGTTGCACAGAATTACCACTGGTATTGACCCAAGCCACACACACACCGGAGGCCGGAAACAGCATCAGCCTGCTGGATCCAACGGAACTTCTGGCCAAGCGCTGTGTGGCACTGGCCATGTCCTGAGCCTGCCAAATAATAAAATGCCGCTCCCTATGTGGGTAGCGGCATTTTTTCTGGCGCAACGCGCCATAGGGTCAACAACCCGGATTAGTTGGCGCGCTTCTTGAATTCACCGGTACGGGTATCGATTTCGATCTTTTCGTCGGATTCGATAAACGCAGCCACTTGCAGCTCGTAGCCATTGGCCAGCTTGGCGGTCTTCATGACCTTGCCGGAAGTATCGCCACGGGCAGCCGGTTCAGTGTAGGCCACGGTACGGACGATGGTGGTCGGCAGTTCAACAGAGATGGCCTTGCCTTCGTAGAAGGTCACTTCACATACGTCTTCCATGCCGTCTTCGATGAAGTGGAAGGTATCGCCCAGGTTGTCCTTCTCGACTTCGTACTGGTTGTATTCGGTATCCATGAACACGTACATCGGATCAGCGAAGTAGGAGTAGGTGCAATCCTTCTTGTCCAGCACCACAACGTCGAACTTTTCGTCGGCCTTGAATACGGCTTCCGAAGGGGCGTCGGTCAGCAGGTTCTTCATCTTCATTTTCACAACAGCGGCGTTACGGCCGGACTTGTTGTATTCGGTCTTTTGTACCACGAGCGGCGCGCCATCGACCATGATTACGTTGCCGGCGCGGAGTTCTTGTGCGGTTTTCATGCTTGAGCAGTCCTGTTACTACGGGTTGTATGTAAATTCTAACCGGGCAGCAGAACTCCCCGGAAAATGGAAACCCGCTATTCTACCTTGCCGGCCACAAACTTGACCAGATTGGCAGCCAGGTCACCGTTCGCCGTCAGTCGGCTGCACCAGGCGCGGGCATGTTGCTGCAATACCGGCAATGCCGCCTGAAAAGCCGGCCAGGCAGGCCCAGCGCCCTGCCCCCGGTTCCAGGCCCACCAGAAATCACGCAACGCAGCCGCAGCATCGTCGGCAATCCCATCGCAGTAGATATCAATAAATGCATCGAGCTTGGCATGATGCGCATCGTCATCCTGCGGGTAGATGTGCCAGACAAACGGCTGCGCAGCCCATTGCGCACGCACGAAACTGTCTTCGCCGCGCACGAAATTGATATCACAGCTCCACAGCAAACGGTCGTAGTCGGACTGCGGCAGCATCGGCAGGCAGGTCAGGCGCAATTGATCGCGGATGACCATCTGCCCCGGCACCAGTTGCGGCACCTCCAGCGCCGATCGCACCTGCGGCAGCAGTCGCCCCTCCGGCAGAAAGACATGCACCGGCTGCGCGCCGTGCGCCCATTGCGCCAGCAATTCGCCCACTGCCAGATTTTCATAGGCAAACAGCGAAATGACCAAGGCGGTGTAATCGACATCCGCATGCTGACTGAGCCAATGCGCACGATCATAGGCCGACCAGGCGGCCTGCTCGGCGCGCATGGCAGCCTCGCCCGGCACGCCGCCCGTTTTTTCGGTAAAGCCGGGAAAGAAGAAATATTTGTTCAGGCCGGATTGCGGCGAAGCCAGGCCATGACAACCTTCGATCCAGTCCTCGGCCGACAGATACTCAAGGTTGATCCAGACCGGCTTGCAGGCACGCATCGCCTCTACATAGTTGGCAGGCAATTCGCAGGCGAAGGCTTCGATCACGACATCAGCGACATCTACTGCCGGAAACGGATCGCACCAATGACGAACATCCACGCCGCAGCAGGATTGCTGATTCAGGGCGGGATCGATCTCGGGCTGGATGCGGGCGAAGCTGGCGAGATCATCCACCCACAGCCGTACCGGCAGGCCATGTTCCACCAGCAGTTGCCGCGCCAGGCGCCAGCACACGCCAATATCGCCGAAATTGTCGACAACCTTGCAGAAAACATCCCAGCGTTTTGGCAATCGGGGCATTGCTCACTCCCCCATGGGCTGAAAAAAGCCGGCATGGTTGAGGCCGGCTACACGCAACAAAACAAGGCTGGAAATGCAAAAATCCGCCATGCACGATAGACGCCGCAATCTATCACGGCACCAGATCCCACACCAAACCGCCAGCCAGTAAACCACGAATCGATGACTGGCGAACCAGAAAATCATCTTGCGACCATCGTCCACACCATCCCGCCAACAATGCCGAACAGCACGCCGGCACTGCCACGATGCAGAAGCAACTGTTGCCGGTTGAAGGCGGCAAGAATGCGCGGGCGGGTAAACAACCAGCTCACCAGACAATCCCAGATCAGCACGGCCAGAAACATCCAGATACCGGCAAGGCTACGGCCCAACATTGTGCTCTCTTTCCCTGCCAGTACTGCAAACAGGGTCAGATAGAACATGGCGTTTTTCGATTTAACCACACCCTGCCGCAAGATCACACCGACAGGCAACGCGCCTGGACGGCCCAGGCTGGGATGTTTTATCACTGACAAGGCGCGCCTTCGCCATTTGCCCAGACCATGCCAATACCGAGCAAGGCCTGCTGCGTGCTGGCGATCATGCCATCTATCGCGCCCCAAATACGGGTGAAATTCCGTACCCTTGTTTTCCTTGAACACCAGCCTGCCGGCTGACAAAATCCCAACCTATAGTGCATGCGCATGTCAGGCTCAATGAGACGCCAGCAGTTGCGTGCGGGCAGGAAAGTCACCGAAGTGGTTGGCCGGCACATGCGGCTAGGAAGATCACAAATTTACCCGGCCCTTTCCCCGATAGCTGGAACGGAGAAAAGTACATGTTTTCACCCCCACGTGATCCACTGCAGGAATACCTGCGCAACCTGCAGCCGCAACCAGAGACACCGGCAGTCCGCTGGCAACTGGCATTACAACCCCGCAACCTGTTGGCCGGAATCAAAGCAGTGTTGCTGGAATTGCTCATGCTGCGTCAGTTACTGCTACGCATAGCAATGCCGATGTTTCTGATGATTTTCATTCTGATAAATACCCTGGGCAGCCAGTGGGAAATCGTACCCATGGCAATTAGCTGGTTGGCACTGGCGGCGTTGGTCTTAACCTGCGCAGCCAGAATCCGCGCAGCGCTGGCGATGGGGCCGGATGTGACATCGCAACTGGCATTCAACCTACGCGTACTGACTGGCTGGTTCTGGGCCGGGGTGCTGGTGGTGGGCCTGATGGTAACCAGACTCTCGCCCATGCATGAGCAGATCGTCGGTTGGTGCTGGGCCGTGATTTCATCACTGGTTTTGTCCTGGCACTGCATCACCATGCTCCGGCCCGGACACGAGGGAAGCTAAACGCCGCGCGGGCAAAGTGATGAATTCTGGCTATTGAATACGGATGTAAAAATAAAAAAGCTCGGAACCACCTATGGCCGCCGAGCTTTTTCATTTTTAATTCTGGAGCGGGCGATGGGAATCGAACCCACGTATGCCGCTTTGGAAGCAACGTCCTGCAGTCCCTCAGAACACCGACCGGATCATCATCAGGAGACCGTTCTCGACGGTCCTGCTGTTCATCCGGCCAGTGACCAAGCTGTTCCAGCCCTTGAGCTGGGTTAGGCTATATAAGCCCCGCCGTTAATGTTCTGCGTCGTCCCCGTGATGTATGCGGCGTCAGAACTGGAAAGCCATACGTACAGTGCCGCGATCTCTTCCGGCTTACACTGGCGTTTCATCGGGACCGCTTCGGCCAGCTTCGCCTCATTTTCAGGCGTGGTACCCACGCGGATGTCGGTATCGACAACACCTGGGCAGATCGCGTTTGCGGTAATACCGTATTGTGCGAACTCCCGGGCCAGTCCTCGCGTCAGGCCAATAACGCCCGCCTTCGCAGCCGCATAGGATGTCTTCGAAAACACACCCCCGCCGTGCTGTGCGGTGACAGAGGACATATTGATGATGCGTCCGTAGCCGCCTGCGATCATCTGCGGGATAAAAGCCTGGCAGACAAGGAACGAACCGGTGCAGTTGACGGCGTAGACCCGGTTCCATTCATCCAGGGAGAGTTCCAGGAAAGACGATGGGGAAGGAATACCGGCCACGTTGGCAATGGCGCCAACCGGGGGCATATCTGATTCCTTGATGGTCTGAGCCACGGCATCGACCGACGCCTTGTCCCCGATGTTGCAGTGTATTGCCAGGACTGGCTGACCGAACTCGGATTTCACTTTCTCTGCAGCAATCTTCAGGGCAGCCTCATCGATATCGAGCATTGCGACCGCCCATCCTTCTTGAGCATATCGGCGTGCTACGGCAAAACCGATCCCGCGAGGCGAGGCACATCCCGTGACAACTGCAGTCCGCTGGCCAACTCCGGTTTGAAAATTCATTATGGATCCTTTCGTATGTACGCATTGAGCGATCTCTCGCTGCAACCATGGTGTTTAGACAGACATCATTAACATGCATCAGCATGAATCATCGCTTCAGTCCGGCTTTAGAACGACCTGTGTAGTCTCGTTCCCGCGAGTACGAAATAGCTTATTCGCTTCTGTTTTCCGTCTCAAACGAATAAAAATATGTAATTGGTGAATTTATTTCACGTGAACACTTACGATGAATCGGGTACCTCTTAAGTGAGGTTACCCGCGGATTTCGGATACCAAGCGTAGCCAGCCAAACTGGCGTACGGAGGTACCGATGTACAAGATTCCACGACAAAGCGACACCACCGAGTACAAGCAAGAAGCCATTCGGCAGGTTGAAGTCGAAGGCAAGTCCCCCGCGCAGGTTGCTCGCGATCTGGGGATTGCCGAGCAGACCTTGAGTAACTGGTGCAAGACCAGCAAGGCGGGCAAACCCGCGGCGGCGGCGGCAAGGCCATCACACCCGAACAAATAGAACTGTCACGACTGCGCGCTGATAATGCGCGGCTCAGATGGCGCGTGAAATCCTGGGAAAAGCCACGGCGTACTTCGCCAAACGGTCGCAGTGAAGTACACCTGGATAAGTGACCATCGCCATGCTTACCCACTGGCAGCGTTATGTCGCGTACTGGCTGTTAGCGCCAGTGGCTATGTGGATTGGTTGGCTAAAGGGTTTGGCGTTGGGAGTGGTTACCGGAACAAGCTCCAGATCGCGCAGGCGGTTCACGCCCCAGACCAAGGCGTTGACGCCAGAGCCGCGCCGCATTCAGGAACTCGAAGCGCGCATCGACCGGCTGGAACGGGAAAAAGCCATTCTAAAAAAGGCTACTGCTCTCTTGATGTCCGACGAAATCAATCGTACGCGCTGGTAGACCAGTTAAGCGAACATGAACCCGTAGAGCTGGTCTGCAGTGTCTTTGGTGTTTGCCGCTCCGCTTATTACCACTACCGTCAGCGCCGCAACGTGATCGATGGCGAACGGATCGCGTTGCGCGCCAAGGTGCGCGAGCTCTTCACGCGGAGCCGGCAGTCTGCTGGTAGCCGCAGTCTGGTCTGGATGCTGGCAGCGGAAGGTCATCAGGCCGGTCGCCATAAAGTACGACAGTTGATGCGCGAAACCGGGCTGCGCAGCAAGCAGCCAGGCCAGCATCGCTATCGCGTGCCCAAAGTAGAACGGCCTGACATTCCCAACCTGCTGGATCGCCAACTCCAGCCAGAGCGCATAAATCAGGTCTGGTGCGGTGACATCACCTACATCTGGACCGGCGCACGTTGGGTCTATCTGGCAGTGGTACTGGATTTGTATGCGCGCTGTGTCGTGGGCTGGGCCATGTCAGAGCGACCGGATGCCGATTGGGTCTGCAAGGCGCTGGATCAGGCATGGCAACAGCGCGGCAAGCCCAAGGGCGTACTGTTTCACAGTGACCAAGGCTACGAGTATGGCAGCCGCTTGTTCAGGCAACGCCTGTGGCGCTATCAGATCATGCAGAGCATGAGCCGGCGCGGGTGCTGCTGGGATAATGCTCCGATGGAACGGCTGTTTCGCAGCCTGAAAACGGAATGGATTCCCAAGCTGGGCTATGGCTTGCTCGATGAAGCCAATCGAGACGTGGGTATGTACTTGATGGCGTATTACAACTGGCAGCGGCCACGTTCAACCAATGCCGGCGCGCCGCCTGCGGTCGAGGAAAAACAACTCAATTTACTGTCCGAAATTTGTTGACCACAACACCCGCCGCGGTTCTGATTAAAGCAATCATCGGGCCAATCCAGCATAGACTCCAGCTCAATTTTCATTTCTCATTTTCCAGCGTCGCCTGTTGTCCTCGCACTGCGCCGGTGCGATCATCACCGGCTTGCACTCATTCGCCGGAATACGCTGATCGCGATCCGGCCCTGCTTTCAGGAGATCCGCACCATGTTCCAGCATGTCGACGCTTACGCCGGCGATCCCATCCTCTCGTTGATGGAAACCTTCCTCAAGGATCCGCGCACCGATAAGGTAAACCTCAGCATCGGGCTCTATTACGATGAAAAAGGTGTTGTGCCACGCCTGGCCTCGGTCGCCAGGGCACAGGAAACTCTGCACGCGCAGATGCAGGGCACGCCGCTCTACTTGCCGATGGAAGGCTTGCAGCCATATCGCAGCGCGGTACAGAACCTGCTGTTCGGCGCCGATCATCCGCTGCTGCAGGCTGGTCGCATCGCCACCATCCAGACGCTCGGCGGTTCGGGCGCGCTGAAAGTGGGCGCGGATTTCCTCAAGCGCTATTTCCCGGATTCGCAGGTCTGGGTCAGCGATCCGACCTGGGAAAACCATATCGCACTGTTTTCCGGCGCCGGTTTCCAGGTCAACACCTACCCGTATTTCGACCCGGCCACGCGCGGCGTGAACTTTGCCGCCATGCTCGATGCGATCAGCAAGCTGCCGGCACGCAGCATCGTGCTGCTGCATCCGTGCTGCCACAACCCGACTGGCTCGGACCTGACCGACGCGCAATGGGACCAGATCGTGACCGCCATCCAGAAGCGCGAACTGATCCCGTTCCTGGATATCGCCTACCAGGGCTTTGGCGCCGGCATGGAAGAAGATGCCTACCTGATCCGCGCCCTGGCCGCGAAGGAAATCCCGTTCCTGCTCAGCAATTCGTTCTCGAAGATTTTCTCGCTCTACGGCGAGCGCGTGGGTGGACTGAGCGTGGTGTGCGAAGACACTGATGCCGCACAACGCGTACTCGGCCAGCTCAAGGCCACTGTGCGCCGCAACTATTCCAGCCCGCCTACCTATGGCGCGCGCATCGTGGCCGGCGTGCTCAACGATGCCGAATTGAAAACGATGTGGTTAGCAGAAGTGGAAGCCATGCGCGTGCGCATTCTCTCCATGCGCCAGACCTTGGTCGATTCGCTCAAGCAGGCGCTGCCCGAGCACAATTTCGATCATCTGCTGCAGCAGCGCGGCATGTTCAGCTACACCGGCCTGAGCGCCGCGCAGGTTGATCGCATGCGCAATGAACACGGCGTCTACCTGATCGCCAGCGGCCGCGTCTGCATGGCCGGTCTCAATCATGGCAACGTGGCACGTGTGGCCGAGGCATTCGCTGCCGTGCAGTAACGCAGAACAGCAGGAAATCCGCTCTCCGCAGCCCTCGCCCCACGCGAGGGCTTTTTTATCTGCTCCAGCACCTGTCGGGTGAAAGCTGGTTCACGGCAGAACCAGTGCGCGCGACGTATCCGATCGTCAGTTCGATACGCACGGCAAGCCATACTTTACGGAATCCGGTTCAGACTATGACTTTGCAGACTGATTGGAGAACATCATGGCCACACAGATTTTCGTCAATCTTCCGGTAGCCGATCTGTCGCGCGCGATTGGCTTCTTTACCGCGCTTGGCTTCAGTTTCAACCCGAAATGGACCGACGATTCCGCTACCTGCATGATCATCGGCGAGGGCATTTTTGCCATGCTGCTGACACGCGAGCGCTTCCAGACCTTCACACCCAAGCCGGTGGTCAATGCGCACCAGGGCACCGAAGTGCTGGTTTGCCTCGCGCTTGCCAGCCGGGACGAAGTCGACACCATGGTGCGCAAGGCTGTTGCGGCAGGCGGCAGCACCTACAACGAACCGCAGGATCACGGCCTCATGTACGGACATGGCTTTCAGGATATCGACGGCCATATCTGGGAATTGGTCTACATGGCGCCAGAACCCGTTCAAAGTTTGTAGCGGGAAGCACTCGTGAAGAAGAGGAGCCGCGTGGCCCTGATCAGGGCCGCGCGGCGAGGCTATGAACAGCTTGTTATGGCCGGACGACGATATTGTTCATCACGCTTTTCACACCGGGCGTGGCACGGGCGATCGCATCGGCACGGCTTTTTTCGGTTGCACTCTTCGCAAAGCCCGAAAGCTGCACCGCACCGCGCAGGGTTTCGACACTGATCGACATCGCACTGACTGTTGGGTCCTCGGCAAACTTGGCTTTTACCCGTGTGGTAATGGTGGCATCGTCGACGTATTCGCCAACGGTGGATTGATCCCGGGTAACAGCACAGCCAACCGCTGTGAAGGCCAAAAGGCCAGCCAGAGCAAGCGTTACGGCAGAATGTTTCATGATCAGCTCCTTCCGTATTGAGGGGAATATCGCAACGCAGCGGATAACCCGCTTGCGGCGCGTCACTCAAACATAGGCCCTCTGCCACCGGGAATCCGTACCGATCACCATCCCTCTCGACCGGCGGCCGATAACCGGATCGCGATCTGTCGCGAGACAGCCGCCTGCCGCGCAAGCGCCCATGCGAACGTATGCCCGCAGTGAGACATCTTTGTTTAAAACAATTGCCAGAGCCGTCTCTATCGCTCATTCCTGACAACAAAATTGTTAATGGATTGTAAAAACCGTCAACCGGCATAAACGTCTTTGCGTTAATGCGCTCAAAATTGCACTGAACCTCTAAAACCCTTGTCGGAAACGTCATGCCTAAAAAACTGGTCTATCTACCGCTGGCTCTCGTTTTGGCTGGCTGCATCTCGGTTGGTCCGCAATACCGACCACCGACGCCGGATGCCCCGGCACAATGGAAAAACAACTCGTCCGCAGCATCCGTGGATTCCTCCATCGCGCTCGCATCCTGGTGGCGGTCCTTGCATGATCCGGTACTCGATCAACTGATCCAGACTGCGCTGACGAACAACCTCGACCTGAGAAGTGCCCAGGCCAAGTTGCGCCAGGTGCGTGCACAGGCGCGTGCAACCGATGCTGCGCTCTATCCGTCGATGTCGGGCAGTGCCGGTGCCAAACGCAGTGAATCGGGCGACGATGCCAATCCGTCCAAATCCTACAGCGTTGGCCTGGATGCCAGCTGGGAACTCGATCTGTTTGGTGCCAACCGCAATGCCAGCATAGGCGCAGCCGCCACGCTGGCCGCGCAGGAAGCCAGCCTGCAGGATGTACAGACCAGCCTGGTCGCCGAAGTCGCTACCGCCTACATCTCGCTGCGCACGCTGCAGGTTCGCTACCGTGTTGCCGAGGAAAGCCTGGCCAGCCAGCAAACCACGCGCGACATCACCAATTGGCGCTGGCAGGCAGGCCTGGTCAGCGAACTGGATTTCATCCAGGCAGAAAGCACGCTGGCACAAACCCGGGCCAAGCTGCCGGCGCTGGAAATCGATCTGGAAAGCACCCGCAACCAGCTCGCAGTACTGCTGGGCATGCAGCCGGCTGCCCTGTCTGCCCTCCTCAATGACAGCGGAAAACTGCCTGATTACAGCGGGGTGGCGGCGATAGCCCTGCCGCTCGACACACTGCGCCAGCGCCCTGACATTCGGGCGGCCGAACGCAATCTGGCGGCACAGTCCGCACAGATCAACGTGGCCGAAGCTGCACGCTATCCCAGCCTGAATCTCAGCGGCGCACTCAGCCTGCAATCAGGCCAGCTCGGCCAGTTGCTGCGCGCGGATTCACTCGTCAACACGCTGGCCGCCAGCCTTGCTGTACCACTGTTCGATGCTGGCCGCATCCGCGCCAATATCGATGCACAGCAAGCTGCCTACGATCAGCTCTACGCCAGTTATCAAAAGATCGTGCTGCAAGCGCTGGCCGACGTGGAAAACGCCCTGACCGCACTGGCGATGAATGATGTACGTCGCACCGAATTGCTCACCGCCAGCCAGGCTGCCACGGCGGCCGACAGCATGGCGCGCCAGCGTTATACCGCCGGGCTGATCGATTACGCCACGGTACTGGAAACCCAGCGCACGTTGCTGAGCGTGCAGGATTCGCTCAAGAGCGTGGAAGGCGAGCGGCTCAAGGCCCTGGTTCAACTCTATAAAGCGCTGGGAGGCGGCTGGTCCGCCACTGGCGACACCCAACACAATCCAGCCGGAGAAGCTTGAAATGACAGACAAGACAAACGCAGCCCAGCGCCCTGCCTTCCTGCAGAACGAACGCCAGTCCAGACTTGGCAAAAGCCTGTGGATTGCCGGTGGAATGACGCTGGTTGCCCTGCTGGCCTGGGGCGGTTATAGCTGGTACAGCAAGAAAAACAACAACGTGCAATACACGACCGAGGCCATCAAGCGCGGCGATCTGGCCGTCAAGGTTTCGGCCACTGGCACGCTGAACCCGACCAACAAGGTCGATCTGGGCAGTGAGTTATCCGGCACCGTGGCGCAGGTATTTGTCGATTACAACGATCGGGTGAAGAAAGGACAGGTGCTGGCAGTGCTGGATACCACCAAGCTGCTGCAGACCATCGCCAAATCAAAGGCTGCGCTGGAATCGGCCGAGGCCAGCGTGTTGCAGGCCCAGGCAACCCTGAATGAAAGCCGCGCCAAGCTGAGCCGCTACGAAGAGGTTTCCCGGCTTTCCGGCGGCAAGGTACCGGCCTCCACTGAAATGGATAGCGCGCGCGCCGAAGTGGCCCGCGCCCAGGCCAATCTGGCCAGCGCACAGGCTGCGGTCTCCGAGTCACGCGCCACGCTGCACACCAACGAAGTCGATCTGCGCAAATCCGAAATCAAGTCGCCGGTGGATGGCATCGTGCTATCGCGCGCGGTGGATCCAGGCCAGACCGTGGCCGCCTCGCTGCAGGCCGTCACCCTGTTCACCATCGCCGAAGACCTGACCAAGATGGAATTGATCGTTTCCGTATCGGAATCCGATGTCGGCAAGGTCAAGTCCGGGCAGGAAGCCACGTTCAATGTCGATGCCTTCCCCAGCAAGCAGTTCCCGGCCTCGATCAGGATGGTGCGCGTTGGCTCGGTAACGGTGAGCAACGTGGTCAGCTATGAAACCGTACTGAAAGTGGACAACAAAGACCTGTCGCTGCTGCCCGGCATGACGGCCACCGCCGACATTCTGGTCACGGAAAAGAAGGATGTGCTGCTGCTGCCCAATGCCGCACTGCGCTTCAAACCGCCCACAGCCAAGTCCGAACAACAGGCAACGGGTGGCAACGTGATCAGTGCACTGATGCCGCGCCCGCCTGTATCCCAGCGCCCACGCCCGACCAATGCCAGCGGTCCGCGTAACGGCAATGGCAGGCAGATGGCATCCGTCTGGGTAGAAAGCGCGCAAGGCCCGCAGGAATACAAGGTACGAACCGGGCTTACCGACGGCAAATACACGGAAATCCTGCATTCCGATCTCAAGGAAGGCGATGCCGTGATCACCAACACCACCACGGTCAAGAAATGATGACGGTATCCGCACACCCAATGCTGATCAGCCTGCGCGGCATCACCAAGACCTATGGCAGCGGCAGCGCCGCCTTCCAGGCCTTGCGCGGCATTGACCTCGATATCAGGCAAGGCGAGTTTGTCGCGGTGATGGGCCCCAGTGGATCAGGCAAATCCACCGCCATGAACCTGCTCGGCTGTCTGGATGTGTCCACCAGCGGCGAGTATCACTTCCAGGACGTGCAGGTCGAGCAACTGAGCCGGGACGAGCGCGCCCTGTTGCGCCGGCACTGCTTCGGCTTTGTGTTTCAGGGTTTCAACCTGCTGGCCCGCACTTCCGCACTGGAAAACGTCGAGTTGCCGCTGCTCTACCGCGGCATGCCGCGCCAGGAGCGCCACGAAAAAGCCCGCTCGGCGCTGGCTCAGGTCGGGCTGACCGGCTGGGAATCGCATACCCCGGCGGAATTATCCGGCGGCCAGCAACAGCGCGTGGCCATCGCCCGCGCCATTGTCACCCAACCGGCCCTGCTGCTGGCCGATGAACCGACCGGCAACCTCGATTCGCAGCGCAGCCGCGAAATCATGGAATTGCTGCTGCATTTGAACACCGACAACGGCATCACGATCCTGATGGTCACGCACGAACCGGACATGGCCGCCTATGCCCAGCGGGTGGTGCACTTTGTCGATGGGCTGGTGGCAAGCGACGAACAACAGAACGGAGGTGCCGCATGATTCTCAACGCCCTCCTGCTGGCGCTGCGCGAAATCCGCCGCAACCTGTTGCGCGCTTTCCTGACCGTACTCGGCATCGTGATCGGCGTCGCCGCCGTCGTCACCATGGTCACGCTAGGTAACGGTGCCACGCAGATGATCACCACCCAGGTGGCCAGCCTGGGCAGCAATCTGCTGATCGTCATGCCCGGAATCCGCATGGGCCCGGGCGGCGGCGGCAATGCGCCCCCCAACTTCCAGGAGTCCGATGTCGAAGCGGTACGCAACCAGATCGGCAGCGTGCGGCTGGCCGCCCCGGCCACCAGCACATCGCTCACCACGCAATACCAGCAATCCAACCTGACGGCACGCGTGACCGGCTCCACCGTGGATTACTTCGAGATCGGCAACTGGCAACTGGCCAGCGGGCGCATCTTTACCGAATCCGAAGAACAATCCGCGCGTACCGTATGCGTAATCGGTGAAACCGTGCGCAAGGAACTGTTCGGCACCAGCGGCGATCCGCTGGGCGAGCGCATCCGCTTGCGCACGCAGGCCTGCGAGGTGATCGGCGTACTCGTACCCAAGGGGCAATCGGCGATGGGGCAGGATCAGGATGCCGTGGTCATCGTCCCGTTCAAGACCTTCCAGCGCCGTCTGGCCGGGCGCCAGAGCCAGCAAGGCGTGGGCACCATCCAGGTCTCCCTGCGTGATGGCGAGGACAGCACAGCAGCGGTAACCGACATCAGCACGCTGATGCGCGAACGCCGCAGTATCTCGGCCAATGAAGTGGACAATTTCAGCGTAATGGATACCAAGGAGATCGCTGCCACGCTATCGAGTACCACCCGCATCCTGACCGCGCTGCTGGGCGCCGTGGCGGCAGTGAGCCTGCTGGTGGGCGGCATCGGCATCATGAACATCATGCTGGTATCCGTTACCGAGCGCACCCGCGAGATCGGCACGCGGCTGGCGATCGGCGCGCTGGAGCGCGAAGTGCTGCTGCAATTCCTGATCGAAGCCGTGGTGCTGTCTTCGTTCGGCGGCTTGATCGGCATCGTGTTTGCCTTCGGCGCATCCACGCTGCTGACCTGGCTGCTGAACATGCCCTACGTGTTCGATCTGCAGATCAACCTGCTGTCGTTCTTCGTATCGGCAACGATCGGTGTGGTATTCGGCTTCATGCCGGCCAAACGCGCCGCGCGGCTGAACCCGATTGATGCCTTGCGGCATGAGTGAAAGTGAGTGGGGGGGGCGCAGTAATCAGGATGCGACACCCTGCTCCGGTCTACACCGGCGCAATTCGCACTGCTCATTGGCGCCCTACAATGCACCGTACGCGGTATTTGCTCTCAACGGACAGCCGCCCCCTTGAGCAAAGGGTGAGGGGGCATCTGCGCCTGAGAGGCTGGCAGGAAGTATTCCTTCCAGAAGTTTCGTTCAGGCTCTGGCGTTAGTACCAGGGCCACCACATCGGCAGTACGAAGACGAACTGTGTGGCCCGCAGACACTATGTAGGTGTAGGTGGGCGTTTGGTGGATAAGTTTCCCTTCTAACACGCTACTTGATGAAACAGCAAAAGGAGTCGGTAGTGTCTTACGCACTTCTTCAGACAGACCAAGCGATACGGACTGTGGCCGAGCACCGCCAAGCTTCGAACTGACTTGGCCATACAACAACGTGCCATAGCTAATTGCGGTGGCCAATAGGATTACTACTGAGTAGATACCACTAAATGTGACTCGATCAGTGGTTAGTTTGTATCGGGCGAATCCGTCGAGCACCATATTGATGAAGAAGAATATCGTTATGTAGGTCATGAATGCTTTGAGCATTGCGCCCGATCCGAAATGAGCGAAAAACGCATATATAGCGATCAGTTTGGCCACTATTGTTACAGTCTCTGAAAACCTTGGAAACTTCACATCAAGGTTCGTTACGTCAAACGAGTAAAGGATGAGGAATGCGCCTGCGAGGGCTGCGTAAAAGAAGGCCGACTCTGCGCTCCCAATCGCCAAGGAGGTAAAGAGCGCGGCAGACAAGCAACAGAAGAAGGTGGCAGTAATGAAAGAGTGGATGAATACGATGAAAGACCAGAATGGCTTTGGATCGTCTTTATTCACTCTTTCAAGAGCCTCTCCCAGCCACTTAGGCGTAAACAGGACGGCACGTCCAGCAAAAAGGTAGAAACAGACCAAAAAGAACACGAAACTTGCGCCTGAAAGAAAGTAGCGGGCATCGATGAACTCGATGTCAACAACGTCAGATTTAGCAAGATTGGAGTTCAGGACGAGGAAACCGGACACATAGAGTGCGCCTGCTGCAAGAGCGTAGAACGAGAAGCCAAGCTGCTTGAGTAACGGTATTAGCTCAACGCTTCGCGAAGGAGTAACCGTTGCATCACTCTGCGTTTGTGGCGTCGGATCGCTCGCAGTGCTCAACTTTTCGCCCCCTAATATGTTGTAGACGACATCTGTCGTCTAGCGCGTAGGGTGCAATAAGCGTAGCGCATTGCACCGCACGAGAATGTTTACCCACATCCGGCGCAATTCGCGCTGCGCATTGACGCCCTACAATGCGCCTGCAGCATCAACATACTGCAAGACCTCACAAAACCAGCAAGCATCACCAATGAAGTTACGCCGGCAACGCCAGATACAGCGCCCACGGCACAAACACTACCGATGCGATATTGGCGGTCACTACAATGGCGGCCACCAGGCCTGGTTCCTGCTTGTAGCGTTCGGCCAGGATGTAGTTCATCACTGCAGGCGGCAGGGCCGCATACAGCAGCAACACGCCCTGCATCGGTACGGTCAGGGGCAGGATCTTGGTTAAGGGCCAGGCCACGATCAGGCCGGAAAGCGGGCACAGGATCGCGCCGACGATACCGATAGTCCAGCGCTCGACCTTGAAACTGGCAAACCCTACGCCCAGGGCAAACAGGCCCATCGGGATGGCGGCATCGCCCAGCAGCTTGGTGCTGGTGGCCAGCCAATCCGGCAACGACCAGCCCAGCAGGCTCATGACCACCCCCAGGATCATCGCCCACAGCATGGGGCCGCGAAAAATCCCGCCCATGCTGGCGTGCGGATCGAGAATGCGGATACCGATGGTGAAATGCACCAGGCTGAAAATCATGAAGAGCGATACGGCGGCCGGCAGCATTTCCTGGCCGAATGCCAGCAGCGTCAGCGGCAGGCCCATGTTGGCGGTGTTGGAAAACATCATCGGCGGAATGAAGGCGCGCGGGTTGTAGTTCATCAGGCGCGCCACCCACCAGGACAGCAGGGCGGAACTCAGCAGCACCACCAATCCACCGCCGATCAGCGGCAGATAGTCGATGATATGAAAATCCTTGGATGCCATGGCCGTGAAAATCAGCAGGGGAAACAGCAGGTCCGTACTCAGGCGATTGATCCAGGTCATGTCGGGCTTGCGGTAGCGGCCATAAAAAAAGCCAATGGCCGATACGATCAGCACCGGCGTGATGATGCTGATAATGCGCAGGGCAAGTTCCATTTTTGTGTGTATTTGCGTGAGCTGTTGAGAAGTTCTGAACGGGATCACTACCAGAATCGCAGCAAGCTGCTGCAGTAACAATCCGCCAGTTGGGGCTACCAAGTTTTACTACAAATTTACAAGCAGATTGTAGCGGGTCTGACCACTACCATTCCATCGCCCGGACAGAAAAAGCCCAAATTCTGCCCAACATCAAACTCACCCGGCAAAGCCTTGAGAGCAATAGCAAAAAGTTGGGGGGCGATAGCAAAATCTTACGAATGCATCTCGCGCGAGCGCCAAAGTATAGGTATATTCCCTGATTCTGTTCGGCCGCAATGGACACGGCCCACGATTTTCGGTAAACGGAGTGTAATGTAATGCAACAGCCTCAGGGGCTTTACGACCCCTCCAATGAACATGACGCGTGCGGCGTCGGTTTCGTCGCCCATATCAAGGGCAACAAGAGCCATGACATTGTTCAGGGCGGCCTGAAGATTCTGGAAAACATCGATCACCGCGGTGCGGTCGGCTCCGACCCGCTGATGGGCGATGGTGCCGGTATCCTGATCCAGATCCCGGATCAGCTGTTCCGCGAGGAAATGGCGACTGCTGGCGTGAAATTGCCGCCCGCAGGCGAATACGGCGTTGGCATGATCTTCCTGCCGAAAGAGGCTGCTTCCTGCCTGGCCTGTGTTCAGGAAATCGAACGCGCGGTCCGTGCCGAAGGTCAGGTTCTGCTGGGCTGGCGCGATGTGCCGGTTGATCACGACATGCCAATGTCGCCGACCGTCAAGGCCAAGGAACCGGTGATTCGCCAGGTGTTCATTGGTCGCGGCCCGGATGTGATGGTTACCGAGGCGCTGGAACGCAAACTCTATGTAATCCGCAAGATGGCCAGCCATGCCATCCAGAAGCTCGGTCTCAAGCATGGTGCCGAATACTACGTGCCGTCGATGTCGGCCCGCACCATCATCTACAAGGGCCTGCTGCTGGCCAACCAGGTAGGCGTGTATTACAAGGATCTGTCCGATCCGCGCTGCATCTCTGCACTGGCACTGGTGCACCAACGCTTCTCCACCAACACCTTCCCGGAATGGCCGCTGGCCCACCCGTACCGCATGATCGCCCACAACGGCGAAATCAATACGGTGAAGGGCAACTTCAACTGGCTGCGCGCCCGTGAAGGCGTGATGAAATCCGCCGTGCTCAGCGATGA
The DNA here is from genome assembly GCF_055810895.1 of Formivibrio sp. oc-25. NCBI lineage: Bacteria > Pseudomonadati > Pseudomonadota > Betaproteobacteria > Neisseriales > Chitinibacteraceae > Formivibrio > Formivibrio sp. oc-25. Next base: position 113,973 of record NZ_JBVVOL010000009.1, on the reverse strand, counting down.
TCTGAAGAAGCTCTATCCGATCGTTTATGAAGGCCAGTCCGATACCGCCACGTTCGACAACTGCATCGAACTGCTGACCATGGCCGGCTATCCGCTCGCGCAGGCCGCGATGATGATGATCCCGGAAGCCTGGGAACAGCACACGCTGATGGACGAGAACCGTCGCGCCTTCTACGAATACCATGCCGCAATGATGGAACCGTGGGATGGTCCGGCCGCCATTGCCTTTACCGATGGTCGCCAGATCGGCGCCACGCTCGACCGTAACGGCCTGCGTCCCGCCCGCTACATCGTCACCAACGATGATCTGGTCATCATGGCATCCGAAGCTGGCGTATTGCCCGTGCCGGAATCCAAGATCGTCAAGAAGTGGCGTCTGCAACCGGGCAAGATGTTCCTGATCGACATGGAAGCCGGTCGTATCATCGACGACAAGGAATTGAAAGACGCGCTCGCCAACGCCAAGCCGTATCGCGAGTGGATTTCGCGCATCCAGATCAAGCTCGATGAAGTCGATGGTCCGGAACCCAAGCTGGAAGAACGCGCCAGCCTGCTCGATCGCCAGCAAGCCTTCGGCTATACCCAGGAAGACGTCAAGTTCCTGATGACGCCGATGGCCGTCAACGGTGAAGAAGCGATTGGTTCGATGGGCAACGATTCGCCCATGGCGGTGATGTCGAACAAGCTCAAGCCGCTGTACCAGTACTTCCGCCAGCTGTTTGCCCAGGTGACCAACCCGCCGATCGATCCGATCCGCGAAGCCCTGGTGATGTCGACCGTGTCGTTCATCGGCCCGAAGCCCAACCTGCTCGACCTGAACAACATCAACCCGCCGATGCGCCTCGAAGTCTCGCAGCCTGTGCTGAGCTTCAAGGACATGGCCAAGCTGCGCTACATCGAGCAATACACCGACAACAAGTTCAAGTCGTATGAACTGAATATCTGCTACCCGGTTGCCTGGGGCAAGGAGGGCGTTGAAGCCCGCTTGGCTTCGCTGTGCGCCGAAGCAGAAGATGCGGTGAAATCCGGCTACACCATCCTGATCGTATCCGATCGCAAGATGGATGCCGAAAATGTCGCCATTCCGGCACTGCTCGCCACTTCTGCCATCCACCAGCATCTGGTCAAGGCAGGTCTGCGTACCAGCACCGGCCTGGTGGTGGAAACAGGTTCGGCTCGCGAAGTGCACCACTTTGCCCTGCTCGCCGGCTATGGCGCGGAAGCCGTACACCCGTACCTGGCCATGGAAACCCTGCGCGATATGGCACCAGGCCTGAATATCGACGGTGACAAGGCGATCTACAACTTCATCAAGGCGATCGGCAAGGGCCTGTGCAAGGTCATGTCCAAGATGGGCATTTCGACCTACCAGTCCTACTGCGGCGCCCAGATTTTCGAAGCCATCGGCCTGAACAAGGCTCTGATCGACAAGTACTTCACCGGCACGCCATCCAACGTTGAAGGCATCGGTATCTTCGAAGTCGCCGAAGAAGCCCTGCGTCAGCATCAGGCTGCCTTCGGCACGGATCCGGTTCTGGCCAACATGCTCGACGCCGGCGGTGAGTATGCCTTCCGCATCCGTGGCGAAGAACACATGTGGACCCCGGATGCGATCGCCAAGCTGCAGCACGCCACGCGTGGCGACAGCTTCCAGACCTACAAGGAATACGCCCGCATCATCAACGATCAGAGCAAGCGCCACATGACACTGCGTGGCCTGTTCGAATTCAAGATCGACCCGAGCAAATCCATTTCGATTGACGAAGTGGAATCCGCCAAGGATATCGTCAAGCGTTTTGCTACCGGCGCGATGTCGCTGGGTTCGATCTCGACCGAAGCGCACTCGACTCTCGCCATTGCCATGAACCGTATCGGCGGCAAATCCAATACCGGTGAAGGCGGCGAGGACGAAAAGCGCTATCGCGACGAGATGAACGGCAAATTCATCAAGAAGGGTCAGACGCTCGCCGGCATCATCGGTCATGATCTGATTGAACGCGACATCGAACTGGAAGAAGGCGATTCGCTGCGCTCCAAGATCAAGCAGGTCGCATCCGGCCGTTTCGGTGTAACCGCCGAATACCTGAGCTCGGCCGACCAGATCCAGATCAAGATGGCCCAAGGTGCCAAGCCGGGTGAAGGCGGCCAGTTGCCGGGCAGCAAGGTTTCCGAATACATCGGCAAGCTGCGCTTCTCGGTTCCGGGCGTGGGCCTGATTTCGCCGCCGCCGCACCACGACATCTACTCGATCGAGGATCTGGCCCAACTGATCCACGATCTGAAGAACGTGAATCCGAAGGCCGACATTTCGGTCAAGCTGGTTTCCGAAGTGGGCGTCGGTACCGTGGCCGCAGGTGTAGCCAAGTGCAAGGCCGATCACGTTGTGATCGCCGGTCATGACGGCGGCACCGGTGCTTCGCCGCAATCCTCGATCAAGTACGCCGGTTCGCCGTGGGAACTCGGTCTTTCCGAAACCCAGCAGACCCTGGTATTGAACCGCCTGCGCAGCCGTATCGTGGTGCAAGTGGATGGCCAGATGAAGACCGGCCGCGACGTAGTGATAGGCGCGATGCTGGGTGCGGACGAGTTCGGTTTTGCCACCGCGCCGCTGGTCGTGGAAGGCTGCATCATGATGCGCAAGTGCCACCTCAACACCTGTCCGGTGGGCGTGGCCACGCAAGATCCGGAACTGCGCAAGAAATTCTCCGGCAGGCCGGAACATGTGGTCCGTTACTTCTTCTTCGTAGCCGAAGAAGTGCGCGAACTGATGGCGCAGCTGGGCATCCGCAAGTTCGACGAACTGATCGGCCGCGCCGACCTGCTCGACAAGAAGGCAGCAATCGAACACTGGAAGGCACAAGGTCTAGACTTCAGCAAGATCTTCCATCAGCCGGATGTCCCGGCCGACGTTCCACGCCTTGCCGTGGATACGCAGGATCACCTGCTGGAAAAGGCACTCGACCACAAACTGATCGAGCAGGCCAAGCCGGCCATCGAGCGTGGCGAACGTGTTTCGTTCATTGCCCAGATCAAGAACGTCAATCGCTCGGTCGGCGCCATGCTGTCGGGTGAAGTCGCCAAGAAGTACGGCCATGGCGGATTGCCGGATGACACCATCCACATCCAGCTGACCGGCACGGCAGGCCAGAGCTTTGGTGCCTTCCTGGCCCACGGCATCACACTCGATCTGGTAGGTGACGGCAACGATTACGTTGGCAAGGGTAACGCCGGTGGTCGCATCATCGTGCGCAGCCCGAATGATTTCCGTGGCTTTGGTCCGGAACACATCATTGCCGGCAACACGGTGCTGTTTGGTGCCACCAGTGGCGAGGCCTACCTTAATGGCGTGGCCGGCGAGCGTTTCTGCGTTCGTAACTCGGGTGCTGCCGCAGTGGTTGAAGGCCTGGGAGATCACGGCTGTGAATACATGACCGGTGGTACGGTCGTGGTATTGGGCGATACCGGCCGCAACTTCGCGGCTGGCATGTCGGGTGGCGTGGCCTATGTCTATGATCCGGAAGGTGTGTTTGCCCATAAGTGCAACACGTCCATGGTGGATCTGGAACGCGTATTGCCGCAAACCGAGCAGACCGACAAGGTAACCTGGCATGCCATCCAGCGTGGCGCCAAGGCCGAAGCAGATGAAGTCATTCTGAAGCGCCTGGTGGAAAACCACTTCAAGTTCACCGGCAGCCTGCGTGCCAAGGCTCTGCTGGAAAACTGGGATGAGTCGCGCGCTGCCTTTGTGAAGGTCATGCCGAAGGAATACCGTCGTGCACTCAAGGAACTGGCCGCCAAGGCTGTTGCCGTGCCTGCCTGATTGATATGAAAACTGATCCATCACCGCCCAGCGGTGATGGACAGATGGTTTGAAAGGTTACTGAAAATGGGAAAACCCACCGGCTTCATGGAATTTGAGCGCCAGGAAGAAGGCTACGAAGCGCCCGAATCTCGCAAGAAGCACTACAACGAATTCGTCATGCACCTGACCGACGAGCAGGCCAAGACCCAGGGCGCGCGCTGCATGGATTGCGGCATTCCGTTCTGCAACAACGGCTGCCCGGTCAACAACATCATTCCGGATTTCAACGATCTGGTTTACAAACACCAATGGCAGGAAGCCATTAGTGTCTTGCATTCCACCAACAACTTCCCGGAATTCACCGGCCGCATCTGCCCGGCCCCCTGCGAAGCTGCCTGTACGCTTGGCATTCACGAGGCACCTGTCGGTATCAAGTCGATCGAACACGCGATCATCGACAAGGCTTGGGAAAATGGCTGGGTCGTTCCACAAGTGCCGGCAGTCAAGACCGGCAAGAAGGTCGCTGTCGTCGGTTCCGGCCCTGCTGGCCTGGCAGCCGCCCAACAGCTTGCCCGTGCAGGCCATGATGTGACCGTGTTCGAGAAGCGTGACCGCTGTGGCGGCCTGCTGCGCTACGGCATTCCCGACTTCAAGCTCGACAAGGGCCTGATCGACCGCCGCATGAAACAACTGGAAGCCGAGGGCGTTACCTTCAAGACTTCGGTCTACATTGGCGATGCCGATCTGCCCAAGGGCGTCGGCAACGATGCCAAGGAAAAGATCAGCCCGAAAAAGCTGATGAAGGATTTCGATGCCGTGCTGATCACCTCCGGCTCGGAAACCCCGCGCGATCTGCCGGTACCGGGCCGTGAGCTCGAAGGCGTGTATTTCGCCATGGAATTCCTGCCGCAGCAGAACAAGGTCAATGCCGGCGACAAGCTGAAAGACCAGATCAAGGTGACCGGCAAGCACGTTGTCGTGATCGGCGGCGGCGATACCGGTTCGGACTGCGTGGGCACCTCCAACCGTCAGGGTGCCAAGAGCATCCTGCAACTGGAAGTGATGCCCAAGCCGCCGGTGCAGGAAAACAAGATGATGACCTGGCCGTACTGGCCACTGAAGCTGCGCACTTCGTCCAGCCACGATGAAGGCTGCGAGCGCCAGTGGTCGATCACCACCAAGGAATTCAAGGGTGAGAACGGCAAGCTGAAGTCCATGGTCATCGCCACGGTCGAATGGAAGAAGGATGAAGCCAGCGGCCAGATGAAGATGGTCGAAGTACCGGGCTCGGAAAAGGAAATCCCGGCAGAAGCCGTATTCCTCGCCATGGGCTTTACCAACCCGATCGCCAGCCTGCTGGAAGGCTTCGGTGTCGAAAAGGACGTCCGTGGCAACATCAAGGCAACGACAGATGGTGCAGGCTGCTACAAGACCAACGTCGACAAGGTGTTTGCCGCAGGCGACGTGCGCCGTGGCCAGTCACTGGTGGTGTGGGCGATCCGCGAAGGCCGCCAGGCTGCGCGCGAAGTCGATACCTTCCTGATGGGCGCATCGGTACTGCCTCGCTAAGCATCCAGCTACCGCATATGAACAAGCCACCGCACATGCGGTGGCTTGTTTTTTTATGAATGCTCGGAATTTTACTTCGGTGCTGGGCGCTGCCCTTCTCCCGGCGGCGGCCCGTCAGGCCGGCTGAAACCCTTGGCCTGCATGCAGCTATCCATGGCAACCATATCCGGCCGCCCCTGACCATCCTTGGCAATCGAGCTGGCACAGGCTTGCAGGGCGGCTTCCAGCGCCGTATTTTTCCCCTTGGGTGCCGAGGCATTCTCGGCCGCACCAGCCATGTTCCCCGCAGCCAGCAGGCAGGCCAGCATCACTACTCCGTATCGCTTTCGCATGAGAAATCTCCTTGTCACGACAAGGAAGTTTCCAATACGCATCCATCCGGCAACAACCTGATTTACCGACTTTTACTGCGCCGCTACAAACCTCAACATTCCGTCATTCTTGCCAGCATGTAACGCACGAAATCCAGACTGTTGCAGCTCGCACGCGGCAGGAATTCCTCGAAATTGACTGCAGCACTGCCATCGGCCTTGTCCGAGATCGTGCGCGCAACCAGACAAGGCACCCAGTTGACATGGCAGACCAGCGCCACGCTGGCGCCTTCCATCTCGGCCCCATCGCCAGCCAGCTCGCCGGTGAGATAGGCATGGCTGGCGAACTCGCGGTGGGAAATGAACTGATCGCCGGTACAGATACGCCCAATATGCAGGCGGCCGCTTGCCGGCACATAGCCGCTAGCCAGCGCCAGCAAGCGGGGATCTGTCGGCAGAAAGCGCCATTCGGTAAAGGGAATCTGCCCACGCGGGAAGCCCAGCGCCGAGACATCCATATCGTGCTGCACCAGATCACGAGCCACCAGGGTATCCCCAATCTCGATATGGCCTCGCAAGGCACCGGCCAGCCCGGTAAACAGGATGGCCTGCGGGTGGTAATCATCGATCAGGTGTTGCGTCATCATCGCCGCCTTGACCTTGCCGACACCGCTGCGGCTCACCAGCACGTCATGACCATCAATGGTGCCGCGATGGTGGGAAAAACCATGCCAGTCGAAGGTCTGGCGATTTTCCATATGCGTCAAGAATTCGCGGATTTCCGTTTCCATCGCACCCAAAACAACGATCATGATTGGCTCCCGGCAAAAAATTGACGCGATTGTAGCAGCGCGCGACCAACGCGCAGGCGCAACTCGCGTACACTCTGGCGCGAATCAAATACCGTGATCCCCATGTCCGAAACCCCGTTGAACATTCTGTATCGCGATGCGCATCTGATCGCCATCGACAAGCCCTCCGGCCTCTTGGTGCACCGCACCGTGCTTGATTGGCGCGAAACACGCTTTGCGCTGCAATTGCTGCGCGATCAGATCGGCCAGCATGTCTACCCGGTGCACCGGCTTGATCGCGGCACGTCCGGCGTTCTGCTGTTTGCGCTTGATCCGGATACCAGCCGTGCCGTGGCGCAGCAGTTCGAGAAGGGTCTGGTGGAAAAACGCTATTGGGCCGTGGTGCGTGGCCACCCGCCGGAAAGCGGTGAAATCGACCACCCGCTGGTGCGACTCAAGGATGACGTCGACTTTCTCGGCCAGACCGTAATCCAGGGCGCCCAGGAAGCACTGACCCGCTATCGCCGGCTGGCCACCGCCGAAATTCCGGTGCAGGTCGACAAATATCCAACCAGCCGTTACGCCCTTATCGAACTCGAACCGGTTACTGGCCGCCGCCATCAGTTGCGCCGCCATCTGAAGCACATTTCGCACCCGATCATCGGCGATGCCACCTATGGCAAGGGCCGGCACAACCGGCTGTTTGGCGAACTGTTTAGCTGCCCGCGACTGCTGTTGTGCTGCCGGATGCTGCGTCTGCAGCACCCGATCAACCAGCAGGAAATCTTGTTGCAGGCCGGGCCCGGCCAAGAGTTCGAGCAAGTGCTGCGTGGACTTGGCTGGCAGGAATTGATCCAATATAACAAACAAGAATAAGCTAATTACCATAAAACATATGAAGTACAATAATCACAGGCTTGTCCGTACTCTGTGTGGATCAAGTCCATGGATTACTAGCTTCTGCTTGTTTTTATAGGCCTGGTTGCCGGCATATCTTCCGGATTGTTTTGCATAGGCGGCGGCGTCCTGATCGTGCCAGCACTGGTATTCCTGATGAAGTTTCCGATTCATAAAGCCATTGGCACCAGCCTGGCCATTCTGTTACCGCCCGTTGGTGCCGCAGCGGTCTGGGCGTACTACTGCAGCGGTAACGTTGACCTGAGGGCTGCCCTGCTGATCGCTGCCATGCTGTTAATCGGAGCATGGCTGGGGGCACAGTTGGCCAACCGGCTAGATGCGCAGCACATGCGCACGCTGTTCGGGATTTTCCTGATCGCGCTAGGTTGCTACACCCTGTTTTCAGGCAAAGCTTGAAGCACACCTGCCCTGCTTTATTCGGTAAAATCGCGCCTTTGTTCCCATACCCCAAGGATTTGTACCGTGCAGATCGTTTGCCTCGACATGGAAGGTGTCCTGGTCCCGGAAATCTGGATCGCTTTTGCCGAACGTACCGGCATCCCTGAATTGCGTCGTACCACCCGGGATGAGCCGGACTACGACAAGCTGATGAAATACCGGCTGGACATCCTGCGCGAGCACAAGCTGGGCCTGCCCGATATCCAGGCGGTGATCGGCGAGATGGGACCGATGGAAGGTTGCAAGGATTTTCTGGATGCCCTGCGCCAGGAGTATCAGGTCGTGATCCTCTCCGATACTTTCTATGAATTCGCCAAGCCCCTGATGGCACAGATGGGCCAGCCCACCCTGTTCTGCCATCGCCTGGAAGCCGACGCTGAGGGCATGCTGGTGAACTATCACCTGCGCATGCCGGATCAGAAACGCCATGCTGTCGAAGCGTTCAAGGCGCTCAACTTCAAGGTGATTGCAGCCGGCGACAGCTACAACGATACCGCCATGCTGGGTGCTGCGCATGCCGGCATCCTGATGCATCCGCCGGAAAACGTGGTACGCGAATTCCCGCAGTATCCGGTGGTACGCACCTATGATGATCTGCGCGCCGAAATCGACAAGGCCGCCGTGCGCATCAAAGACTGGGACTGATCTGCAATGTTCTACCGCATCCTGCTGATTCTGCTGTTGTCACTGAGTCTGGCGGGATGCAGAAAATCACCCAAACTTCCTGCGCTGCCGCCCGAGGCCACCCTCCTCGCCTTCGGCGACAGCCTGACTTACGGCACCGGCGCAAGCCCGGCAGAGAGCTATCCCGCCATTCTGGCAACACTGATCAAGCGCCCGATCATCAACGCCGGGGTTCCTGGCGAAACCACGACGGATGGTCTGAGACGACTGGAAGATGAGCTGGATGGTGCCAGGCCAGACCTGTTGATCCTGTGCCTGGGCGGCAACGATTTTCTGCGCAAGCAGCCGGAAAACATCACGATCGACAATCTGCGCGCCATGCTGGTACAAGCCAGATCGCGCAACATACCGGTGCTGCTGGTTGCTACCCCCCGCCTCGGCCTGGGACTGAGCACACCAGCCTTTTACAGCGAACTGGCCAAGGAATTCAGCATCCCGCTGGAAGCAGAAAGCCTGGAAGAAATCCTGTCTGATAGCACGCTCAAAAGTGACCTGATCCACCCCAACGCCCAAGGCTACCGCAAGCTGGCGGAAGCACTTGCCACGCTGCTGGATCAGGCTGGTGCTATCTGAGAGCCTGTACCCAGTCGCGTACCGGCAGAAAATCGCTGAGCAGACGCGCTTCGGGCGAACCGGCTTCGGGCTGGTAATCATAGCGCCAGTGCGCCACCGGCGGCATCGACATCAGAATCGATTCGGTACGTCCGCCTGATTGCAGGCCAAACAGCGTGCCGCGATCCCACACCAGATTGAATTCGACATAGCGGCCGCGCCGGTAAGCTTGCCAGTCGCGCTCACGCTCGCCATATTCCAGACCGTTGCGGCGTTCGACAATCGGCACATAGGCCGGCAGAAACGCATTGCCCACGCTTTGCAGCATGGCAAAAGCCTGATCGAATCCACCGGTATTGAAGTCATCGAAGAAGATGCCTCCCACGCCGCGCGCTTCGTTGCGATGTTTCAGGAAGAAATAGCGATCACACCAGTCCTTGAAGCGTGGATAAAGCTCCGGCCCGAACGGATCGAGTGCGTTCTTGCAGGTCTGGTGAAAATGGCAGGCATCGTCTTCGTGGCCATAGTAGGGGGTGAGATCCATGCCGCCGCCAAACCACCAAATCTCGGGCTCGGCCTGAGGCTGCATGGCTTTGTCGGCAGCGTCACAATCTTCTCGCCGTACTTCAACGTACTGTCTCGTCGATTGCTCCTTGCCTTCGCGCCCTGCTACCTCATTCCGGCCCGATATCGATCCGGCATCTTTCAGATAAGCCCGGAAAAACCGCACATTCATGTGCACCGTCGGCACATAGGGATTGCGCGGGTGTAGCACCAGCGACACCCCCATTGCCTCAAAGGCCCGACTGGCCAGCTCGGGTCGGTTGGCGGTGGCCGACGGCGGCAGGGCATCGCCAGTCACATGCGAAAAATTGACACCGCCACGCTCGAACAACTGGCCGTTTTCGATCACGCGTGTGATGCCGCCCCCGCCAGCAGGGCGTTGCCAGCAGTCAGTGCGAAAGCTGCTGCCATCGAGATTTTCCAGCGTCGCGACGATGTTCTGTTGCAGGGTAAGCAAATAGTCTTTGACCGATGTCGGGTTCATGCCATCTCCGGATATAACAACGCCCATGTCAGCGCATGGGCGTTATGTTTTTTATTATTTAATTGATTTGCGAATGACCCATCAGGCTTTCTGCACAGGAATGCCGTTCTTGGTATGGGTAATCTTGTTGCTGGCATCCACATACACCATCGAGGGCTTGTGGCTGTCGATTTGGCTTTCATCCACCAGCACGAAAGTCGCAATGATCAACAGATCACCCACCTGGGCACGCCGCGCGGCAGAGCCGTTGAGCGAAATCACGCCCGAGCCACGCTGCCCCTTGATGGCATAGGTGGAGAAACGCTCGCCATTGTTCACGTTCCAGATGTGGACTTCTTCGTATTCGCGGATATTGGCGGCATCGAGTAGATCCTCGTCAATGGCGCAGGACCCCTCGTAATGCAGCTCGGCATGTGTCGCCGTTACGCGGTGAATCTTGGATTTGAGCATCGAACGCTGCATGGCAACTCTCCCGCCAGTCAATCTAAAAAGAAGCGCGGAATTATAGACCCAAGCCGCGCCAACCCCAATGGGTCAAATTCACTGGCCGCGGTATACCAGGCAACCATCCAGCAGGAACTCGCCCTCCCGGGTTCTGGCATCGGCGGCAATGCGCTCGAAATTGAACACCTTGCCATTCACCCGCACCCAGGCTGGAATCGGTTTGCCCTGATAACGGCCAACGCTTTCATCTGAGCGTTCGACATCCACTTGCGGCATTGGTGCCCGTCTGGGCTCCGGTGCCGGGATTTCCGTCGACAGCGTCGGCGTCATGGGCAGCTCGTCACTCGGTGATTCTTCCCGTACCACACCTTGCGACTCGGCCGGACGCATCGTGCGCAGATATGGGTTGAAAATCCAGTAAGGCAGCACAACCCGGCGCACATGCTTGTGTCCATCAATCAGGCACGTTACCGAAAAACGCTCACCACACACTGGACATTGCGCCTTGGCCGCAATCGCGATCTGGTCATCGATCAATTGCGCTACCCCCACCATGTGCTGGGCATTGAGCATATTGCCGCAGCGGATGCACGGCTTGGAAAACTGGCGCACCTGCTCGCCACTGCGAAAACGCAGCGGCAAGATATCACTGAGGCGGCGATTCGGTTGCATGATTCGATAACCTTTCAATTACATCGTAGCGATGCGGCATTCCACGCTGAGATCAAGATAATCCTGGGACAGACGCTGCAATTTCACGGTAGAACCGCCCGGCAACTCCGGCAACCCACCGACACGCATTACCAGCGGCATGCCATCGATACGTACCAGATTTTCCTTGAGCACCGTGGCAGACAACTCGTGCATTTCTTCCTGTTCAAGATATCGCAAACACCAATAGCGCTCCATTTTTTCCTGGAATTCCGCATAGGCCGCATAGGCCGCATCGAAGGCACCGATGATCGAGAACAGTTCGGCATCATTGCGCGCAAAACGCGGTTTCTCGTTGCGGATCAGCGACAGCAATTGCTGCTGATTGATGTAATCCACGGCACGGCGCAAGGGTGACGAGGACCAGGCATAGCAGTCCACCCCCAACCCTTGATGCGGACTGGGCTGCGTGGTCATGCGCACCCGGCCACCGCCTTGTGCACGATAGATACAGGCCACATCGGCATCCGCAAGATCCTTGCCCCACTGGCTGTTGACCAGAATCATCAATTCGGCCACCAGCTTGTCCATGGGCGAGCCGCGCTTGCGGGTAAAGATTTCGACGCGTTCAGCATCGTCCTGGCGATGAATGCGGAAACCATAGTCAACCTTCTGCGCACCATTGGCTTCAGCCTTGCCGCGTCGGGCTTCCAGTGCATTGGCAAAGTGCCACAACCAGGTCAGCTCATCCTTCCACGGATAATCCGGCGCATCTGCCTTGCCCGCTGTCTCCTCGTTGAAGAACGGTTCGATCTCGTCATGACGCAGATTGGCAGCAAGCCGCACGCGCTCGATCTTCGATTCACGCCGGAGGATATCGAAGCCGGCCGAGACCTCCAGGTACATCGATACGGCAGGTTGCGCATCACCGGCCTTGAGGGTGAAGGTTTCCACGACCTCATCGGGCAACATGGTGATCTTGTCGCCCGGCATATACACCGTGGAAAGCCGCTCCAGGATCACCTTGTCCAGCTCGCTTTGCGGCGCAATGCCCAGCGTGGGAGCCGCAATATGAATACCGATGCGCCAGTTGCCATTTGGCAAGCGGGCAAGACTGAAGGCATCGTCGATTTCAGTCGTGGCGGCATCGTCGATACTGAAGGCCTGCACGTCCGCCAGCGGCAGATTTTCAGGTACGGGCGCGGCGGTCAGCGGTGCAAAGCCTCGGCCCTTGGGGAAATATTCAGTCAGAAAACCCTGCAGGAAATATTCGGCCACATCCGGAATTGCGCCCACCCTAGCCAGCAGGCGCAGTGGTGCCATCTGGGCCGATTCAGCTGCTGCAGCCAGTGCCTTCCATTCAATGCTGTTCTTGTCCGGCTTGTGCAACAGCATGTCGAGTTTTTTGGCCAGATCAGCCGGCAACCGGTCGGCCAGCAAATCGGCTTGCCAGCCTGCCATCTGCTCAGCCTCGATGCGCTTGCGCTCCTGCGCAGCCAGCGCCGCTTTCAGATTGTCTTCCGGCGCAGCCTTGTAACGACCCTTGCCCTTGCGGTAGAAATACATGGGTGCCGAATGCAGGCGAATCGCCACGGCCGCCTGCTGCGGCAAGGTGGCATTATCACCAAAGTATTCCGTCGCGATTTCGCGAAAACCGAACTCCTCATCCCCACAGCATTCCCACAGAAAATCCAGGTCAAGTTCAGCTGCTGCGGCCTCCGCCGCAGACAGAAACTCCTGCAGCCCCATGCGCTCGAAGCGCAACAACACATTGGCAGCCTTGATCTTGGCGCGCTTGCCGCGAACATCCTCGACCATCAGGCTTGCAGTCTGCTCGTCGCGCACTTCGGCAACCTTGAAATTGCCGTCTTCCTCATAAAACACATTCATTATTGGCACGCCGGGGCAAAAAGCAGGAATTATAACCAAAGACGAGGCAAAAGCCCGGGAAACTCCATCAGAAGTCAAAGCAATCAAGCTGTTGCAATACCACAACAACGCTGGCTGGCCGGACATGACTCCCCTACAATGGGGTGCAATCCTGCAATTAACAGCCTTACCCCCACCATGAAATTGCTGACATCCCTGACCAGCCCCTATGGCCGCAAGATCCGTGTTGTGCTGGCGGAAAAACACATCGAGTGCGAACGCATTGTGATCCAGGCAGGAGATCCCTCCGGCAATGTGCCGCACTACAACCCGCTCGGCAAAGTACCGGTGCTGATTCTGGACGATGGGCTGGCACTCTACGATTCTCCCGTCATCGCCGAGCATCTGGACGAAATTTCACCGGTAGGCAAACTGATTCCGCAGGAGCACCGCCAGGCCATTCGCGTCAAGCTGAAAGAAGCCCTGGCCGATGGCATCACCGATGCCGCCGTATTGGTGGTAATGGAACGTCGCCGCGCGCCAGAGCTGCAGTCGCAGGACTGGATCAACCGCCAGATGCAAAAGATCGAACACGGGCTGACAGCACTCTCTACCGAGCTGGGCGAACAGAAATGGTTGCTGGCCAACCGTTACAGCCTGGCCGATATTGCCGTGGGCTGCATGCTGGGCTTTCTGGATTTCCGCCTGCCGGATATCGACTGGCGCACCGCGCATCCCAATCTCGCTGCCTTCCTGCAACGGCTGGAAAGCGAAAAACCGGCTTTTGCCGAAACCGCCCCGCAACTGGTTCCTGCGTGAATAAAATCCACAAAAGTCCGCAACAATGGCGTGAACAACTGACGCCAGAACAATACCGCGTCACCCGCGAAGCCGGCACCGAGCGGCCTTTTTCCGGCGAGTATTATCGTCTGGATGCGAACGGGGAATATCACTGCGTCTGCTGCGGTGCCTTGCTGTTTGATTCCGGCACCAAATTCGATGCCGGCTGTGGCTGGCCCAGCTTCTGGGAGGCAGCCGTACCCGGCAGCATTGTGCGCACCGAAGACCACAGCCACGGCATGATCCGCACCGAAGTCCGCTGCGCGGTGTGCGATGCCCATCTGGGGCACGTATTTCCGGATGGCCCCGCACCAACCGGCGAGCGTTACTGCATCAACTCCGTCGCGCTCGATTTCACTCCGCGCCGCTAGCCGCGTTCATCCGGCCTGAACCACTCACCGGCACATGATCATCGTCGGGGAACCCGCCAGCCGGATCAACGTGCACCATCACATTGAGCACCTTGTGCTTGAGCATCACGCGCCGCCGTGCATCCACGCCGATATCGTGCCCGGTAATCACGTTGATCGTCGGGTCCACTTCGATATGCACATCGACCATGGCGAAATCGCCCATCTTGCGCGTGCGGATATCGTGGACGCCTTCCACGCCCGGGGTCTGCTGTACGGTGGCACGAATCTCTTCCACCTCGTCTTCCGGCAAGGCGTGATCGGTCAGGTCATGAAAAGCCACCTTGGTGAATTCCCAGCCCATCTTGCCTACCATCAACCCCACCAGCAGCCCCGCGACCGGATCGAGCAGCGGATAGCCGAGCAGATTGCCACCGATACCGGCAGCCACCACCAGCGAAGACAACGCATCGGAGCGGGCATGCCAGGCATTGGCAATCAGCATGCTGGAGCCGACCTTGCGCGCCATATGAAGCATGTAGCGAAACAGCGCTTCCTTGGCCACCAGGGAGGCCAGTGCCACCCATAGCGCAATAATGCCGACCGTGGCCACCCCGGCGGGTTGATGAAACTTCTGGATCGCCGACCAGGCCATATAGATGCCCACCACCAGCAACAGCACGCCCAGCACCAGCGAGGCAGCGTTTTCATAGCGCGCATGACCGTAATGATGATCTTCATCCGCTCCCTGGCGACTGTGCTGCGCGGCAAACAGCACGACAAAATCGGCGACCAGGTCGGACAGGGTATGAATGGCATCAGCCACCAGACCGAACGAGCCGCTCATCAAACCCGCCACCAACTGCCCGATCGACAGCACAAGATTCACGACTACGCTTACCCAGGTACTGCGCATGGCAATCGCATGGCGTTCGTGGTAACTGTCAAGCGGTGAAATCGTCGAAGTTTCCGGCATGGACATGCTTAACTCTCGGGTGGGGAATGGGTTCAGGTACGATATGATGCCGCATCTGCTCTCAGGCAGAAATGATACTAAGCACAAACAGGATGGGTTTGACGATGCTTTTCAATCCAAGCCGCGACGAGGCAAGGCGTTTTTTCATCGAAGTCTGGCGCAAACATCAGGCCGGGCAGCCACTGGCCGACATCGAACGCATGACGCTCGCCATCCTGCTGGATCATCCCGAATACCACCGCTATCTGCAGGAAGACATGATCGATCATGACTGGCGACCGGAATCGGGCGATACCAATCCCTTCCTGCACATCGGCATGCATCTGGCCATTGAAGAACAGATATCAATCGATCAGCCTGCCGGCATCAAGGCTTTGTTTCAGCTTCTGTGCCAGAAAACCGGCAGCGAACACACAGCCAAACACGAGATGATCGACGGACTGGGAGAAATGATCTGGCAGGCACAACGTAACAATACTGCGCCGGATCCTATGCTCTATCTAGAAATATTGCGAAAAAAGGCAGGAAAATAAGCCAATGGATTCAGCGTGGCATGGTGCGTGACAGCGCCAACGCCACTCTGCCGATAGTCAATCCGTAGACCAGCCACTTTCGCCAGCGACCAGGCGGCAGTACCGAGACCAACCACCGGGTTCCTGCCAGCAATGTCGAACCCGCAGCGGCTTCGTCTGCGGATGCAGCGCCAGAAACCAGCACCCGCAAATCCTCTGTCAATCTTTGGCGATACTGTGCAGCCTGCAACAACAGCAATTCCTTGCGCAATGTCCTGTCCAGCATGCGTCTGTTCATGGAGCCTCCCTGCTTTTACCCAACAATGCAGCCTGGTCGCGCCGGAACTCTTCGATCGTCAAAGCAAAAGCGGGGGGTGCATGGCGCCTGCGATGGCGCAAACAAAGCACGCATGCGATGGCGAGCGCTGCGTAAACAAGCAGCAACCCAACAGCAATCGCCACCCGGTGTGTATCCCAGAAAGCAATCAGCATCAGGATTGACGCAAGCAACAAGGCCAGCCCGCCAAACACAAAAGCGGCCAGTATCCACACCAGATTACCGGTTTGGCGTTCCAGTTCTTCCTGCAGTTCAATACCCAGCAGTTCCAGGCGGTTGCCGCCAAGTCCTGCCGTGGTAATGGCTACACGACGCACGCCATCAAACAGTGCGCGCAACCCCATATCAGCGTCGCGAAATCAGCATACCGACCAGGATACCAACGGCGGCAGCCGCACCGACCGCCTGCCAGGGGTGCTCATGCACGTAAGTATCGGTAGCCTTGGCCGCCTGCTTGGTTTTTTCTACCGCAGCTTTTTCAACCGTAACCAGCTTATCCTTGGCTTGGCGCAAACTGGCAGCCGCACGGGCATAGAGTGCATCGGCTTCTTTTCCACCTGCCATCGTGGCTTCTGCCAGCAGCTTTTCGGTTTCCTGCAGAATGTTTTGGGATTCATCAAGCAAATTGGAAGAATCAGACATGGCGATATCTCCTTTGAGGAACAACCAACGTGTTTTTTCTTTATAGCCCTGCAAATGAATGATCACTGCAAAGTATGCAGCTTTCCTTCCTTGCCGGCGTCCCTCTCCAGTTCGCGCAGACGCGCCTCGATCGATGACAGCAGGTAGAAATCCCCGCCACCCTGCTTGAGCGCCAGCCGCAACTGTTCGATGGCGGAATCGTATTCACGCAGGCGTACATAGTATTCGGCCTGTGCCTTGTGTGCCTGCATCAGCTTGCCCTGCTTGGCATACACATTGGCAGCACGCTGGTACAGATAGGCATCGCCCGGATAAAGCGACTGGTAATCGGCGATCTGCGCCAGCGCTTGATCATGACTGCCCTCTACGGTCAGTGCATCGACCAGACCATAGACCAGTGCCCGGCTGGCCGGGTGCAGCGCCAGTGCCTGGGTAAAGATCGATTGCGCCTGATCATACTGCCGTTGTGCCAGGCGAATATTGCCCGCCAGGAATTCCAGTGCCGGATGTCCAGACTTATCGAATGACTGCCTGGCCTGCTGCAGCATCTGCCAGGCGGCATCGTAATCACGCGCCAGATAAAGGGCATGGGCCAGGCCATAGCGATGCGCCGCCTCATTGGCATAACGCTTTTCGGCCAGGGTCTTGCGATAGAAATCGACCGCATCGACCGGCTTCATCTGCAAACCACGCATTTTCTCGCGCACAAACAGAAAATCCGCCGAATCGGGCACCTGGCGATACGGCTGCTCACGCAGGCGGCTCTGGGCATCGGCGATGCGCTTGAAGGTCACCGGATGCGTACGCAGAAACTCCGGGGCATTGGCATCTTCCAGCCGGTTATGTTTTTGCAGGCGCTCGAAGAATGTCGGCATTGCAGCAGCATCCAGCCCGGCATTGGTCAGGGTCTGCATGCCGATACGATCGGCTTCCTGCTCGAACGCATAGGTGTAATCGAGCTGCTTCTGGATGTTGTACCCCACACCGGCGCTCATCACGGCAGCCGCGCCATCCACACTGCCCGCCTGTGCCGCGAGAATGGCCACACCCAGTGCGGCCAGCGATACCAGCGGACTGAGGCGGGTACCGTCGATGATGCGTGCCAGATGGTGCTGCGAGACATGGGCGATTTCATGCGCAAGCACACTGGCCAATTCGGATTCATGCTGCGCCATCACGATCAACCCGGAATGCACGCCGATGTAACCGCCCGGAATCGCAAAGGCATTCACGGTTTTGTCGAGCACGGGAAAAAAGGTGAACCGGCTATCGCTGACACCGGCGGCATCGACCAAGCGTGCGCCCAGCCGGTTCAGATAGGCAATGGCTTCCGGATCATCGGCCAGCGAGCCGCTGCGCCGGATTTCCCGCATCGCCCCTTCGCCGATTTCGCGTTCCTGCGCCGACGTCAAAGCCCCCTGGGAAACATCGCCGCCCAGATTGGGCAGATTGTCGGCAAGGCTGACGCTTGAAGCCAGAGACAACGCCAGCATGACTGAAATGACTTTACGCACGATCCCTCGCCTCAAAAGAAATGCGTCTGCACGCCTGCCAGCACGGCATAGCGCGCGGCCTTGCCCAGCGTAATCCAGGCAATCACCGGTAACCACGGCCAGCGCAACCAGCCAGCCACGCCACAAAGGGCGTCGCCTGCCAGCGGCAACCAGCTCAGCACCAGACTGAACGGCCCGATACGCCGCGCAATGTCCACCGCACGCCCCTGCGGGGCTTGCGGCAAGCGACGCCCGAGCCAGACTGTCGTCAATCCACCCAGAACATTGCCGAGTGTGGCGGCGAGTACCGCCCACGGTGCGATTTCGGGCCGGAAATGAAGCAGCGCCAGCAAGGCCGCCTCCGAATTGCCGGGCAGGACCGTGGCTGATACAAAGGCCGAGCCAAACAATCCAGCCAGCCAGCCGGCATTTTCAACGATCATCGGATCACTCAGAACGCAAAAGGTTCGCCCGACTGCTCAGTCAGGATGGCTGCCAGATCGGCAAAGAAATCGCCCTGCTCGCGCGTGTTGGTCCAGCTACCATCCTGCAGCCGGTAATGGAATCCACCGCGCCTGGCAGCAATCCACAATTCCTGATTGAAGGCATGGCGATTCACGATCACCTTGCTGCCATCAGCGAGTTCGATCTCCAGCACATTGCCTGCACGCATCGGGTCGGCCTCCAGGCCACTGGCATCCAGCGCATTTTCGATGCGCGCAAAAACGGCATCGGTCAATTCGAGAAATTCGGATTCGGTCATCGAACAAAGATCCTGTGTAAAATAGTCATCCATTTTGCCACCGAACACGATCCCATGCGCTCCCTGCTCGTCATCTCCCTGGTTTGCGGTTTTCTGCTTGGCGCCTGCGGTTATAAAGGGTCGCTCTACCTGCCCAAGGCTTCCGCGCTGGCAGCAGCCTCTGCACCACGCTGATCGGGATCCGGTTCATGCCATGGCATGCTGGCCAATGTCGGGCATGCGTGCAACTGCACTCTTCTCCTTTTTCACACCTTAACGCTTTTGCAATACGGCAAACGTAAGCTCAGTCGTCACCCAAACCACGACTCGACCTTTTGCCATGCCTGCCGATCTGCATTCCGCTATTTTCTTCAAGACTGCCAAGGCACTTGAGGAGTTGTCGGATCGCCGCCATGGCTTGCGGGCCAAGGCGCGCCAGCTGCTGGTATTGCTCGATGGCAAGCGTACCGTTTCAGATCTGGCCAGCCTGATTGCGCAACAGGATCTGCTGATCCTGATCGAAGAACTGCAACGGGAAGGATTCATCAGCCAAACGCAAGCCGCCACACCTGCACCCACCCAGACAGAACCCATATCGCCCGAGGCCACAATCGATCCGGTGAGTCTCGCCCGCGCCAAAGCCTATCTGATCGAAATCAGCCAGCAGCATCTCGGGCTGATGGCAGCCAAACTGCAGCAGGAAATCGCAACCGCTTCCGATCACGCCAGCGTGCGTGCTGCACTGGCGCACTGGAACATGGCGCTGCGTGAATCGCGCTCTGGCGCCGGAATCGCCACACCCTGCCTGCAAAAGGCACGCGATTTGCTGGGTTACACGAACTGACCGACTGCGCGTAAACTGCGCAGCTTCACGCACAGACAACGATGGCCTGCCGGCCCTATTTCACATGAATCTTCTCAAGGCACTCGCCCAGGTCAGCTCGATGACGCTGGTTTCCCGCGTGCTGGGCTTTGCCCGCGATGCCATCGTGGCGCGCATTTTCGGAGCAGGCTTTGCCACCGATGCGTTTTTTGTCGCTTTCAAGCTACCGAACCTGTTGCGCCGCATCTTTGCCGAGGGTGCTTTCTCGCAAGCCTTTGTGCCGATTCTCTCCGAATACCGCACCCGCGAAGGCGAAGAAGCCACACGCAGCTTCGTGGCCGATGTCTGCGGCCTGCTCGCGCTGGCACTGTTCGTGGTCAGCGCACTGGGCATGCTGGCCGCCCCGCTCATCATCTGGATCTCGGCACCGGGTTTTGCCAATTCACCTGATAAATTCGCACTTACCGTCAGCCTGCTGCGCATCACCTTTCCCTATATCCTGCTGATCTCGCTGGCATCCTTGGCCGGTTCGATCCTGAATGCCTGGAACAAGTTTTCCATTCCCGCCTTCGTGCCGACGCTGCTCAATCTGTCGTTCATTATCTTCGCACTGTTCCTGGCCCCGTATTTTGATCCGCCGGTACTGGCGCTGGCCTGGGCGGTGGCAGTGGGCGGCGTGGCACAACTGCTGTTTCAGCTGCCGCACCTGAAGAAGATCGGCATGCTGGTATGGCCGCGTCTGAATTTCAAGGATGCCGGGGTCTGGCGCGTGGTCAAGCAAATGGGGCCGGCCATTCTTGGCGTGTCGGTCGGGCAGATTTCGCTGATCATCAATACCATCTTTGCCTCGTTCCTGGTTTCCGGCAGCGTATCGTGGATGTATTACGCCGATCGCCTGATGGAATTTCCTACCGGTGTACTGGGCGTGGCACTGGGCACCATCCTGCTGCCGTCATTGTCGCGCTGCCATGCCAGCGAAGATCACACCGAGTATTCGCGCCTGCTGGATTGGGGGCTGCGCCTGTGCCTGCTGCTGGCGCTGCCCTCGGCCGTGGCACTGGCTGTCATTTCGGAGCCACTGATCGCCACGTTGTTCCAGTACGGCAAATTCAGCGCACACGATGCCCTGATGACGCAGCAGGCATTGATCGCCTACTCGGCCGGACTGATCGGACTGATCCTGGTGAAAGTGCTCGCGCCGGGTTTTTATGCGCGCCAGAACATCAAGACGCCGGTCAAGATCGCGCTGATCACGCTCGCCGCTACACAGCTGATGAACCTGGCTTTCATCTGGCATCTGCGTCACGCCGGGCTGGCGCTGGCCATTGGTCTGGGCGCCTGCACCAATGCCACCATGCTTTATTACCAGCTGCGCCGGCATGCCATCTACCACCCCCTACCCGGCTGGCGTGCGTTCCTGCTCAAGCTGCTGGCTGCCGTGATCGTCATGACTGCCGCGCTATGGGGACTGATGCAGATCATGCCGGCCTGGGACAGTGGCAATATGGCCATACGTTGCCTGCGCTTGTCCGGATTGGTCGGGGCAGGTGTGGCCACTTACTTCGGCATGCTCGCGCTGCTGGGCTTCAGGCCGCGTGATTTTTCCCGGCGTGCGGCCTGAACAATGGTTCTCAGCGTGAAGCGGCAAGGGTAAAATCGCGCCATCCTTCACGACCCGGTCTGAATCCATGCACGCTCTAGCCCAACAACTGAACGCCACCTTGCAACAAGAAGCCGCCCCGGTTCTGGAAATGCTGTCCGAACTGGGCCGCGCCATTTACTTCCCCAAGGAAGGCATCCTGTCGCAATCGGCTGAAGCCGGCCAGAAAGCCAAAAAATTCAATGCCACCATCGGCATTGCCACCGAAAAAGGCATTCCGATGCACCTGGGCCTGATCCAGGAAACCCTGTCGGCCTACGCCCCAAAAGACATCTACCCGTACGCCCCGCCCGCTGGCAAGCCGGAGTTGCGCACCGCCTGGCGCGCGAAGATGCTGAAGGACAACCCCAGCCTGGCCGGTAAATCCTATGGCAACCCGATCGTGACCAATGCATTGACGCACGGCATCAGCATTGTTTCCGACCTGTTTGCCGATGCCGGTACCCCGCTGATCGTGCCGGACAAGAACTGGGAAAACTACGAGCTGACCTTCGGTGTGCGTCGCGGCGCCGAAATGGTTTACTTCGAGCTCTACGATGCGCGTGGCAAGTTCAACAGTGCTGGCATGAAGGCTGCACTGCTGGCCCAGCTGCAGGCCGGCAAGAAGAAGGCTGTTGTGCTGCTGAACTTCCCGAACAACCCGACCGGCTACACCCCATCGGTGGCCGAAGGTGACGAAATCGTCGCCGCGCTGAAGGAAGTGGCCGATGCAGGTCTGAAGCTGGTGGTCGTGACTGATGACGCCTACTTCGGTCTGTTCTTTGAAGACAGCCTGCTTGAATCGCTGTTCGGCAAACTGGCCAACCTCTCGCCCAACCTGCTGGCAGTGAAGGTAGACGGTGCCACCAAGGAAGAATACGTGTGGGGCTTCCGCGTCGGCTTCATCACCTATGCCCATCCGTCCGAAAAAGTGCTGGCTGCGCTGGAACAGAAGACCATGGGCATCATCCGTGCCACGATCTCCAGCGGCCCGCACCCGAGCCAGACCTTCGTGCTCAAGGCGCTGCAGGATCCGCGCTTCGATGCACAGTGCGCCGAAAAATTCGAGATCATGAAAGCCCGCGCCAACAAGGTCAAAGCGCTGCTTGATTCCGGCAAGTTTGGCGATGCCTGGGATTACTATCCGTTCAACTCGGGCTACTTCATGTGCCTGAAGCTCAAGGGTGCCAGCGCCGAAGCCGTGCGCCAGCGCCTCTTGAACGAATACCAGATCGGCACGATTGCGCTGGGTGAAACCGATCTGCGCGTGGCGTTCTCCTGTCTGGAACTCGAACACATCGAAGAACTGTACGGAATCGTCTACCAGGCCGTGAAGGATGTACAGGCTGGCAAGGCCTGATCCACAAACAGGCGAATGCAAACGGGAGCCCACTTGGCTCCCGTTTTTTTGTCTGGGCATATCGCAGATTTTCACATCGTTCGATGCGCCAGTGCCGGCAAGGTCTTGCGCACACGCTCCAGCTGGCTGGCCTTGAGATCGGCCGATGCCATGCCTTCCCCCTGCGGCAGGCAATCGAGCACCTGCCCCCACGGGTCGATCAGCATGCTGTGACCAAACGTCTCGCGCCCGGTCGGATGCAGACCGCCCTGCCCGCTGGCGATCACAAAGCACTGGTTTTCGATTGCGCGTGCCCGCAACAAGACTTCCCAATGCGCCCGCCCCGTCGTCGCCGTGAACGCCGCGGGCAGCAGCAGCAGATCAACCGGACCCATGGCACGGAAAAGCTCGGGAAACCGCAGGTCATAGCATACCGCCAACCCGATCCGGCCCAACGGGGTATCGATGGCGACCGGCATGTTTCCGGGTTCGATAGTATTGGCTTCACGATAGCATTCACTGCCATTGTCGAAACCGAACAGGTGGATCTTGTCGTAACGTGCCGCATTACGGCCGTGCGGATCGAACAACAGCAGGCTGTTGCGTACTCTGGCCGGGTCATCGCTGAGCAGCGGAATCGTTCCGCCGGCCAGCCAGATGCCGTGTCGCGCCGCGGTTTCGGCCAGAAACGACTGGATCGGCCCATTGCCGTACGGTTCGGCCACGGCCAGCTTGTCGGTATCTCTGGCACCTACGATGGCAAAGTATTCGGGCAGCAATACCAACTGAGCGCCCGCCTGCGCCGCCTGTGCAATCAGTCGCCCGGCACTCGTCAGGTTTTCAGCCACCACCGGAGTGGAAATCATCTGGATGGCTGCGGCGCGAAGGCCGGAAAAAGTGCTCATGGATTGTCTCCTGAAACTTTTCGGACTTGCGGGTCCAGCATGTCGCCCGTGATCTGGTATTCGTAGGAGACCAGTTGCCCCAGCGGATCTTTCAGCAGGCGCTGCAAGGCGAATGCTGCGACACCTGCAATCGGGTTGACCACCCCCACCGCCAGCGAAGCCATGTCGCCAACCAGCGGGGCAATGCGCACACGCAGGTTTTGCGTACCCGCAGACAGGTTGGTCTCGCCCTTGAAACGGATCTTGGCCGCCGGACCATCGATGGCAAGGTTGTCGGTTCGCACAATGCCCTTTTCGATCACGGCATCCCCCTTGATCGAATCAAATTCCAGCCCTTCCGAGAACACATCGCGGAAATCGAGCTTGATCCGGCGTGGCAGCGCCTGCAGGCTCAGCACGGAAAGCAACCTTCCGGCACCGGGCTCGATCTTGGCGAACTGTCCGGCATCCACATTCAACTGCAGCTTGCCCTGTACCGTATCGAGTGC
The DNA here is from genome assembly GCF_055810895.1 of Formivibrio sp. oc-25. Taxonomy (NCBI): domain Bacteria; kingdom Pseudomonadati; phylum Pseudomonadota; class Betaproteobacteria; order Neisseriales; family Chitinibacteraceae; genus Formivibrio; species Formivibrio sp. oc-25. The sequence continues at coordinate 89,810 of NZ_JBVVOL010000009.1, read as the reverse complement.
GGGCGCAAACGGCGCGCCTTGCCAGCTTCCCTCTCCCGTCAGAAGTGCCGGCGCACGGCGCACGGCATCCGGATACCCCATGCGCGCCAGCAGCTTGCCGGTATTTTCGCTCTCGATGCGGATCTTCGCGGTGGTGCGCTCCGCCGGGCCGCTGCCGAGCCAGAAGCCTGTCATTGATACCTTGCCGTCAGGATTGTTCAAGCTCACCTGATTGAGCTGCCAGCCATCGCCGCTGGGTCGGGCATTCACCACCAGTTGCCCCAGCTCTGAAGCTTTGTACCGGAAATCATCCACCACCAGATCGAGTGCCGGTTTGGCTTGAGTCGATTTTTCCTGCTTGCTCGCCACGGCCGAGCCGTTGGCTGCTGCCGGCAAAGTTGGCAGGGGCAGGTGCAGGTAAGCCAGACGCCCGCTCAACCCGGCACGCTCACCTTCGCGCCAGACCAGTGTTCCCGCAGCTTCCTTGCTGGCAAGTTGTGCCGACCAGCCTTGAGGAGAAGGCGCCGCCTTGATTTGCACATCAGAGAGTCGGCGCCCCCAGCCACTCAGTCGGTCAAAACCGACATCGACAAAACTGATTGCCGCCTTCTGGCCAGCATCGCCTTCCATCAAGCCCATCCAGGCAGTCAGATCCAGTTCCGGCCAGCGACCGCGTACTTGAATGCCACGTGGTGAAGCAGTCGCTACCGGGGTTGCTGCGGCTCCCAGCATGATCTGCCCGCTGTAGGGCTGTTCGCCCTGTTGCTGCAATGCCGCCTGCAGCAGCCGGCCATAAGCAAATTCCACACTGCTTTGCTGCGGATCGCCACTGATACGCAGACGCAGTGGCCGTGCTTCACCCGCCGGCTTGCCCAGCGGCGCCGGCAGATCGATGCGAGCCAGCGCCAGCGGGCTTTGCAACGAAAACTCATAGCGACCGCGTCGCGCCAGCAGTTCACCCTGGTAGGCAGCCACACCCGACATGCGGCGCACATGCTGCGGCACATAACGTTGGGCAACCTCCCCCAGTTGCGCCTCACCACGCATTTCCAGTTTCAGGTTGCCGGCGCTGTCATTCATGCCGTTCAAGCGGACCTGGCCACCGAGCGAGCGCGCACTCGCATCACGAATCGTCAGCGATGACTCGGTAAAATCCACCGCGCCCCCGGCCTGCGTCAGCACCGGAATGCTGCCGCCAAAATCCAGGCGGTTACCGCCAAAACGGTAGCGCCCGCTGACCTTGCTGGCATCGGTATCCTCGATTGGGATATCCAGCTTCAAATCGAGCGTCCCGCTGCCTGCGGACTGCAGCTCATCCAGAAAGCCCTGCGTGGATTCGCGCACCGGACTGGCCTGGACGAAATGCAGAAATCCGCTGGTTTGCCCCTCTGCCTTGCCATCGACCAGCACATGCTGCTGTTCGGATAGATCCGGAATGCGCGTCACGATGTTCTTGAGCTGCACGTCAAAGATACGTGCGGTGGGCGCCTGGATGGTCATGCCGTAGCCTTCGAACAGCAGGCTGCCATTGATGGACTGGATAGACGGCCAATCATCGGCGTAGGACAAAGTAACATCGCGCGCATCGGTCGTGATCCGGAACAGCCCCGGCGAGCCATCGGCAAAGGGGAAATGCTCAAGTTCGCCCTGCAAGATGGCCTTGCCATTGAAGGCGCGCCCCGACAACAGGGAGGTTTTGAGCCAGGTCAGCGTGTCATCCCCCACTACGCGCGGCAAGTAGGCATACACGCGATTAGCCGGCAACTGGGTGATATCACCCTTCAAATCAAGATGGCCAAGCCCTTCGCCCTGCCAGCGATACACGGCCGATACATCCACGGCAGTTTCAGCATTGGCCAGCGCCAGGCGGCTGACCTGCACCTCCCAGCCTTTATCCATACGTGACCAGCTCAGCGCCGCATCGGCACGCGTCAGTGTCAGCGGTTCGACGAATTGTGCCGGCCAGTTCAACCGGAAGGTCCGGCTGGAAAGCGTGGCCATGCCTGTCTTATCGTCAAATTTGGTCTTGATGTCGAGCTTGCCCAGATGTTGCAAGGATGCCGGCACCACCAGATCCAGCCCTTGCACTTCGGCTTCGCCCTGCCAATGCTCCGGCGTTTGCCAGCCACCCTGCCAGCCGTAACGCAGATCGACGACATCGCCTGCCAGCGAGGCATTGGCCAGCCGCGCGGCCCACTGGCCCGGCAGCCAAGCGGCATAGGCAGACAAGCCGCCCAGATTGAATCCCTGCAGGCGCAGGGCATGCTTCATGCCGGTCAGGCTGTATTCAAAACGTCCGTTGCGCGTCAGCAGGCCGCTGGCCCCCTCAATATGGCGGGCACGTATCAGTAGTTGCTCATTGCCGCGCTGGGCCGACCATTGCACGCTGGCATCCACCTTGGGCAAGGCAAAGCGCTGGCTCTGCTGTTCCAGCAGCAAATTATCCATGCCCAGCTCGGCATCGAGTTGCCGGATGTGCGCATCGGCAAAATTGACGGTCAGTGCCAGCCGCCCCACCCCCTCGCGCAACACCGGCAAGCGGGTGAAGGTATCCGGCACATAGGCACTGAGATATTGATTCAAGCGCGCCAGATTGACGCTGGGGAAATCAAATTGCACCCGCCCTTTCCAATCGGCCAGGCGCAGGATGTCATGGCCGGTCAGCACGCCATCCCCGCGAATCTCCGGTCCGATATCCTGCGGGGGCAAGACGCTGAAGCGCACAACGCGCCGGCCAAACAGATTGCTGGCATGCACGTTCAAATGGGTCAGTGTCAGTCGCGGGCCGGCGGCCTGTTCATCCTGCAAATCAAGCACGCCACGCGTGATGATCAAGCTGCCCTGATCCAGCAGCCAGTTGAGAAAACTGTTGCCGCCATTGCCGGGCTGATCCGCCAGGATCATGCCACCGATGCGCCATTGGCCTTCGCGCATGCGCGTAATCTGCAGGGCCGGGCTATCGAGCGTCAGGCGGCTGAAATGCAGTTGCCCAAGCGGCAACGCCCACCAGGACAAAGCCCCCTCAAGCCGGTCAAACTGCAGGGCCGGCAGCCCATCCGTCCCTGGCACTGCGACATCCAGCAACGCCAGTCGCGGTCGCACACCATCCCACCCCGCTTGCATGCTGCCCACTTCGACCGGCAGGCCAGCGATGCGCGTCAATTCCGCAACCAGCACGGGGCGATAGGTTTCCAGCCGGGGAATGAACCAGAACTGCCACAGCGTGACAAGGATCAGCAAAATCGCTGAAGCCGCTAATGCCAGGCGCGTCACCAGACGGCTATGCCAGAGAAACAGGCGCCATAGCCGGTGCAGGGCTGCACGAACAAGGCAACGCATCCGTTGCAGAAAAGCATGAATCATGAGTTATTGCGCGCAGCCCCAAACGTGCTAGGTTAAGATGCAATTGTAACTGCAAACCAGAAATCCGCTCATGAACGATCTCACATCGCCCGATGCATCCTGCCTGGCACCCGCCCTGAATCACAGCCGCTATCTGGAAAGGCTGTTCAACCATCACCCACAATTGCGGGAAGAAACCGCCAGACGGATCGACCAGCCGTTCAGTCGCGCCGAGATGCTTGCGTATTTCCCTGCGAACGTAGGCAGTGACGACGCCCTGAAAAAATGCCTGCGCCACCTGCGCCAGGCCGTGATGGCCCGCCTGATCGCCCGCGAGCTCTCGGGCCACAGCTCGCTTGACGAGGCAGTAGCTACCATCAGCGATCTGGCCGAAGTCGCAGTCGAGCAGGCACTTGCCCAAGTATCGCAACCCGATCCGCGCTATGGCGTTCCCATTGGCGAAGAAAGCGGCACACAGCAGCAATTGATCGTGGTGGGCATGGGCAAATTGGGTGGACGCGAGCTCAATGTTTCATCCGACATCGATCTAATCTTTGTCTACCCGGAAGATGGCGAAACCAGCGGTCCATCCAAAATCAGCAATCATGAATACTTTGCCCGTATCGGCAAACGCCTGATCCAGCTGATTGCCGACCCGACCGAAGAAGGCTTCGTATTCCGGGTCGATATGCGCTTGCGCCCGTTCGGCGATTCCGGCCCGCTGGTCTGCAGCTTTGCCGCACTGGAAAACTACCTGATCACACAAGGGCGAGAATGGGAACGCTATGCCTGGATCAAGGGCCGTGCACTGACTGGCGATGAAGCTGGCTTGATGGCGCTGGTCACGCCTTTTGTTTATCGCAAATATCTGGATTACGGCGCATTTCAGTCGATGCGCGAACTGCATGCCCAGATTCGCCGCGAAGTGATGCGGCGCGACCGGGCCGACAATATCAAGCTCGGGCCGGGCGGCATCCGCGAAATTGAATTTGTCTGCCAGGTATTCCAGCTGATTCGCGGGGGTCGACACAAGGCACTGCGCACCCGCGCCACGCAAGTCATGCTGAGCGAACTGGAAAACTGGGGCATGCTGCTCCCCGAACAGGTGGCCGAATTGCGCGCCGCCTATGTATTCCTGCGCAATCTGGAGCACCGCATCATGTATCTGGATGATGCACAGACCCAGATGCTGCCGACCAACGCGGACGACCAGGCACGCATTGCCACCAGCATGGGATGCGCCAACTGGGAGGCATTTCGCACGGAGCTCGATGCGCATCGCGCGATTGTCACCCGACATTTCGAGCAGGTATTCGAGGATCGTCAGGAAAGCGTGCAACCGTGTGCCGACAGCTGGCGCGGCAGCAGCGAGGAAGAATGCGTGCAAAAACTGGCGCAACGCGGCTATCAAAACCCGGATGAAGCACAGCGTCTGCTGCAGGCACTGCAAACCGGTTCTCGCTATCAGCAAATGCCCGAGCGCAGCCGGCGCCGCTTCGATGTCATCCTGCCCAACCTGACCGAAATCGCCGCCAGCTTTCCCAACCCGGACCAGACACTGGCGCGACTTTTGGCACTGATCGAAGCCATCAGCCGGCGCGAATCCTATCTGGCACTGCTGGCCGAACACCCGCAGGCGCTGCAGCGACTGGCGGCGCTCTACAGTGCCAGCTCGTGGGTTTCCGGCTTTCTGACCCGCCACCCGATCCTGCTGGACGAACTGCTTGATGCGCGCCTGCTCGAACAGAAACCGGATTGGCAAAAACTGGGCAGGCGCCTGCGCGACGAACTGGCCGAGCATGCCGGCGATACCGAAGCCCGCATGGATGTGATGCGGGTATTCCAGCATACGCAACTGTTCCGCCTGGCCGCACAGGACATCGCAGGATTGTGGACACTCGAACATCTGTCCGACCAGCTCTCGGCGCTCGCCGATCTGATCCTGACCGTCACCATGGAGCAAATCTGGGCCGAGTTGCCGGGCCGGCATCGCGACCAGCCCAGCTTCAGCGCCATCGGCTATGGCAAGCTCGGCGGCAAGGAACTGGGTTACGCATCCGATCTGGACTTGGTATTCCTGTATGAGGACGATTACCCGGATGCCGGCGAAATCTACGCGCGCTTCACCCGCCGCATCACCACCTGGATCACCACATTGACCCCGACCGGCATGCTCTATGATATCGACCTGCGCCTGCGTCCGAACGGTGCGTCAGGATTGCTCGTATCCAGCATTGCCGCCTTTGAAGCCTACCAGCACGAATCCGCTTGGGTCTGGGAACATCAGGCACTCACGCGCGCGCGCTTCTGTGCCGGCGATGCCGTCATCGGCAAAAAATTCGAGGCGATTCGCGATGCAGTGCTGCGCAAGCCCAGAGAGCTAGCCAAGTTGCGCGAAGAAGTCATCACCATGCGCAACCGCATGCTGGAAACTCACCCTGCCAAGGAGATCGATGTCAAACACCGCCGCGGTGGGCTGGTCGATATCGAATTCATCGTTCAATACCTGATTCTTGCCCACGCCAATCAGTACCCGCAACTCACTGCCAACAGCGGCACCATCGCACTGCTGGGTACAGCTGCCGAATGCAGGCTGATCCCGGCGGAACTCGCCGAAAAATCTCAGGTTGCCTATCGGGAACTGCGCCGGCTGCAGCATGCCAGTCGGCTCAACGAGGGGGCACTGGATATCGCACAAATCATGATTTTTAAAGATGAAATCCAGGCCGCACAAGCGCTGTGGGCCTATTTGTTTGAGATACAGGAGAAGTAAGGGGCAGGGCTGATCAGAACCTGTTCAACGCCTGTGGCGAGAATCACTTTGCAAGGTTGGGCGCAACGCACAAACCCAGACCGGGGTCATGCAGCAAGACTATGGACAAACCTCTCCGGCCATTGCCGGGAAATCAAGATAATGCACGGCATCGGCCTGGATCAGGTACTGCTCCAGCCATGACACCTCGCATTTGACCAGATCCAGCAGAGCCACAACATGGGCAGGTTCGGTGCTGGCCGCAAACCAGAATTCCTTGCGCAACACCGAATCTTTCTGCGCTGCAGAAACCGATCCCCCCGGATGCAATTCATCCAGAGACCGGCCATGCCGCGAATAGCCGTCGCGCTCAAGCAACTGTGACAACAGCGGGTAGGCCTGGACCACCTCCAGCACGATGGCGGACATATCCGCCGACAATTTCTGCAGATTGACAAACAATTCCGGCTGGAAATTCGCTGCGGTTGCCCTGCAACAGGCGGGGCATGGAAACATTTTCACCAAGCAAGCGGCATCATCCGAATCGATCAGCTTCTCCGGCATGAATTGTACTTTGTGTCCACAGAGATAGCTCATTACGCATTACCCGAGTTATGGCAAAAGTCGCATAAAAGAATATAAGCAAAAAACCATCAAAATTAAATACAAAAAGCTGTCAAATTAAAAATATTATTTCCATAAATAATTACAAAATTACATACAAATAAAGTAAGAATAAATTCCGGTTACAAAAAAACCGCCGGGAAGTCCTGGCGGTTTTTTATTAAGAACTTGTTCACGACATTGCAGCGAAGCCGTGATCAGGTTCTAACAAGGGATGATCGGTATCAGCCTACCGTACCTTCAACCTTCTGGCGCAAGCGCAAATGCAGCTCGCGCAACTGCTTTTCATCCACATCGTTCGGCGCATTCGTCAGCAAGCACTGGGCGCGCTGCGTCTTGGGGAAGGCGATCACGTCACGAATCGATTCAGCACCGGTCATCAAAGTCACCAGACGATCCAGACCGAAAGCCAGACCACCGTGCGGCGGTGCACCGAACTTCAGGTTGTCGAGCAGGAAGCCAAACTTGTTCTGCGCTTCTTCGTCGCCAATGCCCAGCGCCTCAAACACCGTCGATTGCACATCGGCGCGATGGATACGCACCGAGCCACCGCCCAACTCCCAACCATTGAGCACCATATCGTAGGCGCGGGCCTTGCAGGCACCCGGATTGGTCTTGAGCATGTCGATGTGCTCGGCTTTCGGGCTGGTGAACGGATGGTGACACGCATTCCAGCGCTTGCCGTCTTCATCGTATTCGAACATCGGGAAATCCACCACCCAGCATGGTTTCCACTCTTTGACGAAGTAGCCGCCCGCTTCACCCTTTTCATGACCGATCTTGAGGCGCAGCGCACCGATGGCTTCGTTCACCACCTTGGTCTTGTCGGCACCAAAGAAGATGATATCGCCATTTTGCGCACCTGTACGCTCAATAATGGCCTTGAGGGCGTCATTCGACAAGAATTTGACAATGGGTGCAGCCAGGCCGGAATTATCCGGATCATTGCTGATGCGGTTAACGTCGTTGACCTTGATATAGGCCAGCCCCTTGGCGCCGTAAATACCAACGAACTTGGTGTATTCATCGATCATGGAGCGGCTGAATTCGGCACCACCCGGCACACGCAGCCCCACCACGCGGCCGCCTTCCATATCGGCGGCACCACGGAAGACTTTGAATTCCTCGGTCTTCATCACGTCGGTGAGTTCGGTGAACTTCAGGCTGACGCGCAGATCGGGCTTGTCCGAACCGTAGTAATACATCGCATCATCGTAGGCAATGCGCGGGAACTTGCCCAGATCCACACCGATAGCTTCCTTGAATACATGGCAAGCCATGCTCTCGGTGATGTCCATGATTTCGTCTTCGTTCAGGAACGAAGTTTCGATATCGATCTGGGTGAATTCCGGCTGGCGATCGGCGCGCAGATCTTCGTCACGGAAGCACTTGGTAATCTGGTAGTAGCGATCAAAACCGGCCACCATCAAGAGCTGTTTGAACAACTGCGGCGACTGCGGCAAGGCGAAGAACTGGCCCGGATGCACGCGCGAAGGCACCAGATAATCACGCGCACCTTCCGGGGTGGAGCGGGTCAGCATCGGGGTTTCGATGTCGATGAAGCCCTGCTTGTCCAGATAATTGCGTACCAGCATGGCCACGCGATAACGCAGCCTCATGTTGTACTGCATGGCGGGGCGGCGCAGATCAATGACACGGTTGGTCAGGCGAACGTTTTCATTGAGATTTTCATCATCGATCTGGAACGGCGGTGTGGCAGCAGTATTCAGCACTTCGATCTGCTTGGCCAGGATCTCGATTTCACCGGAAATCATCTTGCTGTTGGCGGTTCCGGCCGGGCGCTCGCGCACGATACCGGTAATCGACAGCACATACTCATTGCGCGAGGCATCGGCCGTGGCAAATGCTTCCGGGGTATCCGGGTCGATCACGATCTGCACAATGCCTTCGCGGTCGCGCAGGTCGATAAAAATCACGCCGCCATGATCACGCCGGCGATGGGCCCAGCCCTTCACCGTGACGGTCTGTCCCAAAAAGCGCTTGTCAATCAAGCCACAGTAATCAGTACGCATCAGTTTCTCTTTTTATTTAATTCGCAGCGCCAAGCCTGCGGGGATCAAAAATGGGTCAGTGATGGGCGTTTTTTTCACCCGGGGCAACCACCCCCATGGAAATCACATATTTGAGCGCATCATCCACGCTCATTTCCAGCTCAATCACGTCATCGCGGCGCACCATGATGAAGTAACCGGAAGTCGGGTTGGGCGTAGTAGGCACATACACATTGATATGCTCGCCATCGATAGCCGCCGCGATATTGTCAGCGGGCATGCCAGTCAGAAACGCAATGGTCCAGGCACCCTGATGCGGAAAACGCACCAGCACCGCCTTGCTGAATGCCTGGCCAGTACCGGAAAACAGGGTATCGGATACCTGTTTCACGCTGCTATAGACATTGCGCACAATGGGAATGCGGTTCATCAACCCTTCCCAATAACGCAACAGACGCTGACCAAAAATATTGGCAGCCAGCACACCGGTCACCAGCAATACGGCCAGCAGCAGAATCAGGCCAAAACCCGGCATGTGATACAGCCAGGTGATATGCGGCACATATTCAACCAGCTGTTCCAGCACCCAGTAATCCGGCCGGTATTCGGATGGCAGCATGGCCGCGAACTGGTCTATCGCCCCCAGCAGCAGCTGCAATACCCAGGCGGTTGCCGCCAGCGGCAGCCAGACCAGCAAACCGGCAAGCAGATATTTTTTCAGGCTAGCCAACATATCAGGCACTACTTACTGGCAGCCACAGACGCCCGTCTGGGCGCATGGCGGAGGTGTGTCGGATTTCTGGCCGGAACCACCCTTGAAATCGGTGACGTACCAGCCCGATCCCTTGAGCTGAAAGCCTGCGGCAGTCAGCTGCTTTTGATAGCTATCAGCCTTGCAGGTCGGGCATTCGGTCAGTGCAGCATCGGCCATTTTCTGCATGTGCTCGCCTTCATGGCCACAGGCGGCGCAACGGTAGGCATATATCGGCATGGCAGGATTCCTCAAAACTACTGAAAACAGGGAATTATAAAGGGAAGTTGCAGTAAACGGTGGATCTGCACATGCAGGTTTTCACACTGTTACGCCAATAGACCTGATCGGCCCCACCCAACTTGCACAGAGATCCGTCTATAGGGTGCGGGGCCCATCACTGACTTGTCACAAATCCGTCATACCGCCCACGTAGCATTCCTGCAACCTTATCCCGTCAGGAGCCGGTATGCGCATCGTCACGCAATTGAGAATGGTCAGTGCTTTAAGCATCATCTGCCTGGGTATCGCCATCCTGCTGGCAGGCTGGCAACTGCAACGATTGCTGCACGAATACCAGACCTTCTCGGCCGCGCAGCAAAGCAGCTATCAACTCATGCAGATGCAGACAGAAATGCTGGGCGTTTCCCGCTCCGATCCAGTCCTGGCCGAAACCGCCGATACGCTGCACACTGCAGAGCAACGCATCTCGAAACTGGGCAACCAGACATCAGCATTACTCAACCCCGCGCAGGGAAAAACACTGCAGGAAGCCATCGAACAGGGTTGGCTACCCTATCTTGCCCAGTTTCAGTCAGCAGTAAAGATTGCCGCAGAAAGCCCGCAGGATGCGCTGGTCATTCCCGAACAGATTTATGGCATGTATCTGGCACCAATGCTGGACAAGCTCCGGCAACTGAATCAGGTCGAACAACAGCGCGCCACAACCCTGCAACACCAGATCGATCAGCGCATCACCCGCCTGCTCTGGCTGATCCTGGCCCCGCTCGCCATCGCCGGACTGATCGTGATCCTGCCGCAATGGTGGGTCAGTCGCAGCATTGCGCAGCGGCTTGCCCACATGTCGCAAACCAGCCATAGCCTGGCGCAAGGCGATTTGACCATACGCGCCCCCGAATACGATAACGAACTGGGCGAACTGAGCCGCGCCATCAACCGCTCGGTCAGTTCACTCTCGGACATGATACGCAGCAGCATGGCTGCGGCCGGCAAGGTCCGCACCGAATCAACCGCGGTCAGCCATCTCAGCCATCAGGTCTTGCAAGGCACGGAAACCCAGAGCCGCGATCTGGCCGAAATGCTGGGTGCGATGCAAACATTGAATGAGGCGGTCAGCACCATCAGTCAACTGGCCCAGCGCACGGCCAGCGCCACAGCGCAGGCGCAACAGGCCTCCCGCCACGCAGTCGGCGCAAGCGAACACTCCAATCAGCAACTGCAGGACATGGAAAATCATTTCCACATGGTGGAAAACAGCACGCGCTCGCTGGTGGAATCATTACGCGCCATCACAGGGGTGGCCAACAGCATTCGCGACATCGCCGGCCAGACCAACCTGCTGGCGCTCAACGCCGCCATCGAAGCTGCCCGCGCCGGCGAGCAAGGGCGCGGTTTCGCTGTCGTCGCCGACGAAGTCAGGCAACTATCCGCCCACACCCACGATGCCACGCAGGAAATCAGCCGCATCCTGCAAGAAACCAATCTGCGCACCAGCTCAATGCTCGACGCACTGGGCACCGCCGCACTCGCCATGCATGGCTCGCGCCAAGGCAGCGAAACGCTGGGCAAGGCCATGACTGAAATCGACGACCTGACGCAGGAGGTTCACCGCCTGACAGGGGAAATAGGTGCGGCAATTGAAGAACAAACGCAAGCCTGTGCCAGCATAACCGGTGGCATCGCCGATCTTGACCAGGCCGCCAGAGAAACCGCCCGGCACACTGAAACCATGGCCAAGGATCTGCAGGAATTGAACGCCGTCTCCGACCGCCTGGAAGCCGGCATGGCAGGATTCCGACTAGTCTGAGCCTGGTTCACCGGATGGCCTCGCGGGCTGCCAAACAGGCCACCAGCCACCTTCTTCCGCGAATTCCGCCGCCACCCACAAGCCGGGCACAGCCGCCAGCCGATCATCAATCCACAGCAGGGGTAACGCGTCGCGCTGCCACGGCGGCACAGCCTGTTCCTGAAAAAGATGCTTGAGTGTGCGCATTGGCCCATCCGGGCGCAGGCGCATCGCTTCACCACCAAGCCGAGGCCGCAACATCATTTGGCCACACAACACGGATTCGGCAATCCCGACAACATCGGCCCGACGCCGCCAGCATAATTCGCCCGACCAGGTTTGCGGCAACCAGCAGGCACCTGGCTGCCAGGCAAGTTCCTCTGCCCGCCCTTGCTGCAGGCGGGCAGCAGTTACATAGAGCCGGCCACGATAGCGGCGCACTGCCAGGTCACGCCAAATCCAGCAGGGACTGGCATCTTCGCGCGCACTTTGCATCATGGCCAGCAGCGCATCAAACGCACGCGTATCGGCCACGATGCCGTGCTGCTGCAGCCAGTAACGCAGCACATTGCGCAGGCGCGGCACCGAAAGACGAGCGCCAGCCTGCAGACAAAAACTCTCTGCCACCAGGCAGGATGCCAGATCGGCCTGCGCCAGCTCCAGCAACAAAGCATCGGTTTCTGCCACATGCTGTGCGGTTCGGGACAATGTTTGTGCAACAGAAGGGAAACGATCAGCCAGCACGGGCAAAACCGCGTGGCGCAGGTAGTTGCGATCAAGCGTTTGATCCGTATTGCTGTCATCCTCAACCCAGCGCAAACCATGCGTGCGGGCATACGCCAGCAAATCGCTGCGCGGCACATCCAGCAAGGGGCGCACTAGCGAGGTTCGTCCGGCCAAATGACGGCACTCGGGCATCGCAGCCAACCCGCGTACACCCGTTCCGCGCAACAGATTCAGCAACAGTGTTTCCGCCTGATCGTCGCGATGATGCGCCAGCAGCAGCACATCACAATCCTGCCGCGCATAAACGGCATAGCGCGCCTGGCGCGCCGCGGCTTCCAGCCCCAATTCGGCACGTGCCGTAACCGCAACACGCTCGACCGTACAGGCAATGCCAAGCGATTGCGCAAACTGACAGGCAAATTGTGCCCAGTCGTCCGCATGCACGGACAAACCATGATGCACGTGCAACGCAAACAGGCCATGACCGGAACGGGAGCAGAATCCCGCCAGCACATGCAGTAAAACTACGGAATCGAGGCCACCGGAGAAACCGACACAAAAACGGGTCGGCCCGGCGGAAACAAGATAGCGGGCCAGATTGGCTTCGACCCGCTTAACCCAATCAGGCAGAAGGCTCTTCCTTGAACTTGCCATAGCTCATTAACCGCTCGAACCGGCTATCCAGCAATTCGTCGACCGACTTTTCACGCAAGGATTTCAAGGCATCCGTCAGCGATTTCTTCATGGTAGCCATCATCAGCGGATAATTGCGGTGGGCACCACCAACTGGCTCGGCCACCACCTTGTCGATCAGGCCCAGCGTTTTCAGGCGGCTGGCAGTAATTCCCAGCGCTTCGGCCGCTTCGCTCGCCTTCTCGGCGGTCTTCCACAAAATGGAAGCACACCCTTCCGGCGAAATGACCGAATAGGTCGAATACTGCAGCATCTGCACCGTATCGCCCACAGCAATGGCCAGCGCACCGCCCGAGCCACCTTCACCGATTACGGAGCAGATCACCGGCACGCGCAACTTGGTCATCTCGTACAGATTGCGCCCGATCGCTTCCGATTGGCCACGTTCTTCCGCACCGATCCCAGGATAGGCTCCCGGAGTGTCGATAAAGGTCATCACCGGCAGATTGAATTTTTCTGCCAGTTTCATCAGCCGCAAAGCCTTGCGATAGCCCTCGGGGCGCGGCATACCGAAATTGCGGTACTGGCGCTCCTTGATATCCCGCCCCTTCTGGTGTCCGATCACCATCACGCCCTGGCCATTGAAACGGGCGATACCACCGACAATGGCCGGATCATCGGCAAATGCCCGATCACCATGCAGCTCTTCAAAATCGGTGAAGATGCCGTTGATGTAATCAAGCGTATAAGGACGTTGCGGGTGGCGGGCCACCTGCGAAATCTGCCAGGGCGTCAACTTGGCATAGATAGCCTTCGTCTGTTCCTGGCTTTTCTTTTCGAGATGGCTGATCTCGACCGAAATATCTACTGCAGTATCGTCCTGGACGAAACGCAGCTCTTCAATCTTGTTTTCGAGCTCGGCAATCGACTGCTCGAAATCGAGAAATGTGGTTTTCATCTACTGCTCCCGGCAGTGCTTGAAGCGCAGCGCCGGCACACGGCCGGCGCAATATGGCAAATTTTCCGGATCATACAAGCATGCTACTGCCCGCGCAAACAGCACGCTCAGACATTACGGAAAACGATATCCGCACGCAAGCCTATCTTCTGCATAGCCTTTCTAGCTTGCAAGTTAAGCACGATCGGTGCCTGGGCATTGGCGCTGATCGACGCAGCGACTTCTTCCTGCTTGCGCGAAAGAATCAAGAGCAGGCGCACATCTTCCTGATTTTCCAGATCGATCTCGGCACATTCCGCATCACTGAGCACAATCTGGTAATTCAAACCGAGCCGGTCCGCTTCAATCACACTGAAACAGACATCCGCATCGTCAAGTGACTGCAGCCAAAGCACCTGCGGATCAGGGCGTTCTTCATGCAGCAGTTTGTAGCGCTTGCACTCGGGGAAACCCGGCAAACCGGATGGGAAAGTAATGACAGTTTCCGGATCAACCTCGATTTGGCCAAAAGGCGTTTGATAGATTTCCATGAATACCTCCAGATAATTGTTGGAAGCATAGCGAAACCCATGGAAAAGCCCAAGTCATCGGCAAAACAAAGTTAAAGATCCTCAGGTTAGCGCCGATAATCAAGTTATAATCACGCAAGATCATGTTCTTTTTGCATTGCGTTTGGATCCGGAGCCAAACATGAAAATCGACAACACAGGCAAACCCCTGGGCAGCACCCTGGTTCGTAGCGAAACCAGGACCGCATCCAGCAGCAAGAAAACCGAAACTACGCAGCAGGAAAGCGTCAGCATCAACCCACTGGCCGCCAAGATGCAAGCCATGGAAGCATCCGGCGCAGAAGCCAGCTTTGATGCCGACAAGGTTGCGGCCATCCGCCAGGCCATTGCCGACGGCAAGTTCTCGGTACGTTCGGACGTAATCGCCGACAAACTGCTCGACAGCGTGCGCGAGCTGCTGACTGAATAAGCTGCCATGCCCGACATCGCCCTGCATGCCGCACTCAAGGATGAGCTGGCAGCACTGGAACGCATGATCGCCCTGCTGCAACAAGAGCAGGAAGTTCTTACACGCGCCCGCATCGAACAACTCGCCGAGATTTCAGACCAGAAAGCGCGTCAAGTTGCACAACTCGAACACCTCACTGCTGAGCGCCGCTCGCTGATGCTAGCGCGCAATATCCCGGATGATGGCAGCGCAATTTCCGAATGGCTTTCCCGCCACGAACCCGATCTGCTGGAAACCTGGCAAACACTGATCGACCTGGCCCGCCAGGCCGCGCAATACAACCGCAGCAACGGCCGCCTGATTGCCAGCCGCGAGGAAGCCAACCGCGCACTGATGGGCTTGCTGCTGAACGAGCGTAGCGTGGAAGATACCGGTTATACCGCAGACGGGCAGCTTGCCCACAAAGCGAACCGCCGCCGACTTGATCGCGCCTGATTTACCCTTACCCTCCCGCAAACAACGTCCGTCCTCCCTGAAACCGTTGCGCGAAATACGGGGAATCCAGCGACTCCACCCGCACCTTGCCACGGCTCGATGGCGCATGCACAAACTTGTTGTCGCCCAGATAAATGCCAACATGCGAGAACGGATAGCCCTGGGTATTGAAGAAAACCAGATCACCCGCCTGCAATTCGGCATGACCGACCGGCCGCGCCCGCTGCGCCAGCGCCGCCGCACTGTGCGGCAACTCCACGCCCGCCGCCTGCTTGTAGATAAAACGCACCATGCCACTGCAATCCAGCCCAGCTTCCGGATTGGCCCCGCCAAACTGATAGCCGACATCCAGCAGCCCCAAGGCCACCATCACCACCTCGCGCGCCACACCATCTGCCTGCAAGCTGGCCAAGGACAAATCGCGCACAGGTTTTTGCGCATTAGCGGGCTTGGTTGGCTGGGTTGAGCACGCCACGATCGACAGGCCTGCCAGCGCAATCAATCCATATTGCAGCCACCGCGCAGCCCCTTCCCTCTCTCCCCCAAGGGGCGAGAGGAACTGTACCCCCCTCTCCCGCAGACGGGAGAGGGCTGGGGAGAGGGCAATCCCCCGCAAAACTCCACAACCCAATAATCGACGCACACCCAACAATTTCATCCCCTTACCCTCATCAAACCGCAAGGTGAAGCACCCTCTCTCCTAACCTCTCTCCCCAAAGGGACGAGAGGAACAGTATCCCTCTCGTCCCTTTGGGGAGAGGGCCGAAGGAGGGAAAAATCACTCGCTCATCTGGCCATCCACAGGCGGCAAAACCTGGCTCAAATCCGGCACCACCGCATCCTGCCCCTGCTCCAGCATATAGATGAATGCCAGCAACTCAGCCACGGCGCGATACAACTGCGGCGGGATATGCTGATCCAGATCCACCTGCAATAAAAGCGATACCAGCTCCGGTGATTCATGCACGAATACACCGGCCTCCCTGGCACGTTCAATGATGCGCTCGGCCAGTTGGCCCTGCCCCTTGGCCACCACGCGCGGCGCAGCGCTGCCTTGCTGGTAAGCCAGCGCCACTGCGCTTTGCCGGCGCATGGCCGGGCTAAGATTGATCTTTTTCTGCATAACGTTGCACCTGGCTGGATTCCAGCGCCAGCCCTGCTGCCGCAAACTGGCTGGCCAGTGCAGACTGGCTGCGCAGCAACGTATCAAGCGTTTGCGCGGCTTCGGCCTCGAAACGCAAGTTGAAACGCCCATCGCGCAAGCTGGCCACCACGCCTACCTTGCCCAGATTGGGCAAATCAAGATCCAGACGGGTTTGCCAGACTTGGGCGGCCTGCTGCTCGCCCCCCAGAGCATCACGTTCGTTTTCCAGCTCCAGCTGCCAGCGCAAGGGCTGCCCCGGCCATGCCTGACCCTGCCACACCAGCGGGTTATTTTCCAGCAGGGCCAGTTGTTGTTGCACCAGTTGCCTTACCGCCTGATCAGGCATCACCTCGGCAGACTGGCGCACATCGGCAAGCACACGTGCTTCCATCCCACGCATCTGCTGATCAGGCACCTTGGCCGCTATTGGTTGCACCGCAGATTGTTCGATAGGCTTGCCATCCTGCTGCATGGCAGCCTGTGGTTCGCGCAGCAATGTCTGCAAGGTACGCAGGCCATTTACCCATTCAGCCTGGTGGGATTCATAAAACAAGCCACTTTCCGCCAGGCGCGACGCCAACACATTGGCCAATTGTGCCGGTTGTGGCTGCCCGGCAAACAAGGGCTGTGCCTGCTGCACATTGGCAGCCTTAGCTTGCCCGCCTTGCGTAGCCAGCATCTCGCCCAGCATTTTCGCGGCCGAGCTCAATGCCACCCCCGTATTGCCGGTTTGGCTGGCTTGCCCGTTTTGGGCATCGGGTTGCCGGCTCAAGGCAAATGTCAGTTTCGGGTCTTTGGAAACAACGATGAGTTCAAGCTGCTCACCGGGCTGTGTATTGCGCGGCAGGTTAAGGTCCAGCAACTGATCCTTGATCAGCACGGCAAATCGGCCGTTGGGCATCTGATCAGTAACGATGGCCTTCACGCGCTCGCCCACAGTGAGCAGCAGCTGATCCGGTGCCGGCTTGGCAACCTCGATCACCCCCTGCTGATTACGCAGATGGGCCTGAACCAGACTGACCGCAGGGCTACCCGGCAGCATGGCGGCGCTAACGCGAAGAACCAGTGGTGCGGTACAGGGCCACGATCAGGTCAGCCTCGCCGCGAGAAATTCCGCACTGCTCGGCCACCTTGTCGGCATCCATCCCCTGCTGTGCCAGGCGGATAGCCTGGCTATAGGGTGTATCGTCAGCGGCGTGCAGACCTGCACCAAGAGATGGTTCGGCTGGCGAATGCACCAGCATCGCGGCAAGGCGCACCTTGAGGGTTTCCACCTCGCGCCGCAGGTTGGCGATTTCTTCGCCCTGGCGTGCCAGGGCATCGGTATCGGAAACGGAAAGTGAACGCTGGCGCGAAGATTTGCGCAGAAACAGCAAGAGCTCGGCCACATAGAAGAGCAGCAGAACCAGGCTGATATAGAGCAGTTGCTGCCAGGTAATTACAATGCCATCCATCCCGGGAACTCCAGCCGGCAGCCGCCGGGAAGCGCTGGCGGCATCAAGATTGATAGGTACGGTTCAGTTTAGCTGCATTGTGAGCGCCAGCCAATTCAGCAGCAAGGCTGGCCTTGTGCTTTTCCGCCAGTGGCAGAATCGTCGCCAGACCATCCTGAATATTGCGCAACTTTTGTGGCAACACCTGGCGCGCTTGAGCATCCCAATCCGCCGAATCCAGCGCGGGCAAAGCTGCCATGATCTGCGCGCACTCGCTCTGCAACTCGATGAATCGATCCCAATCCCCGGCTTCAGCCTGCTGGCACATGGCAGCCACAATCTGTTCCAGGTGCTGGAAAACGGCCAGATCAGGCATCACGCCCGCCCGTAGCTCAAAGGCGCAACACGTTCCGGTTGGGGCGCTTCCGTTTGCGCAGCAGCCTTGGCTGGATCAATGGCCTCCCAGGATTCCTTCAAGCTGGTGAGCAGGTTCAGTACTTCTTCCAGCATGGCCAGATCATTATGCAGATTGGCCTGCAACAAGCGTCGCCCCATGTAGTCGTACAGTGCATCCAGATTGGCCGCCAGATCACCGCCCTGATCCTTATCCAGCGAAACACGCAGGCCTTCCTGAATAATTGCAATCGCCTTCGAAATAGCCATGCCCTTATCGGCAATCGCACCATTTTGCATGTGCAATTTGGCCAGGTTGCACGATTTGATCGCGCCCTCAAACAACATCAAAATCAGGCGATGTGGGCTGGCAGCCTCAACCTGGGTGGCGAGATCCTGTTTGCCATAGGCGTTGATCGCCTTGCGAAAACCTGCATTCATTTTTCAACCTTAGGACGAAGATGAATCCGACGTCATGTTCAGCAACTGGGTCACGTAGGTGCCCAGATTTTGCATATTGGCTACCGCCGTGTCCATGGCAGTGAACTGCGCACGATAGCGTTTTTCGACCTGCTCCAATCGCAATTCAACCCGCTCGTACTGTTTCTCAAGGTCCTTGACCGTTTTATTCAACCCATCCAGCTTGGCATCAATCAAACCATCATCGGCCAGAAAGCCCTTGGCCAATTGCTCAAGCTTGTATGCAAAACCATCCTTGCTGGCTTCTGGCGCAATCGACGAAGTTGTCTGATCAAACGCACCCAGAAACTCGATCACGCCATCCAGATCATTGGTTACTGCCTTGTTAAGCTTGGCCGAATCCAGCGCCAGCGTACCATCTTTCTGAACCGCAATTCCCAAGCTACTCAGTGTTTTGGTGCTATTAGTACCATCACCAAACGTGCCACCAATAAAGGAGCGCAACTGATTCTGCAAGCTGCGCATGGTCGAATCACCTTGCAAGGCACCTGCTGTTTTGGTTGTGGCGTTATAGCTGGTGGTGCTGGAAATAGCACTGGCTAGCTGGTTATAGGCCGTCACAAAAGACTGGAGCTGCGTTGAAATCGTACTAGCATCTCGGCTGACGGTCAGCGAACTCGCTGTAGATACACC
This sequence comes from Formivibrio sp. oc-25, assembly GCF_055810895.1. Classification (NCBI taxonomy): domain Bacteria; kingdom Pseudomonadati; phylum Pseudomonadota; class Betaproteobacteria; order Neisseriales; family Chitinibacteraceae; genus Formivibrio; species Formivibrio sp. oc-25. Next base: position 70,472 of record NZ_JBVVOL010000009.1, on the reverse strand, counting down.
CTCAGAATCAGTCGTAGTAGCCTTCAGGTTAAAAGTCAGGCCATCGACCGCATCATCAATGGTATTGGTCGACCGAGTAATCTCCACACCATTGAGTTTGATCTTGGAGTCAACGGCAGATTGCGAAGTCGTGAAGGAAGTACTCGTTTGCGATGGATCAAAATTCAGATAATCCAACTTGGTTTGAGCCACACCCGCTGTTGCCGCAACATCAATCTTGAAGGCATTTTCCGCGCCCGTATCGTCGCCAGAAAGGGAAAGGCGAACGCTGCCAGTCGTATCGCTGATCAGACTGGCTTTCACACCATAATCGCCACCATTGATCGCATCGGCAACATCCTGCAAGGAAATAACACCATCATCGCCTGCACTGACGGTGATTTCCTGCTTGCGCGCAGAATCTGCAGCGAAGCTCTTCACGGTCACAGGCGGGGTACCCGTCGTTTGTTCTGTAACTGTGCCGAAATTGATCGTGACCGTCGCCGCCGCCGAGGTTCCGTCTGCCGCCTTGGCCACCAAGACATCAGAAGCCGACGCAAATTTTCCCGAGTTACTGACAATTTGCTGGGTTTTGGCCAACTGCAGCACATCCACGGAATAACTGGCGGCGCTGGCATCGTTCGTAGCGGTAACACTCAAGGCGCTAGTATTACCGACCGTAGCTTTGATGCCGTTGAGCTTGCCCAGATTCTGCAAGCCACTCGCAGCGGTTTGCAGGCTGGAGATCAGGCTTTTGAACTGGCCGATCAGGCTGATCTTGCTCTGGATCGTGGCTTCCTTGGTCGCAATCTTGGTCAGCGGTGTTTTTTCAGCCGCCATTAGTGACGTAATCAGGCTTTCTACATCAATTCCGGAACCCGTTCCCGCCGCAGTAATCCCAGCCATTTCACACCTCTCTCAACCACATTCGACGATGCATCCACCATGTTGGGCTTCATTACATTCTGCCCAACCTACAATGGATATCCGGTAGGTTGGTAATAGGTAGGTTGGGTAGAGCAAAGCCCAACAGACATAAACACAACCGACCTAGGTTAGGCCAAATTTATGAAGCCCAACAAACCACACAAACTCAGGCCTTATCCTTGATCAACAGACCCTGCAACTTGTCCAGCGCCTTGGCCAGCTCCAGCATTTCTTCGGAAGGAATCTGACGGATCAGTTCCTTGGTATCTTTATCAACCACCTTCACCACAAACGCATCCGTATCCTTGTCGACCGAAAACTCCAGCTTCTGGCTCAAAGTCTGCAGCATATCGTTCATCTGCTGCACTGCCTGATCCACATTTTCTTGCGTCGCGGCAGTCTGCTTTTCCAATGCACCAGCACCAGTCACAGCCATTTTCTGCAGCCCGCCTATCTGCGTTTCGGCATTGCCAGGCACGGGCAGGGAAACTGCACTCTGCCGCGCAGCACTTTCCGCAACAGGCTGAACCGGCATTGAGTTACCTGTGGTAAGCGTCTGAACTTGCATCATACACCTCTCATACGGCAATGCCCCGGCAGCCAGGCTACCGGGGCGATTGTCTGACTCGCTAACTTACCCGAGTGCTTATTGCAGCAGACTCAACACCTGTTGCGGCAGCGCCTTGGCCTGCGCCAGCATAGCGGTACCGGCCTGTTGCAGAATCTGCGACTTAGTCAAATTAGAAGTTTCTACAGCAAAATCAGTATCCTGAATGCGGCTGCGCGATGCAGACAAATTCTCAGAAGTAGTTTGCAAATTGGAAATTGTCGAAGAAAATCGATTTTGAATAGCTCCCAAGTTTGCTCGATTCGAACTAACCGAAGCCAATGCAGCATCAAGACGCAAAATAGCAGCCTGAGCACCATCCGCCGAACCGATATCAATACTATCAACGCCCAAGGTATCTTTAGCTATTGACGCCGAGAGACCCACGGTAGCAACAGTACCACCAACTGTAATAGTATTTGTTGCGGACACAGTCAACGAACCACGCAGGGTATCAGCAAAATCTCCACCGGTCACAGAAAGACCATCTGTGCCAGCCGTGAATCCTGTGCCAGACTCGGTAACAGCAATATTTCTCCCATCAGCGGCGGTCAACGTCATATCGCCACCATTAAGGCTTGCAATTACGCCAGTCTGATCAGATACCGCATTAATTGCATCTCTCAACTGCACATTCGTCAACCCTGCAGCCACATCAGTGTTTGTATAGATAGCTTTCCCATTAATAGAAAGGCTATAGGTATCACCTGCCGTTCCACCAATAGCCCCAACAGTTTGTGTGCCCGAAGTCGAAGCGGAAACGGTCAAACCCGCAATACCTGCATCATTGATTGCTCGCGCTTTAGCATAGGCAGAACTTGCATCCTGTCCAGTCTCAGTTCCCGTAAAGCTGGCGCTCGTAGTAATAGCAGTAGCTGAACCATCACCAATTGCGATAGTTATATCAGTTGCAGCAGCGCCTGACACTTCACTACCAGTTTCCGTTGCAATCCCACCCAAACTGGAAGATTTAACGCTACCAATACTAAAATTAATAGTTTGATTTGCATTCGCCCCAACCTGAAAAGAGGCATCATTAAATGACCCATCAACAATTCTCTGACCATTAAACTCTGTATTAAGTGCAATCCGATCCATTTCAGATTGAAGCTGCGCAACCTCGGACTGCAATGCCTCTCTATCGCTACTACTATTTGTCGAATTTGCCGATTGAATTGCCAATTCGCGCATACGCTGAAGAATATTGGTTGTCTCAGCCATCGCACCCTCAGCCGTTTGGGCCAGCGAAATACCATCGTTGGCATTGCGCTGGGCCTGATCCAGGCCGCGAATCTGCGAGGTCATGCGCTCGGAAATCGCCAGACCCGCAGCATCATCCTTGGCGCCATTGATGCGCAAGCCAGAAGACAGGCGCTGCAGAGAGGTATTCAAGGCATTCTGCGACTTATTCAAATTGCGCTGCGCGGTGAGCGAAGCAACGTTGGTATTGATGACTTGAGCCATGATGTTTGTCTCCAAAGAAGGTTTTGCATCAGGCGGTCATGCAACGTTGCCGCCGCCTACAGACTGTTTATCGGAGAGGCTGGCAGGAACTTTAGGGCGGTGATTAATAATTTTTTCTGATATTTTGCGGCATGTGGATTGGGCGGAAATGCAATCATTCATCCGTGTTGAATGCTGGGTGTTGGGCTTCGCGTTGCTCTGCCCAACCTACGGCCACACGACCCATGCCATGGCACGCGAATCACAACCGACGCCGTAGGTTGGGCTGAATGACAATGAAGCCCAACGTGGCGATGTGGCAAATGCAATGAGGCCCGGCCGTGGGGTTCATGGTTGGCAGGTGACGATTGCGCGGGATCGTTCGGGCGTGGCGCGATGGATGTGGATTTCGTTGGGCTTTGCCTTGACGGTGCATGTTGGGCTTCGCGATGATCTACCCAGCCTACGCGTTACGGCTGCGGCTTGCCTGTGGGGTATTGGTGTTGGGCTTCGCTTTGCTCTGCCCAACCTACGGGTAACGATCCTGCCCAATCCTCGGGAATGCATCCCTGTTCGATAAATCGGTGAATGCTGGAGTATGGCCAATCGGCGGCCCGCTGCACATGGCCATGCTTGACCGGATTGATGTGGATGTAATCGATGTGCCGCACCAGGTCGGTTTCGTCCCGTACCTGGTGCTCCCAATAGCGCCGTTGCCAGATGCCACGCTCGCGCTTGGCCGCTCGACTGGGTGAGACGATCTCGCCCGGCGGTAGCCGGCGGGAAAATCCGGCCTTAATCTGCGACCAGCGCAAGGGGTAATCCGCATCACCATCCGGCAGGCGCCAAATGGCATGGAGATGCTCGGGCAGCACCACCATGGCGATAATTTCAAACGGGTGAACTTGCCTGACGCTGCGAACAACATCCCGGAGCAATTCGATCTGCCGGATCAGCAGATCGCTTTGCCGATCTTGAAGGTTGACCGTGAAAAACCATGTTCCGCCAGCCTGGATTGAACGCTGGTAGTGCATGAGGCTTCCTCGTTGATCACAAACATGCGTGCTGGCTTCGTATTACGGGGCGCTGGGCTTCGCTTTGCTCTGATCAACCTACGGCTATCGTGGTGGTAATCGTAGGCTGGGCAGAATGCAATGAAGCCCAACGGCGCGTATTTGCAAATCCGTCTGCTGATTAATGTTGGGCTTCGTTTTGCTCAGCCCAACCTACAAAACCTGACCAAACGGCCAAGATCACCATCAAATCGCGCACACCCCGCTCATGCATTCCAATATCTTGTGCACTTTCTGCAAGGCATCCTCCATCACTTCACCGGCTTCATGCAGATGGATTTCTTCAGTGCTGTCGCCCTTGCCTGCGGCCCAGTTGGCGACTACGGCAATCATGGCGTAGGGGATGTTGAGTTCGCGCGCGAGGCAGGCTTCGGGCATGCCGGTCATGCCGACCATGTCGGCACCATCGTCTTCCAGCCGCAGGATTTCGGCAGCGGTCTCCAGACGTGGGCCCTGGGTGCAGGCGTAGACGCCGCCATCGAGCACTTTTTCACTGAGGCTTTGTGAGGCGGCAAGGATGATTTCTCGCAGGCTTTGGGTAAACGGCAGGGTAAAGTCGATGTGGACCACCGGCTTGTCACTGCCTTCGAAATAGGTGTGCTTGCGTCCCCAGGTGTAATCGATCACCTGGCTGGGCACGATCAGGGTGCCGGGTGCCAGATCGCCACGAATACCGCCGACCGATGCCACGGACACAATGCCGCTCAAGCCTTGCTGCGCCAGCGCCCAGATATTGGCGCGGTAGTTGATTTCATGCGGGGCGATGGTGTGGCCATAACCATGGCGCGCCAGAAACACCACTTCGTTGCCATTGATTTCGCCAAAGGTCAGTGCGCCGGATGGATCGCCATAGGGTGTGCGCACTACGAGGCGGCGCGTGATATTCAGATTTGCGAGCGTTGTCAGCCCGGTTCCGCCAATGATGGCCAGCATGGTTGTCTCCCTTTATTTTCCAGCACTTATCCAGCCATCTTAGGGAAGAAGCCGATTTACCGCCACCATCAGTGCGAACCCGAGATCAAGCTGTGAAATTACCAGTACAGGTTAACCGCAATTGCGTGCAGTCAAGGTACAGTTGTTCCATATAATCGCTGTAGCAGTTCCGCCACAGCTCGGCAAATCCAACTGAGAATGCATTGCAACAAGATTGACCACGGCCGGATAATGGACAAGCAGCCTGACCAATTTTGCCAATCAACAACAAGAAGTGTCAGCCAGACACGCGCAGGATTGCCAAATTGAATCGGTTTAATGCCGATTCAGAACTGCACACAACATCTATCTAATCAAAGGAATCTATCATTATGACCATCGCACGCTATAGCCTGATCGCTGCTGCCATACTTACCCTGAGCGCTTGCAGCAAGCAGGAAGAACCTGCACCCGCTGCAGAAACAGCCTCCGCTGCTGCTCCCGCAGCAGAAGCCACGCCGGATGTCATCAAGCTCGGCCACGCCGCCCCGCTCACCGGCAATATCGCCCACCTGGGCAAGGACAACGAAAACGGCGTGCGCATGGCCGTTGATGAAATCAATGCTGCCGGCGGTGTGGATATCGGCGGCAAGATGGTCAAGATCGAGCTGATCTCCGAAGATGACCAAGCCGACCCGAAAACCGCCACCACCGTGGCTCAGCGTTTTGTCGATCAGAAAGTGGCCGGCGTAATCGGCCACCTGAATTCCGGCACCACCATTCCGGCCTCCAAGATCTATTCCGATGCCGGCATTGTGCAGATTTCGCCGTCCGCCACCGCCGTAGCCTATACCGCACAGGGCTTCAAGACTACTTATCGCGTGATGGCCAATGATGCGCAGCAAGGTAAGGTGCTGGGCGATTACGCGGTGAACAAGCTCAAGATCAAGAAGGTCGCCATCGTGGATGACCGCACTGCGTATGGTCAGGGCCTGGCCGACGAATTCGAGAAGGCCGCCAAGGCAGCCGGCGCGGAAATCGTGAAGCGTGAATTCACCACCAACCAGGAAACCGACTTCAACGCCATCCTGACGTCGATCAAGGGCGCCAAGCCGGATCTGATCTTCTACGGCGGCATGGATGCCCAGGCCGCTCCGCTGACCAAGCAAGCCAAGAAGCTCGGAATCAAGGCTCAGATCATGGGTGCCGACGGCGCGCAGACCCCGGAATTCATCAAGCTCGCCGGCAAGGATTCGGAAGGCGCCATCGCATCGATCCCGGGCCTGCCGAAAGAGCAGTTGCCGGGCGGCACCGAATTTCTGAACAAGTTCAAGGAAAAATACGGAGCCGAAGTCCAGCTCTATGCGCCGAACTGCTATGACGCCGTGAAGGTCATGGTGGAAGCCATCAAGAAAGCTGGTTCGGCAGATCCAGTCAAGTACCTACCGGAACTGGCCAAGATCCAGTATAGCGGTGTAACCGGCGATATCAGCTTTGACGAAAAAGGCGATATCAAGAACGGTGCAATCACCCTGTACAAGGTCAAGAACGGCAAGTGGGAAACCCTGGAAGTTGTGAAGTGATCCTCCGCGCCCTCTCCCGCCAGCGGGAGAGGGGACTTCCAGCCCCCTCAACATCAGGCACATCCGATAAATGCCAGCAAGCAACAAAGCACCTCCACTCCCAACGAGGGAATTGACCAGGAAAGCAGCGGAAGGTGATTAGGATTTACGCCAATTGCTGGCTATAAAAACAACAGTCTCTAATCCGTAATGCCGTTCACTTAAGGCATATTCTGATCGTTTCCCCCTCTCCCCAACCCTCTCCCGCAAGCGGGAGAGGGAGCAAAAAGGGTGGATTAGCCAAGTACTCCCCTCGCCCGCTTGCGGGAGAGGGGCTGGGGGAGAGGGTGAATGGACACTAAGTGATCGGCATTAGTCTCAAATCCGCGCGTTTTGAGCCTGTTTCCAGTTAACACCCACGCCTGCAGAAGCAGGCTCTTATCCACCACTCGCAATACGGAGCTCATCCACCATGAAAATCGCCCGTTACAGCCTGATTGCAGCGGCAGTGCTGACCCTGGCAGCCTGCAGCAAGCAGGAAGAACCCGCACAACCCGCAGCCGAGGCTTCAGCGCCAGCAGAAGCCGCAGCCGATTCGGTCAAGATCGGTTTTGCCGGCCCGCTTACCGGCAATATCGCGCACATCGGCAAGGATCTGGAAAACGGCGCGCGCATGGCAGTCGATCTGATCAATGCCGATGGCGGCCTCGACATCGCCGGCAAGAAGGTCAAGCTGGAACTGCTGGCCGAGGATGACCAGGGTGATCCGAAGACAGCCACCACCGTGGCACAGCGCTTTGTCGACCAGAAAGTCGTAGGCGTGGTTGGCCACCTGCAATCCGGTACCACCATTCCCGCATCCAAGATCTATTCGGATGCCGGCATCCCGCAAATCACACCGTCTTCCACCGCGATTGCCTACACCGCACAGGGCTACAAAACCACTTTCCGCCTGATCGCCAATGATGCGCAGCAGGGCAAGGTATTGGGCGAATACGCAGTCAACACGCTGAAGGTGAAAAAGGTCGCAATCATCGACGACCGCACCGCTTATGGCCAAGGCCTGGCCGACGAATTCGAAAAAGCCGCCAAGGCAGCCGGCGCCGAAATTGTGAAGCGCGAATACACCAACGACAAGGAAACCGATTTCAACGCCATCCTGACCACGATCAAGGGTGCCAAGCCGGAACTGATCTTCTACGGCGGTCTGGATGCGCAAGGCGCTCCGCTGAAGAAGCAGGCCGCCAAGCTTGGCATCAAGGCAATCTTGATGGGTGCTGATGCATGGCAAACGCCGGAATTCATCAAGCTGGCTGGTGCAGATGCCGAAGGCACCTATGCTTCGATTCCGGGCCAGCCCAAGGAAAAACTGCCGGGCGGCGTAGAGTTCATGACCAAGTTCAAGGAAAAATTTGGTGCGGAAGTTCAACTCTATGCACCGAACAGCTACGATGCCGTGCTGGTCATGGCTGATGCCATGAAGAAAGCCGGCTCGACCGAACCCGCCAAATATCTGCCGGAACTGGCCAAGATCGAATTCAGCAACGGCGTAACCGGCCCGATCGCCTTTGATGAAAAAGGCGACATCAAGGACGGCGCCATCAGCATCTATCAGGTCAAGGCAGGCAAGTGGCAGCTGCTGGAGATCGTAGGCGGCGCAGCAGCCAAGTAAGTACCGTCATTCTCTCCCCACCTCTCTCCCGCAACGGGAGAGAGGTGTCTCTGCAGCAGCACCTCTCACCAAATTGCCGAAATATCCGCCACCTCATCCGAAAATAACAGTTCGCGGATGGGCAGCATCACATTGGCCTGAGTCACTCACACACAGCAGGAACACCAATTGCTTACCCTTCCTGAGGAATTGGGGATATTCGCAAGTATGCCTCCGCTTCCTGACAGTGTACTTTTCGGGCCGTAAACTGTTATGGTCGTTTTCATCGCCAACTGCATACCTCTTGGGACTCAGCGTGGATATTTTTCTGCAACAAATCATCAATGGCCTGGTCATCGGCAGCATCTATGCGCTGATCGCACTCGGCTACACCATGGTGTATGGCATTTTGCAGCTCATCAACTTCGCCCACGGTGAAGTCGTGATGATCGGCGCCATGGTCACCATTACCTGCATCAACTTTCTGGTCGGCCACAACATCAACCTGCCCGGACCATTGCTGATGGCGGCGGGCCTGGCCATGGCGATTCCGATCACCATGCTGATGGGCTACCTGATCGAACGCATTGCCTATCGGCCGCTGCGCAAGGCACCGCGCCTGGCACCGCTGATCACGGCCATTGGCGTATCGATCGTGCTGCAGCAAGTCGCCGTGCTGATCTGGGGCCGCAACTACCGCCCGTTCCCGTCGATCCTGCCGACCGAAGTGCTGGAAATCGGTGGCGCATCGATTACCACGCTGCAGGTTGCCATCATCGTGATTTCCGGCCTGATTCTGGCCGGCCTCTTCATGCTGATCGAACGCACCAAGATCGGGCGTGCAATGCGCGCCACCGCACAAAGCCCGGACGTTGCCCGGTTGATGGGGGTGAATGTCAACAACATCATTTCGATGACCTTCATGATCGGCTCGGCGCTCGGCGCAGTGGCTGGCGTACTGGTCGCCGCCAACTATGATCAGGCGCACGCCTACATGGGCTTCATGATCGGCCTGAAAGCCTTTACCGCAGCGGTACTGGGCGGCATCGGCAACCTGGGTGGCGCGGTACTCGGCGGCATCCTGCTCGGCGTGATCGAAAGTATCGGCTCAGGTTACCTGGGCGACCTGACCGGCGGCTTCCTCGGCAGCCAGTACAAGGACATCTTCGCCTTCCTGGTGCTGATTCTCGTCCTGGTATTCCGTCCCTCTGGCCTGATGGGCGAACGCGTGGCAGAACGCGCCTGATTCCCCGGAGAAACACATGAACTTGCTCGAATGCTTTAAAAAACTCCAAGGCGATAAGCGCACGCTGATTGCATTTGGCCTGCTCCTGCTGGTTTTGCCCTGGGCAATCAGCGGCGGTTTTTCCAATGGCAATTCCTACCTGCGCGCAGTCGACATGGCCTTGCTGTTTGTCATGCTGTCGCTGGGCCTCAATATCGTGGTTGGCTACGCCGGCCTGCTGGATCTCGGCTATATCGCCTTCTACGCCGTGGGCGCCTATTCCTATGCACTGCTGAATTCGCCGCACCTGCAAGCCCTGCTACCGGCCTGGTTGATCTACCCGCCTTTTGTCATTTCCATGATTGTAGCGGCGCTGGTTGCCTGCGTATTTGGCGTGTTACTGGGTTCACCCACGCTGAAACTGCGCGGTGACTATCTGGCCATTGTGACGCTAGGCTTTGGCGAGATCATCCGTATTTTCATGAACAACCTGGATCGTCCGATCAACCTGACCAATGGCCCGCAGGGCATCAACAATATCCAGCATATCCATGTATTCAATTTCAGCATGGGCAAGCCGCTGGAGTTGCTGGGGTTGCGTTTCGAACCAGTGCATCTGTATTACTACCTGATCCTGGCCTTCTGCGTACTGATCGTGATTATCTCCCTGCGGTTGCAGGATTCGCGCCTGGGCCGTGCCTGGGTCGCCATCCGCGAGGACGAGATCGCCGCCAATGCGATGGGCATCAACACCCGCAACGTCAAATTGCTGGCGTTTGCGCTGGGTGCCTCGTTCGGAGGGGTATCCGGCGCGCTGTTTGCCAGCCTGCAAGGCTTTGTCTCGCCGGAATCGTTCATCCTGATGGAATCGATCATGGTGCTGTGCATGGTGGTGCTGGGCGGCATGGGCCATATTCCCGGGGTGATTCTGGGCGCCATCATCGTTTCCACCACACCAGAAGTGCTGCGCGACATCATCAACCCGCTGCAACAGGCCATTGCCGGCCGGCGCGTGGTTGATCCGGAAAACCTGCGCCAGCTGATTTTCGGCCTGGTGATGATCATCATCATGCTGGTACGCCCGGGCGGTTTGTGGCCCTCTTCGCGCCGCCGCGCCGAGCTGAAACCGGAAACCAAGGGCATTGCCCTGCAGGAAAAAGACGATTTGCAGGATGCGGAGCGCAACCATGACTGAGACACTGCTTGAAATCTCCGGCATCCATAAGCGCTTTGGCGGCTTGCATGCGCTCAACGATGTCGGGCTTACCATCCGCAAGGGTGAAATCTATGGCCTGATCGGCCCCAATGGTGCCGGCAAAACCACACTGTTCAACGTGCTGACCGGCCTGTATCAGCCGGACGAAGGCAAGTTCACCTTCAACGGCAAGGATTTGTTCCGCCAGAAGCCGTTTGTGGTGGTGGAATCCGGCATTGCCCGCACGTTCCAGAATATCCGCCTGTTCGCCAACATGACGGCGCTGGAAAATGTGATGGTCGGCCGGCACGTACGCACGCATGCCGGCCCGCTCGGCGCCATGCTGCGTACCCCTGCAGCCCGGCGTGAAGAAGCAGACATCCGGCAACGCGCGCAAACGCTGCTGGAATATGTCGGCATCGAACGTCATGCCGACGAACTGGCACGCAATCTTTCTTATGGCGATCAGCGCCGTCTGGAAATCGCCCGTGCTCTGGCAACCGAACCATTGCTGCTGGCATTGGATGAACCGGCAGCCGGCATGAACCCGAAAGAAACGGACGATCTGAAGCAGCTGATGCAGAAGATCCGCAACGATGGCATTACCGTGTTGCTGATCGAGCACGATGTGAAACTGATGATGGATCTGTGCAACCGGATCGCGGTGCTGGATTACGGCAAGAAAATCGCGGAAGGCGTGCCGGAAGAAGTAAAGCGCAACCCGCGCGTGATTGAAGCCTATCTGGGAGTGGCACCGGAATGAGCATGCTGGAAGTCAAGAATCTGAAGGTGGCCTATGGCGGCATCCATGCTGTGAAGGGCATCGATCTGGAAATCAAGCAGGGTGAACTGGTTGCGCTGATCGGCGCCAACGGTGCCGGCAAGACTACCACCCTGAAAACCCTGGTCGGCATGGTCAAACCAGCCGAGGGCGATATCGTTTTCAACGGCCAGTCGATCACGCGCACCCCGCCGCACGAACACGTCAGCCAGGGGCTGGTTATGGTGCCGGAAGGGCGCGGCATTTTCAGCCGGCTCACGGTCGAGGAAAACCTGTTGATGGGCGCCTATGTGCGCAACGACAAGGCTGTCATCGCGCAAGATCTGGAACACGTCTACAGCCTGTTTCCGCGCCTGAAGGAACGCATGAAGCAACTGGCCGGCACCCTTTCGGGCGGCGAGCAGCAGATGGTTGCCATTGGCCGCGCGCTGATGAGTCGCCCCAAGCTGTTGCTGCTGGATGAACCGTCAATGGGTCTGGCACCGATCATCGTGCAAAAGATCTTCGAGATCATCCGGATGATTTCCAACGAAGGCGTCACCATCCTGCTGGTTGAGCAGAACGCCAAGCTGGCTTTGCAGACGGCCCATCGCGGTTATGTCATGGAATCGGGCAGGATCAGTCTTGCCGATACCGCTGCCAACCTGCTGGCCAACACAAAGATCCAGGAAGCTTATCTCGGCGAGTAAGACAGCAGGTTATGCTGCTATGCTTCAAGGCTGCGTTGATCGCAGCCTTTTTGTTTTCCGGAGAACATAAAGATGGACCTGGCTTCTTCCTATCTCGCCAAGGAGATCCTTCGCACCCTGCTCTTGCCACCGGGGCTGTTTGTGCTGCTGTTGCTGGCGAGTCTGCTTTTCTGGCGCAGCTGGCTGGGAAAGTGGCTGACTGCCTGCTCGGCACTGCTGTTCTACGCCCTGACCACACCGCTGGCTGCCGGCTGGCTGATGGCGCAGGTCGAAGCCATGCCACTGGCCTCAGCGGCTCCGCTTGCTGCCGTGGATGCCATTGTCTGCCTGGGCGGGGGTAAGCGCTTTGGTGCCATCGACCTGCCCGGCAATGAAACGATCAACCACGTTACGCTGAGTCGCCTGCGTTACACCGCACGCCTGCATCGGCAAACCGGTAAACCGATCCTGGTCAGCGGCGGTGCACCGGCAGGTGGCGTGGCCGAAGCGGTGTTGATGCGCGATATCCTGCAGCAGGAATTCCGCGTGCCGGTACGCTGGGTGGAAGCACACTCGAACGATACCCGCGACAATGCAACCATGAGCGCGGGCTTGCTTGCGGCCAACCAGCGCCACATTCTGCTGGTCACTTCCGCCAATCACATGCCGCGTGCCAGACAGGCCTTCGAAGCAGCAGGCTTCACGGTAATGGCCGCCCCCACCGATTACACCAACCGTGAACCCTTCAGCGCCTTAAGCTTGCTGCCTCGCGCCATGGCTTTCTACTCCAGCAGCACGGCATTGCGCGAACTGGCCGGCAGTCTGTGGTATCGCTGGCGCGAATAAAATCAGCGCCCGGCGGTCGCCCCGCCTGCACTTATCAGTTCGTACACGGTCTTGCCCTTGAGCCGGAACAGATCGCTGGCGTGATACAGGTTTTCGGAATGGCCGACAAACAGCAGGGAACTTGACTTCATCAGTGGAGCAAAGCGCTGCAGGATCTTGAGTTGCGTCGGCTTGTCGAAATAGATCATCACATTGCGACAGAACAGCGCATCGAATGGGCCGCGAATCATCCAGTTCGGCTCGACCAGATTCAGGCGACGGAATACGACCAGATCGCGCAGCTCCTGTTTTACCTCGTAGCGGCCATCGGCCAGCTTGTTGAAATACTTCTGTACGCGAGTCGGCGTCAGCTTCTGTACTTCTTCACCGCTGTAGATTGCCGTTTTGGCCACCTCCAGCACATTGGTATCCAGATCCGTGGCGATGATCTTGACTGGAGGGCGCAGGCTATCAAAGGCCTCGCACGCGGTTATCGCAATCGAATATGGCTCTTCCCCGGTACTGGAAGCCGAGCACCAGATCGAGAACGAGCCCTGTGCCTTGTTGGCTTGCAGAAAAGGCTTGAGGATATCGAAATGGTGCGATTCACGGAAAAACGAGGTCAGATTCGTTGTCAGCGAATTGGTGAACAGCTCGAATTCCTTGTTGTCGCCGCGCTCCAGAATCTGCAGATATTGCTGGAACGTGGTCAGGTTCAGTGCGCGCAGGCGGCGGGCCAGCCGGCCATACACCATGTCATGCTTGGTCGGCGATAACGCGATACCCGCGTAGTCGTAGATCAGCTTGCGGACTTTTTCGAAATCTTGCTCGGTAAACTGAAACTCCCTGCCTGGATTCGATAGCATGGTGCAACTCCTAGTATTGTTATCGTTGTTCTGTTATTGCCAGCATAGTCATTTGGATGCCAGACGCTGTGCCAGCATTTCCGCATAGTTTTCCGGCACGATCAATTGCCGCCGCCCGCTTTCTGCCAGGTAAAGATTGATGCGGGCCAGTCGATCCAGCAATTGCACCTTTTCCGCACCACCTTCGCAACGAGCCAATTGCAAGGCGATATCAACCGCTTCCTTGTGCATTTCCAGCTCGGCCGGCAGATAGCCACTGTTCTTAAGAATGCGATAAGCCATGCGTTGATGCTCTGGCACCAGCGGATCATCATCTTGCGGCAGCGGCAGGCCACTGCCCGGCAGATTATCAAGCTCACCACGATCTCGCGCTTCTTCAATGCGCCTTTCCGCCAGCTGGGACAGAAACCACACGTTCACAGCCCCAACTCATGCCAGATCGCATCGACCCTGGCTTTGACTTCAGCATCCTGCACGATAGGACGCCCCCATTCGCGCTGTGTTTCGCCCTGCCATTTGTTGGTGGCATCCATCCCCATCTTGCTGCCCAAGCCGCTGACCGGCGAAGCAAAGTCGAGATAGTCAATCGGTGTATTCTCCACCAACGTGGTATCCCGTGCCGGATCCATACGGGTGGTGATAGCCCAGATTACCTCCTTCCAATCGCGCACGTTCACGTCCTCATCCACTACGACGATAAACTTGGTATACATGAACTGGCGCAGGAAAGACCAGATCCCGAACATCACGCGCTTGGCATGTCCTGGATACTGCTTGCGGATTGATACCACGGCCATGCGGTAACTGCAGCCTTCGGGCGGCAGATAGAAATCGACGATTTCCGGAAACTGCTTCTGCAGGATCGGCACGAACACTTCATTCAGCGCCACGCCGAGCACGGCCGGCTCATCCGGTGGTTTGCCGGTATAAGTGCTGTGGTAAATCGGGTTTTCGCGCATGGTCATGCGATCGATGGTGAATACCGGGAACCAGTCCTGCTCGTTGTAGTAGCCGGTATGGTCGCCGTATGGCCCCTCCAGGGCCATTTCAAATCCAGTGCTCGGCCGTGGCGGAACGCCGGCCGGGCGGCCTTCCAGTGCCTGCTCAAAGCCGGTTGGTGAATCGGCATCCGGGTAGATATGGCCTTCCAGCACGATCTCGGCGCGTGCCGGCACTTGCAGGCCAGAACCGAGACACTGCACCAGCTCGGTACGGGCACCGCGCAACAAACCGGCGAACTGGTATTCGGACAAGGAATCGGGTACCGGCGTTACCGCCCCCAGAATAGTGGCCGGATCGCACCCCAATACCACGGCGATCGGAAAAGGCTGGCCCGGATACAAGCGGGCATGTTCGCGAAAATCCAGCGCCCCGCCGCGATGCGCAAGCCAGCGCATGATCACCTTGTTGCGGCCAATGACCTGCTGACGGTAGATCCCCAGATTCTGGCGCTTTTTCTCCGGGCCGCGCGTTACCACCAGCCCCCAGGTAATCAGCGGTGCCACATCGCCGGGCCAGCAATGCTGGATCGGCAATGTTCCCAGATCGACATCAGGGCCTTCAATCACGATTGCCTGGCATGGCGCCCGCCCAACCACCTTGGGCGCCATGTTCAGCACCTGCTTGAGCACCGGCCACTTTTCCCACGCATCGCGCAGGCCTTGTGGCGGCTCCGGCTCTTTGAGGTAGGCCAGCAACTTGCCGATCTCGCGCAGGGCAGTGACATCATTCGCCCCCATACCCAGCGCTACCCGCTGCGGCGTGCCGAACAGGTTGGCCAACACGGGCAGTGAATGGCCGACAGCCTTTTCAAACAAAATCGCAGGCCCGCCGCTACGCAATACCCGATCGCAAATCTCGGTCATTTCCAGTACGGGAGAAACCGGCACGCCGATGCGCCTGAGCTCGCCCCGACACTCAAGCTGTTGCATGAAATCGCGTAAATCCTGGTATCGCATGGGGATGGACTCAAATGGAAACAGCCCATCATTATGACGGGCTGTTCATTGGCATGGAATACGGAATCAGTACGACAGAGTCATCGAACACTGGTATTGGCCACCCGGCGGCAGCGTCACTGCCCGGTCTGCCACATCGCAACGCTCCACGCAGAGATACCCGACATGATTGCCTTCGCCCAGGTCAGCCATATTCTTGTCGTTGGTCCAGGCATTCCAGACTACGGCGCATTTGGCATCAGATTCAATCACTACCTGGCGCCCGGCAGCATTCAGGTGCTGCACGGCAGGCACATCCAGGTAAATGCGGTCGGTCACACCTTCAATCGTCACCTCGCCAGACTGGGTCTTGCGCGCGAAATTATCCATCTTGTCGATAAAGGTCGTTCCTTCCAGGCCCGCCACACGTGCCTTGGCTACATCTTCAACAGCAAAATAGGTATGGAAGGCAAAGGCAAACGGCGCCGGTTGGTTGCTACGGTTCTCGGCGACCAGTTTGAGCGAGAGCTTGCCGCCAACCGTTATCTCCAGGCGGAAACTGAAGGCATGCGGCCACAGCGGATTCACACTCTCATCGCCTGTCAACTCCAGCACCACGCGCGTTGCCCCATTGCCACAAACCTCTGATCCCACCAGACTCCACGGCATCAGTCTGGCAAAACCGTGCGGCGTGCTGCCATCGGCACCCGGCCCAAACCAGGGCAGGCAGAGCGGGATACCGCCACGGATCGGCTTGCCGGCTTCAAGCATGCACTTGGGCGAGATCCAGAACATTTCCGGCGCGCCAGCTGGCTTGAATTCCATAAGGTGAGCACCCTGCAAAGCGATTACGGCACGCCCAAGCTTGTTTTCAACGACAAGCATGGGCAAACCGACATCACCAGCCTGGTGCAGGGCCGGATAAAGCTCCGTCGAATTGACCAATTGCACGCCGGCTGCTGCGGCGAGTTGCGCAAACATATTCTGGATAGACATTCGGGCCTCCTTCGAAAACCGCGATTGTAATGGAAGCCAGCCCCATCTGCTCAGACCGTCAAACCAGATTTTGATTTCAACCTGGATGATCCGTTAGAACCTGTTCAAAGTCTGTCGCGAGAGGATCTCTGCGGGGTGAAGCGCAGCACAGGAATCGGGGTTTATGTGGATAAATGATGACGCTCGAAGGAGTCTCTCTTGGGACGTTCCGAGCAGCGCCTCGCCGCAAGACTTTGAACAGGTTCTTGTGGAGCACGATAGGATGGCAAGGCAGCGTTCACGCAGGCTCAAAGGGCGTTCAATGGAGAACCGGATTCAACGACCTTGCTTGCTGCTGGGGGGAACGCCCTGGATTGCACGCTCCGGATCAAACCAGCGTGAAAACCATTTAAACGTACGGCGATTGGCATCTTGCGCAGCATCGACGGCCGGTTCATTAAAGGCCGAATCCTTGCTCCGCGCATGGTTGGGAACATCATTCTGCGCAGAAGGGCTGGCCACCGGCGCATCGAAATCATGTCCAACCTCGGGATAAGTCACGACATGAAACAGATCCTGGCCTGTCTTGGCGGCCAATTTCTTGCACTCCTGCGCCGGCGCGGCTTTGTCCATTTCGCCCACCAGGACCAGCGTAGGTGCCGAAACCCGATACTTCTTTAACTTGGCAAACGAACGGCAGCTGGGGTAATAGGTCACCGCGGCCTTGATCGAACGGTTCTTGCGACCCAGCAAGGAAAGAATGGCATCAGCGCCGTGCGACCACCCCAGTACGCCAATCCGGGAACCATCGACATTTTTTTGCCGACGCAACCAACTGACCGCAGCTTCGGCATCCCGCGCCCGGATGGATGGCGCAATCGTGCCTGAGGATGCCCCCGGAGAACACACTTGCTTGATGCCGCGCGGAGTAAAGCTGTCCAGGTAAAGAACCCCGTAGCCCATTTCCTGCAGCAGGTTGCCTACACGAACCATACGGCTGCTGATCTGCCCTGTCGGCGTAAGCAAGCCGCCACAGCCATGCATCATCAATATGGCAGGCATGCGGGGCTGGGTAGGTGCGCGATATTCCGCCGGTAAGGAAATATCCCCGGCCTGAATGAGAACACGACGAGCTTCTGCCGGGATGACTACCCCAAGCATCAGGAATGAGATAAAAAATCGGAGCAACACAGCGGGGAACCAACCTGTCATCAGGCAGCGTGCGGACAGGAATCCATCCTCAAACGAACCTGAAAAATGCGTGCAACTGTACCATAACCAGCCGCTTCCCAGTTACAGCCAGCCAACAGCAAGGGCATGAGGATCAAAAAGACAAGAAGCCCGGCGGAATTTTAATGACGTTATGCAATTCAGACAGCGCGCGATGCACGAGCAATGATGGCTCCCTCTCGCGCAGCGCAACCACATCGAGCATACCTGCATCGCGGCTGACGGCCTGATCGCTCTCGCCGCCGAGCACCTCGCAACACACTTCCCATACCTGCCCCATTTGCATCCTCTCTACACAACAGCCTCATACGCTTTATCGGCAGAAATCCAGAAAAATGGAGGGTGAAATGCAAAACGGCGACATAAATGTCGCCGTTTTGCATTTCTTAACATACCTGCTTATTCAGTCTTGGCCTTTGCTGCCGGATACTCAACCTGGATCTGCTTGCGCAGGCCATCAAGATAAGACTGCAACGCCACCTGCCCATACATTTGCGCAAGCGAGTCGCTCATCTGCCGGCGAGCCGAAGCTTCGAGCGGCGTTGCTGGGGACACCTTGGCCACCTTGAAGATCAGATAACCAACGCCCTTGAGCTCGCCGCCGACATAACCCGGCAACTTGTCCGCCGGCACACGGAATATCGCCTTCAATTGCTCTTCGTCGATCTGGCGAGTGCCGATGCGAACAACCTCTTGTGGCTGAGACCACTGCAGATCAATGCGCTCACCTGCCTGCAAACGCTTCAGGCGGGCCGCACCTTCTTCCATCGCATTCTGCACCGCCTTGTCTTCACGCAGTTTGGCAGAGATCTTTGTACTGACCTCGGCCAGCGCAGGGATCTGCTCCGGCTTATGTTCAATCACACGCGCCGAAACCAGCACGCCCGGCGCGACCTCGATTGCTTCGGAATTGTGCTTGCCTTTGAGCACATCATCACCGAAAACAGCTTCCATAAGCTTTGGGCTCGCAAGATCGCCGTTCTGCGCACCCTGTTTGCCGATCCAGTCACTCTTGTGAATTTGCAGCTTCAGTTCGTTTGCAGCGGGCTGCAAACTGTCGGCTTGCTGGTAAACGATTTCGTTGAATTTTTCCATCTGCACTTGGAAGGCGTTTTGCGCCTTCTGTTGCTTCAGGGTTTCAAGAATTTCCGATTTGGCATCTGCCAGTGCCTTGTTACGCACATCATCCAGTTTGATGATATGGAAACCGAACTCGCTTTCCACCAGAGTGCTGGTTTTTCCTTTTTCCAGTGCGAATACTGCATCCTCAAACGGCTTGACCATCATGCCGCGCCCAAACCAGCCCAGGTCGCCACCATTTGCGGCAGAGCCGGGATCCTGCGATTTCTGCTTGGCAATTTCGGCAAAGCGCGCTGCGTTTTGCTGGACTTCAGCCAGGACTGCTTCAGCCTGCTTCTTGACAGCCGCCTTCTGCTCGGCAGAGGCTCCCTGCGGGAAGGTCAGCAGGATGTGGCGAGCACGGCGCTCTTCCTTGGCAAGATCCTGCTTGTGGGCATCGTAGTATTTCTGCACTTCATCATCCGATACCACCTGCGCTTTGGACAACTCATCGCGCGAGAGAACCAGATACTCAAGCTTGACCTGTTCCGGCATCTTGAACTCGGCCGAATGTGTCTCGTAATACTTTTGGATTTCCGCGTCGGTAATAGCCACTTTTTGCACGAATTCCTGTGCCGACACCACGGACACTTGCAGTTCGCGGCGCTCGCCTAGCAGCTTTTCCATTCTCTCCTGCATGGCCGATGAAACAATCCCAGCGCCAGCCATGCCTCCGACCAATTGGCGCAATGCCAGATCCTGCTTGAGCTTTTGCTCAAAGGCTTCCGGCGTCATGCGCTGTTGCGCCAGCAACTCCTTGTAGAGAGCCGGATCGAATTTGCCATCTTTCTGGAAGGCATCGATCTTTGCGATAAACTCACGCAGGGTGGCATCGCTCACGTTCAGACGCAATGCCGCAGCCTGTGTTGCCAGCAACTTTTGCTGAACCACCTGCTCGATGATTGCAGGGCGCATTTCCGCCGGAACATTTTGATTATTGACTGCTTCGGCAATATCGCGCTCCGTGATCTCGACATCACCCACCTTGGCGAGATAATTACCGCCATCCTGGAAGGCGCTATAACCACTGATCCCGAATCCGACCACCAGACCAAGGGATACCATTGCCAGCACAATCTGTACTACGGTTTTATTCTTCTGCACCAGATCAAACATGAACCCCGAACTCCTTCAATCAAACAGCGGCATATGATGCCAGATCAGCATGCACTCTGTCTTTCCGTACTTTCCGGCATTCACACGCGCATAGCCCACCATCCACGGAGGCCGAACTCACATGAACGCCTATCAGATGCACAAAATAAAAAAGGGCAAACCTGAGTTTGCCCTTTTCTAGCATTTTGGCGGAGCGGACGGGGCTCGAACCCGCGACCCCCGGCGTGACAGGCCGGTATTCTAACCAACTGAACTACCGCTCCAAAACGGACGTGGATGTTAACCCAAAAAACAGCAACCAGCAAGCAACTGCATTTTGGTGGGTAGTAGTGGATTCGAACCACCGACCTCCTGCGTGTGAAGCAGGCGCTCTAACCAACTGAGCTAACCACCCTTTACCACATATCTATCTCGCCTATAGGGCGAGATAGAAAGTCGATTATTGTACTGCATCCTTCAGGGATTTGCCAGCCCTGAACTTCGGTTGCTTGGCAGCAGCGATCTTGATCGTTTCGCCAGTACGCGGATTGCGGCCGGTACGCTCTTCGCGATCTGCCACATAGAAAGAACCAAAGCCAACCAGCGTTACTTCTTCGCCTTCTTTCAATGCCTTGCCGATGGCATCCACGGTTGCATCAAGTGCTTTGCCTGCCTGAGCTTTAGTCAAACCAGCAGATTCAGCAATGGCGTCGATCAGTTCCGATTTATTCACTTACGTCCCCTTTCAGATTTATGGTTGGATAGGTCCGGGAGTCCGAATTACCAAGGCTTTATAACAAGTGGCAAATTGCCATGTCAACTAGTGTTTAACCGGCTGTTGGATCGGCTCAACGCTGTTGTCGGCAATCACCGCCTCAACCGCCACATCCTTAACCGGTAATAACTCAGGCTGACGCTCCAATGAAAGCCCAAGCACCTGATCAAACCACTTAACTGGATGAATTGTCAGGCCACGCTTTACATTATCCGGAATTTCAGCCAAGTCCTTTACGTTACCATCCGGGATCAATACATGCTTGATGCCGCCACGCAATGCAGCCAGCAGCTTTTCTTTCAGACCACCAATAGGCAGCACTTCGCCCCGCAGCGTGATCTCGCCCGTCATGGCAACATCACAGCGTACCGGAATACCGGTCAGAATGGAAACCATTGCCGTCGCAATGGCGATACCGGCTGACGGACCATCTTTCGGCGTAGCCCCTTCCGGCAAGTGCACATGGATATCATGCTTTTGATAAAACTCGGTATCGATCCCCAACAAGGCGGCACGGCTACGAACTGCCGATAAGGCCGTCTGAATCGACTCCTGCATGACATCGCCCAGCTTGCCGGTACGCAGGATATTACCCTTACCCGGCAACAGCACCGCCTCAATCGTCAAAAGCTCGCCACCCACCTCGGTCCAGGCAAGCCCCGTCACCTGGCCGATCTGGTTTTTCTGCTCGGCCAGACCGTATTCATAGCGCCGCACCCCCAGATACTTGTCGAGGTTCTTGGCCGTCACCACGATTTTTTTGTCGGAAGGCTTGGTCAGCAAACCTTTCACCACCTTGCGGCAAATGCGTGCAATCTCGCGATCCAGACTGCGCACCCCGGCCTCGCGCGTGTAATAGCGGACAATATCGCGGATCGCGGCGTCGCCGATCTGCAACTCCCCTTCCTTCACGCCATTGGCATTCAATTGCTTGGGCACCAGATACTTGAGCGCGATATTTACCTTTTCATCCTCGGTGTATCCGGACAAGTGAATCACTTCCATCCGATCCAGCAAGGCCGGCGGAATATTCAGGGTATTGGCCGTAGCAACGAACATGACATCGGACAGGTCATAATCCACTTCCAGATAATGATCGCTGAAGGCGTGGTTCTGCTCCGGATCAAGCACTTCCAGCAAAGCCGAAGAAGGGTCGCCCCGGAAATCTGCGCCAATCTTGTCGACTTCATCCAGCAGGAACAGCGGATTCTTGACTCCGACCTTGGTGATCGACTGCAGGATTTTACCCGGCATTGAACCGATGTAAGTGCGGCGGTGTCCCCGAATTTCAGCCTCATCACGCATGCCACCCAAGGCCATTCGCACAAACTTGCGATTGGTTGCCTTGGCTATGGATTCACCAAGCGAAGTCTTGCCCACACCGGGCGGCCCAACCAGGCAAAGAATTGGCGCCTTGAGCTTGTCGACCCGACTTTGCACCGCCAGATACTCGACAATGCGCTCCTTGACCTTTTCCAGGCCATAGTGATCAGTATCGAGCGTCACTTCGGCGGCCGCGATATCCTTGCTGATCTTGGTTCTCTTCTTCCAGGGCAGACCAATCAGCGTATCGATATAGTTGCGTACCACCGTCGCCTCTGCCGACATCGGCGACATCATGCGCAGCTTCTTGAGCTCCGCCTCGGCCTTTTCTCTGGCCTCTTTGGTCATGCCGGCGTTTTTGATTTTTTTGTCCAGCTCGTCGAGCTCGGCACTTTCCTCGGCCTCACCGAGTTCCTTTTGAATGGCCTTAACCTGCTCGTTCAGGTAATACTCGCGCTGGCTCTTTTCCATCTGGCGTTTCACGCGACCACGAATGCGCTTTTCCACCTGCAGGATATCGAGCTCGGTTTCGAGCTGCTTGAGCAAATGCTCCAGCCGGCGCTTGACGTCGGTCATTTCGAGCAAAACCTGCTTTTGTTCAAGCTTGAGCGGCAAATGTGCCGCCACGGTATCCGCAAGACGGCTGGCGGATTCGATTCCGGACAGAGAGGCCAGAATTTCCGGCGGTATTTTCTTGTTCAGCTTTACGTACTGATCAAACTGCGTCATCAGGGTACGACGCATCGCCTCGATCTCATGCCCATCATCATCGCCGACAGCCAGTGGCAAGGCCTCTGCGCGGTAATAGCCCTCCTCATCAGAAAGCGCTGAAATTTCTGCGCGCTGGACACCTTCGACCAGCACCTTGACCGTTCCATCCGGCAACTTCAGCAACTGCAGAACCGTTGCAACCGTGCCGACCGGATAGATATCGGCCAGTTCAGGTTCATCCTTGGCTGCATTCTTTTGTGCGGCCAGCAAAATATGCCGACCACCATCGGCGGCAGCCTCCAACGCACGAATCGATTTGGGCCGGCCAACAAACAGCGGGATAACCATGTGCGGAAACACGACAACATCGCGCAACGGCAACATGGGTAAGGCGGTGAGTTCAGCGGGCAATGCTTGATGTTCGGACATGATGCTCAAGGCCTGATAAGAAATATGCTTGGTATGACAATGCGGTTGAAAGACACTTTATTCAACCCGAAGAAACAAAACAAGCCGCCCTTTTATGTACGGGCGGCCCGTTCCTGTGACAAATAGCTTATGCAGCGGCTTGCTGCTTTGGATCGGCAGGCACGAGTAGTGGCTGCGTTTTGCCGGTAATCACCTCGGCATTGACAACCACCCGTGAGACTCCGTCCATGGCAGGCAATTCGTACATGGTATCCAGCAAAACGCCCTCAAGGATGGAACGCAAGCCCCGCGCACCGGTTTTACGCTCCATGGCCTTGTGTGCCATGGCCGTCAGCGCTGACGGTTCGATTTCCAGCTGCACTTCTTCCATTTCGAACAGCTTCTGGAATTGCTTGACCAGCGCATTCTTGGGCTCGGTCAGAATCGACACCAAGGCAGCCTCATCAAGCTCATCCAGCGTGGCAATCACGGGCAAACGGCCAACGAATTCCGGAATCAAGCCAAACTTGACCAGATCATCCGGTTCAACATCCTGCAACCGCCTAGCCGTTTTTTCGCGGGCTTCTTCGCTGATCACCTGCGCTCCAAAACCGATACCCCCCTTGACCGAGCGGTTGCGGATTATCTTTTCCAGCCCTTCGAATGCACCACCGCAAATAAAAAGAATATTCGTGGTATCAACCTGCGGCATCTCCTGATTGGGATGCTTGCGCCCGCCATGCGGCGGTACCGATGCAACCGTACCTTCGACGATCTTCAGCAAGGCCTGCTGTACACCCTCGCCTGAAACATCGCGCGTAATCGAAGGATTTTCGGATTTGCGTGCAATCTTGTCGATTTCATCGATGAAAACGATGCCGCGCTGGGCCTTTTCCACGTCGTAATCGCATTGCGCCAACAACTTGGCAATGATGTGCTCCACATCCTCGCCAACATAACCCGCCTCAGTCAGCGTCGTGGCATCTGCAATTACAAAAGGCACATCCAGCATCTTGGCCAGCGTTTGCGCCAGATACGTCTTGCCTGAACCAGTTGGACCGATCAGCAGGATATTGGATTTGGACAGCTCGACATCACCAGTCTGCACCTTGCTGGCAAGCCGCTTGTAGTGGTTATAGACCGCCACGGCCAGAATTTTCTTGGCACGATCCTGGCCAATCACGTACTGGTCGAGGTTTTCACGGATTTCAGTCGGCAAAGGCAAATGCTTGCCTTCCGGCGTATGCACTTCACTCACACTGGCCTGGCCAGCTTCTTCGCGAATAATGTCCTGGCACAATGCAATGCATTCATTGCAGATGAATACCTGAGGCCCGGCTATCAGCTTGGTGACTTCATGCTGGCTTTTGCCGCAGAAAGAACAATAGAGAAGTTTGTCGCTTGATTTGGGCATTTTGTGCGATCCCTGTCATCAGGGCAGAGAAAATGAAGGCTGCCGTACAAATACGGCAGCCAGGGAAAACATCAGTGTGCGGCTGCGCGGGTCAGCAACACTTCATCCACGAGGCCATAGGATTTGGCTTCCTCGGCGCTCATGAAATTGTCACGGTCGGTATCACGTTCAAGCGTGCTGATATTCTGGCCGGTATGTTTGGCCAGCAACTCATTCAAGGTTCGCTTGGTTTTGATCAATTCACGCGCGTGAATTTCAATGTCGGAAGCCTGGCCCGCCAAGCCGCCGATCAGCGGCTGATGAATCATGATACGCGAATGCGGCAGCGCAAAGCGTTTGCCCTTGGCGCCGCCTGCCAGCAGGAATGCCCCCATACTGGCAGCCATGCCGACGCACAAGGTCGATACATCTGGCTTGATGAACTGCATCGTGTCATAAATCGCCAGTCCGGCCGTAACCGAACCTCCGGGCGAATTGATGTAGAGGGAGATATCCTTATCCGGGTTTTCCGATTCAAGGAACAGCAACTGCGCTACCACAAGGTTAGCTGTCTGATCATTGACCGGCCCAACCAGGAACACAACCCGCTCCTTGAGCAGGCGTGAATAAATATCGTACGAACGCTCGCCACGCCCACTTTGCTCAACCACCATCGGGATGTAGCCAAGGTTTTGCGGATCGAATTCCTGTTTGGTCATACTTTATCTCCCTGCCGATGCATCAGCCTTGCTGACCCATCAACTCATCGAAGGCTACAGCCTTTTCCACAACCTTGGCCTTGCCCAGAACAAAATCAACCACGCCATCCTCGAGCGCCATCGACTCTACATTAGCCAGGCGCTTCTTGTCGGCGTAGTACCATGCTACGACTTCAGACGGATTTTCGTAGTTTTGTGCCATATCTTCGATCAGCGCCTTAACCTGTTCCGGCTTGGCTTTCAGATCATTGGCATCCACCAGCTCAGCAAGAACCAGGCCAAGATGAACACGGCGCTTGGCTTGTTCTTCAAACATCTCTGCCGGGAACGGCATCTGCTTCGGATCAATGCCACGCGCTTTCATGTCCGACTGAGCATTTTCATGCAGGCGTGCGGTTTCAATGGAAACCAGCGCCTTGGGCAATTCGATCGGGGCAACCTCGACCAATGCATTCAGCACATTTTCCTTTACGCGCGCCTTCAGACGGTTGCGAACTTCACGGGACAGATTTGCCTTGACCTCTTCGCGCATCTTGGCAACATCGCCGCCTTCAATGCCAAGACTCTGGGCAAACTGCTCATCCACTTCCGGAAGTTGTGCTGCAGCGACGTTTTTCAAGGTGATTTCGAACTGGGCAGTTTTACCAGCCACATCCTTGCCGTGGTAATCCGCGGGGAAGCTCACCTCAACCGTACGGGTTTCGCCTTCCTTCATACCGCGAATGCCGGCTTCAAATTCGGGCAACATCTGGCCCTTGCCCAGCAGGAATGCGTAGTTTTCGGCAGTACCACCAGCAAAAGCCACGCCGTCGATCGTACCCTTGAAGTCGATAATCACGCGATCCTCGTCAGCGGCTTCGCGCTCAACGCGGTCATAGCGCGTACGCTGGCGACGCAGGATATCAATAGTCTTGTCGACCTCGGCATCACTAACTTCAAGCAACGGCTTTTCCACTTCGACAGCAGACAGGTCGCCGATCTTCACGTCGGGATAGACCTCGAACGTTGCAGCAAACTGGAAATCAGCATCGGCACCTTCACTCTCTTGCGGTTCGAAACGGGGATAACCGGCCACATTGAGATTCTGCTCTTTTACTGCTTCGCCAAATGCGCGCTCAACCGTTTCGCCCAACACTTCTTCCTGCACGCGGAAACCATAATTCTGTGCAACGATATTGATCGGCGCCTTGCCCGGACGGAAACCGTCAAGCTTGGCAGTCTTGGCTACACGCTTCAGACGAGCATCGACCTGCTTGGCGATTTCTTCACGCGGCACCGAAATGACCAGGCGACGCTGGAGGTTTTCCAGGATTTCCAGTTGTGCTTGCATTACCTGTATTCCTTAATATTTTCTGAGATATGGATTCGACGCCACTTCGTGCCGTCAGCAACATTTGAGCGGATCCAGACTTGTTGCAGCTGGTGCGAGCGGGGAGACTCGAACTCCCACACCTTGCGGCGCTGGAACCTAAATCCAGTGCGTCTACCAATTTCGCCACGCTCGCAAAGCGCGCAACAAGCGCTCCGTTTTGGACCAAGCGCGTGATTATAGATTAAAGCGCACACTCCCACAAACAACACCAGCAGATGGCAAGCCGCGCGCCGCCACACAACTATTCTTCACGCAGGCTTGCAAAATAAAATGGCTTCCGTATAATGCCGGTCTCTCGTTAGGCACGTAGCTCAGCTGGTTAGAGCACCACCTTGACATGGTGGGGGTCGTTGGTTCGAGTCCAATCGTGCCTACCAACGAATACACACAGGATCAGAAACAAATGTTCCGAACTACCACGACTTCCGAAAAACACAGCCGGTAAGTCGTGCATTTGACCTGATCCAGAAAAAAGTGCGGCT
Organism: Formivibrio sp. oc-25; assembly: GCF_055810895.1. NCBI lineage: Bacteria > Pseudomonadati > Pseudomonadota > Betaproteobacteria > Neisseriales > Chitinibacteraceae > Formivibrio > Formivibrio sp. oc-25. Next base: position 43,219 of record NZ_JBVVOL010000009.1, on the reverse strand, counting down.
AACCCCGCACTTTTTTTTTGCCGTTTTACAACCTCCAAGATAAGCAGGTGACAATCATGCCGGTCGTAACCCTCCCCGATGGCTCCCAACGCAGCTATGACGCCCCCCTGACCGTCGCACAGGTCGCAGCCAGCATCGGCGCTGGCCTGGCGCGCGCAGCGCTTGCAGGCAAGGTGGACGGCAAACCGGTAGACACAAGTTTCCTGATCGATCGCGACATACAACTCGCCATCATCACCGATCGCGACGCAGAGGGCGTGGATATCATCCGCCACTCGACCGCTCACCTGCTGGCACAGGCAGTCAAATCACTCTTCCCGGACGCGCAGGTCACGATCGGCCCAGTGATCGACAACGGCTTCTACTATGATTTTTCGTACAAGCGCCCATTCACCCCGGAAGATCTTGCCGCTATCGAAAAGAAAATGGCCGAACTTGCCAAGGCCGATACACCACTTGAACGCCGGGAGCTGTCGCGCGACGAAGCGGTTGCCTACTTCAAGTCGATCGGGGAAAAATACAAGGCCGAGATCATCGAATCAATTCCTTCGAATGAAGCCTTGTCGCTATACAAGCAAGGTGACTTCACCGATCTTTGCCGCGGCCCGCACGTTCCCTCCACCGGCAAGTTGAAAGTCTTCAAGCTGATGAAGGTTGCCGGCGCCTACTGGCGCGGCGACAGCAAGAACGAAATGCTGCAGCGTGTCTATGGCACCGCCTGGGCCAAGAAAGAAGATCTCGAACAGTACCTGCACATGCTGGAAGAAGCCGAAAAACGCGATCACCGCAAACTCGGCAAGCAGCTGGATCTGTTCCACATGCAGGACGAAGCCCCCGGCATGATCTTCTGGCACCCGAAGGGCTGGAGCCTGTGGCAGTCGATCGAACAATACATGCGTCGCACCCTGACCGCACACAACTACCTGGAAATCCGCACCCCGCAAGTGATGGATCGGGCGCTATGGGAGAAATCCGGTCACTGGGAAAACTACCACGACCTGATGTTCACCACCGAATCGGAAAAGCGCGACTACGCCGTCAAGCCGATGAACTGCCCGGGCCACATCCAGGTTTTCAACAGCGACCTGCGCTCCTATCGCGACCTGCCGCTGCGCTATGCCGAATTTGGCTCCTGTCACCGCAACGAACCGTCTGGCAGCCTGCACGGCATGATGCGCGTACGCGGTTTTACCCAGGACGATGCCCACATTTTCTGTACCGAAGCCCAGGTCCAGGAAGAATCCGCCAGCTTCATCGAGCTGCTGCAAAAGGTATACAAACATTTCGGCTTTGACGACATCATCGTCAAACTTTCCACCCGTCCGGAAAAGCGCGTTGGCTCGGACGAGCAATGGGATCGCGCCGAGGCCGCACTGGCTGCTGCGCTTGCAGCCAAGAGCCTGCCCTACGAAGTTCAGCCTGGCGAAGGCGCCTTCTACGGCCCGAAGATTGAATTCTCGCTGAAGGATTGCCTTGGCCGTGTCTGGCAATGCGGCACATTGCAACTGGACTTCAACCTGCCGGTTCGCCTGGATGCCGAATACGTCGACGAACACAGCACCCGCGTGCATCCGGTAATGCTGCATCGCGCCGTGCTCGGCTCCATGGAGCGCTTTATCGGCATCCTGATCGAGCACCATGCCGGCGCATTCCCGCTTTGGCTCGCACCCGTACAAATGGCGGTGATGAATATCTCCGAACATCAGGCCGATTACGCTACCGAAGTCACGGCACAACTCAAGGCCGCCGGTCTGCGCGCAGTAGCCGACTTGAGAAACGAGAAGATTACCTATAAAATCCGCGAACATAGCTTGCAGCGCCTGCCTTATCAGATCATTGTGGGTGACAAGGAGAAAGCTGCGGGCTTGGTGGCCGTGCGTAGCCGTACCGGAGAAGATCTGGGCCAAATGACTGTAGCCGCGTTGATCGAACGCCTGCAGGCCGACCCGATCTGAGACCGGATGGCAACAGACGCACGGTTTTTGTTTTAACTTGATTTGGAGAACTGCGATAGCTGCCCAGGAAAAAGAGCCGCGGATCAATGGTGAGATTACCGCGCGTGAAATTCGTTTGCAGGGTGCGGAAGGCGAACAACTTGGCATCGTGAGCCTGTATGAGGCATTGCGCCAGGCCGAGGATGCCGAAATGGATCTGGTGGAAATTGCGCCCAATGCGCAACCGCCGGTCTGCCGATTGATGGATTACGGCAAATTCAAGTATCAGAACGCCAAGAAACAGCACGCTGCCAAGCTCAAGCAGAAGCAGATCCAGATCAAGGAAGTAAAGTTCCGCCCCGGAACGGACGAGAACGACTACCAGATCAAGTTGCGCAATGTGATCCGCTTTCTGGAAGATGGCGACAAAGCCAAAATCACGCTGCGCTTCCGTGGCCGTGAAATGGCCCACCAGGATATCGGCATGGCGCAACTTAAACGCATCGAGGCCGATTTGGGAGAACTGGCAGTAGTAGAGCAGTTCCCAAAGCTGGAAGGCCGCCAGATGGTGATGATGCTGGCGCCCAAGAAGAAAGTCTAAAGTTTTACCGGGTGGGCTGCTGCACCCGGCAAGGCCAATCCTTGCGGAATGGCCGGCAGCAGCAAAAAAGCGAGGTGGCGGGCATAAAGACCCTTTGGGGCGCCTGTTGCCGAATCTAACGAAAGAAGGACATCATCATGCCCAAGATGAAATCGAAGAGCGGCGCCAAAAAGCGCTTCATCGTTCAAGGCAGCGGTGGCATCAAGCGCAGCAAAGCGTTTAAGCGCCACATCCTGACCAAGAAAACCACCAAGAACAAGCGCCAACTGCGCGGCACCCAACAAGTGACCGCCTGTGACATGGGTCACGTTCGCGCCATGTTGCCCTACGCATAACATAAAGGAGAGAAAATATGCCTCGCGTTAAACGTGGTGTAACGGCTCGTGCCCGTCACAAAAAGGTTCTGGAACTTGCCAAGGGCTATCGCGGCCGTCGCAAGAACGTCTACCGCATCGCCAAGCAAGCGGTGATGAAGGCAGGTCAATACGCTTACCGTGACCGTCGCCAGAAAAAACGCCAGTTCCGTCAACTCTGGATTGCGCGTATCAACGCAGCTTCCCGTGAGTGCGGATTGGCATACAGCCGCTTCATGAACGGCCTGAAGAAGGCTGGCATTGAAGTGGATCGCAAGGTTCTGGCCGATCTGGCCGTGTTTGACAAGCCGGCATTTGCCAAGTTTGTTGAGCAAGCCAAGGCTAGCCTCGCCTGATCCTCGGCAGTAACTAAAGGGAGGCTATCAGCCTCCCTTTTTTCTTTCTCCACCGAATACTCACTTCCGGCCAAGACCATGACGACTGACAACGTCCAAGCCCTCCTGGAACAAGGGATTGCGCAGCTGAGCGCAACACATGACCCGCAGGAACTCGAAAACGTTAAAGCACACTACGTAGGCAAGCAGGGCCTCATTACGGCACTGCTGAAACAGTTGGCCACGTTGCCACCGGAAGAAAAGAAAACTTTTGGCGCCACCGTCAACCAGACCAAGCAGGCATTCGAAGCCGCCCTGACGGAACGCCGGGAAGCGCTGGCAGCCGAAAAACTGGCAGCCCAGCTGGCAGCCGAGGCGCTGGACATCACCCAGCCCGGACGTGGCCACGGCAAGGGTGGCCTGCATCCGGTGACACTGGTGCAGCAACGCATTGAAACCCTGTTTTCGACACTGGGTTTTGAAGTTGCCGACGGCCCCGAAATCGAAACCGATTTCTACAATTTTGAAGCGCTGAACATCCCCAAGGATCACCCGGCCCGCGCCATGCAGGATACCTTCTATGTAGAAGGTGCCAGTCCGGAGATGCCGCTCGTTCTGCGCACGCACACCTCGCCGATTCAGGCCCGGTTCATGGAATCGCACGAGCCGCCGATCAAGATCATCGCCCCTGGCCGGGTTTATCGCGTCGACTCCGATGCCACCCATTCGCCCATGTTCCACCAGATGGAAGGCCTGTGGGTAGATGAAAATGTCTCGTTTGCCGATCTGAAAAGTGTGCTGATCGATTTCCTGCGCAAGTTCTTCGAACAGGACGACCTGCAGGTGCGCTTCCGCCCCTCCTTCTTTCCGTTCACCGAGCCTTCGGCCGAAATTGACGTACTTGGCGCCCGTGGCTGGCTGGAAGTCGGCGGCTGCGGCATGGTGCACCCCAATGTTCTGAAGAAAGTTGGCATCGACAGCGAAAAATATACCGGCTTTGCCTTTGGCATCGGGCTGGACCGCTTTGCCATGCTGTACTACGGCGTAAACGATCTGCGCCTCTTCTTCGAGAACGATCTCGGTTTCCTGGAACAATTCCGCTAAGAGCAGGAGCCCCTCATGCAATTCTCCGAACAATGGCTGCGCACGTGGGTAAACCCGGCGCTCGAATCAGAACAGCTGGCCCATTTGCTGACCATGGCAGGCCTGGAAGTGGAAGAAAACGATCCTGCTGCCCCAGCATTCAGCAATGTCATCGTGGCCGAGGTACTCTCTCTGCAGAAACACCCGGACGCCGACCGCCTGAACGTCTGTAGCGTCAATGTCGGCGAGGCCGAGCCGTTACAGATTGTCTGCGGCGCCCCCAATGTGGCAGCCGGACAAAAAGTACCGTGCGCACGTATCGGTGCTGTATTGCCCGGCGATTTCGCCATCAAGCAGGCCAAGGTTCGCGGTATCGAATCACGCGGCATGCTCTGCTCTGCCAAGGAGCTTGGCATCAGTGAAGATGCCAGCGGCCTGTTGACCCTGCCGGCGGATGCACCGGTTGGCATGTCGATTCGTGACTATCTGAACCTGGATGACCGCCTGTTCACCCTGAAGCTCACACCCAACCGCACTGATTGCCTGTCGATTCGGGGCATTGCGCGTGAAGTTGCCGCATTGACCGGCGCCGAACTCCATCCGATTGTCATTGATTCCGCAGCGGTTACCCTCAGCGACACACGTACCGTGACGCTGACAGCACCCCAGGCCTGCCCGCGCTACGCCGGCCGCGTCATCAAGCATGTCAATCAGGCGGCTGCGACACCCGAATGGATGAAGCAACGCCTGGAACGCTCCGGTGTGCGCTCGATCTCGGCTATTGTCGACATCACCAACTACGTGCTGCTGGAACTCGGCCAGCCGATGCACGCCTTCGACCTGGGCAAGCTTAACGGTGGCATCAGCGCCCGCTTTGCCCGCAGTGGCGAAACGATCAAGCTGCTCAACGACAAAGAACTCGCGCTTGAGCCAGACATGCTGGTGATTGCGGATGAGGCAGGCCCCGTTGCCCTAGCCGGAATCATGGGTGGCGCAGAATCGAGCGTAGAGGCTGGCTGCACGGAAATTTTCCTGGAATCCGCGTTTTTTGCTCCCGAAGTAATTGCCGGCAAATCGCGTCGGCTTGGCTTTGGCTCGGACAGCTCCTACCGCTTCGAGCGCGGTGTCGATTTCGACAACTGCGTAGTTGCGCTGGAGCGCGCCACCCAACTGGTGCTCGGCATCTGCGGCGGCCAGGCCGGCCCGGTGACCGAAGCCCGTGCAGAATTGCCACTGCGCAAGCCAGTCGCCTTGCGCGTCAGTCGTGTAGCCAAGGTACTCGGCGTCACCCTTTCTGCTGACGAGATCCTGAATCTGCTGCGCCGGCTGGATTTGCCTTGCCAGATCGCTGGTGATGTCATCACCGTCACACCGCCTTCCTTCCGTTTCGACATCGAAATCGAAGAAGACCTGATCGAAGAAGTCGCACGTCTCTACGGCTACGACAACGTGCCGGTGCAACCATCGGCCACGCGCTTGTTCATGCTGCCGCAACCGGGACACAAGCGCTCCAAGCGTACGCTGCGCGACATTCTCGCTGGCCGCGACTACCAGGAAGCCGTGACTTATGCCTTTGTCGAAGAGAAATGGGAAACCGATTTTGCCGGCAACACCACACCGGTCAGATTGATCAACCCGATCGCTTCGCAAATGAGCGTTATGCGCTCTACCCTGCTGGGCGGCCTGATCAACTCGCTTAAGCACAACCAGGCCCGCAAGCACGAACGCATACGTCTGTTCGAGATCGGCCGCGTATTCCATGGCACGACAGCAGACAGCCAGCCGGAAAAGGTTGCCGGATTGGCTTGGGGTGGTCGCTTTGCCGAACAATGGGGCGCAGGCAAGGAAAAAGTGGACTTCTTCGATATCAAAGCTGATGTCGAATCGCTGCTGGCTCCACGCACCGCCGAATTCCGCCGCATCAACCACCCTGCCCTGCATCCGGGCCGCAGCGCTGAAGTCGTGCTCAATGGCAAGGTAATCGGCATGCTGGGCGAACTGCACCCGCAGTGGATTCCTGCCTACGATCTGGCCAGCGCCCCCGTGGTATTCGAACTAGATCTGGCTGCGCTGATGCAGATTGAGGCAGTACGAGCCAAGCCGGTTTCCAAGTTCCAGCCTGTACGACGTGATCTGGCCCTGATCGTTGAAGAATCTCACTCCTGCGATATGTTGCTGCAGGCGTTTGCAAGCCTGAATAACCCGCTCGTGACGGGCATCAAGCTCTTCGATGTCTACCGCGGCAAAGGGGTGCCAGAAGGCAGAAAAAGCCTTGCTTTCAAGGTGTTGTTGCAAGATACTCACAAAACTCTTACTGAAGAGGATGTTGACGCCGCCATTGCCAGCATCATCCGCAAGGCCGAAGCGTGCGGCGCAACATTGAGAGTCTGAATAGTTCGAGACCAATAAAAAATGACACTAACCAAAGCAGACCTCGCCGACATGCTGTTCGACAAGGTAGGCCTCAACAAACGTGAAGCCAAGGACATGGTTGAGGCCTTTTTCGATGAAATCCGCGTAGCACTGGCTGTGGGTGACACAGTCAAACTTTCCGGATTTGGCAACTTCCAGTTGCGTGACAAGCCACAGCGTCCCGGCCGCAATCCGAAAACGGGAGAGGAAATTCCCATCTCGGCGCGCCGTGTGGTGACTTTCCATGCCAGCCAGAAACTGAAGGGAATGGTGGAACTCCACTATGCAAAGCAGCAACAACGTCACGCCAACGACTGAGTTACCGCCGATCCCGGCCAAGCGCTACTTCACCATTGGAGAAGTCAGCGACCTGTGTGGCGTCAAGCCGCATGTCCTGCGCTACTGGGAGCAGGAATTCACGCAACTCAAGCCGGTCAAGCGGCGCGGCAATCGGCGTTACTACCAGCACCACGAAGTGCTGCTGGTGCGCCGCATCCGCTCGCTGCTATACGAACAGGGTTTCACCATCAGTGGCGCCCGCAACCAGTTGGCAACCATCACGGGCGACCCGGTCGTGGTTGAATATCTGGAACAAGCCGACATGAGTGACATCCGGCGCGAACTGGAAGATTTGCTGGACTGGCTGAAAAGCTAGCCAGACATGAAGAGAGTCGTTATAATCCGCTCTCTTTTCGGAGTGTAGCGCAGCCTGGTAGCGCACTTGCATGGGGTGCAAGGGGTCGCGAGTTCGAATCCCGCCACTCCGACCAATAAAATCAAGGGCTTGTAAATCAATGATTTACAAGCCCTTGGTCTTTTCTGCTACCGAATGACTTGATACCCCAACATCGATACGACTTATCGGCCGTTATCTGTATCCGGTCTGCAGATGGCTCTCTTCATGCAATCCATTTGCTCTGCGCTTCTGCAACGCTTCATTTGCGCCCGAACTGTTTGTCCAGCCAAGCAAACGCGGCATCCTGCTGTTCCTGCACAAAGGTATGCCCCAGCGGCCAGAAACGCGTTTCCAGCTTGTCGGCAGCCTGATTGGCCGCCCAGATCTGCTTCATTTTGGCAAAGGCGGCATTGACCGATTCGATCGGGAACAGCGTGTCTTTCTCACCGGCATAGACCAGCATCGGTTTGGGTGCAGCCAGCCCGGCCACATCGGGGTAGTCCAGGTAACGACCAATGCCTGGATGCAGCATCGGGAAGGCAGATTGGCCACGCAGCTGGTTGTTGCCCGGCACCATCAGCCCCTGCATCGTTCCCATCCAGCAGTCTGCAATGGCCGCGGTTACCGCGTCCGATAAGGCCGCGACCTGCCAGGCACGGAAAGCGCCCATCGAGAAACCGACAGCAGCCACTTTCTGCTTGTCGACTTCAGGCAAGCTGGCTAGGAATTCGGAGGCACGCACGTCTTCCTGCGCCACGATCCCGGCATATGAGCTACCGAGGTTGAACAGGTTGCTGGCCAGTGCCTGCTGCGATTCGCGCTGGAAGCCGGGTACGCTGCGATCACCCCAGCCCAGCGCATCGGTTGCAAACACGACATAGCCACGCTTGGCCAGTTCATCGCCAGGGAAGCGGTTGCTGAAAAACTTGCCGGCCCACTCCTGCGCCGATTTCAGTTTTGCCTCATCCCCCCAGGGCTGGATGAACTTCTCCTTGCCGATATCAAACTTGCTGCCGTGATCATGCAACATCAGCGCGGCGGGAAATGGTCCCTTGCCCTTGGGCACCAGCAACAGACCCAGTACCCGGCTTTCGGCAGTCACGTTGAACACGACCTTGCGCGCGATATAGCTGCCCCGGTCAATTTCATCGATGACCTGCGGCGCAAACGGTGAATTTTCCTCACCAGGCAGCATCACCTCGCGCGCCTTGGCCAGTCCTGTCTTGCGCCAGGCCGCTGGATCCTTGTTGTCCGGCTTCCAGCCGAGCGGGAAAGTCATCTTGGCTTTCAGGGCTTCATAGAAAACCGGCAAGCTGTTTTCAGCAGCGGTGAGTCCCTGAGTCTGGTAATCGGCTGCATGGGACATGGCAGTAAGACTCATGAACCCGGTCAAAACGAGACCGGTAACAATTTTATTTTGCATGCAAAATTCTCCTGTAGAGATGGCCATCCGGATTAGCAGATTTCCCTGGTGCTCACTGGCGGCATCAGGAAGGAATGGTCTGGCGGCGCTCCAGATCGGCAGCCATGGACCAGCCCGCTGCTTCCAGCACGGCGATACTGACTGCCGGTGCGATCAACATACCCAGCACCGGAACGAATTTGGTGACTTCCTTGGCCACAATGCGCACCGGCTGCTTCAGCACGGTCTGCCGTACCGAATTGATGGCGAGCGCACGCGCGGCCTCTTCGGTCAGACTGGCACCGAATACCGAAGCCAGACCGATAGCCATGGTTGTCATCGCGACCGTATCGGCTGCAACGCCGGTACCGGGAATCGGGATCAGGTTGCCGGCCCCCGCCAGCACAGCAGCACCATGGATGATTTTCCGGCACCGCGATTTTTGTTCCTTGTTCATATGACCTCCCCTGCTCCATTTCCTATCGCGACCTGCACACATAACCAAGCTTAACCTGAATTTGCCTGTTCCTGCCTGTCTGAGACTGCCTGCTCCCGGCAAAATTCCGTACCTGTCATTACGGAACCCGGCAATGCGAACACACATGAGCGTATCTCTGACCCTGCTGGCCATGGCCCTGGCTGCTTGCAGCGGCCCACCACGCGATCACGGCGATATGCCGGGCGGAAGCGACATACCCCGGGAGAGTGCGCGTAGCATGATCAGTTGCCAATCGGTGACCGCGCCGCTGCAAACCCAGTTGCAGGAAACAGCCATGGCACTGACGCTGACCCCCAGGCAAGTGGTGCTATGGAATAGCTATCAGGAGAGTGTCAGCGCCCTGATGGCAGACCAGATGAAAGCCAGTCTGTATCAGTCGACTGCACGCAGCGCACTGGCGCAAATACAGGCAAGGATCGACACCGCCAGCAACCGGCTCGCGGCGCTGGAACAGATCGCCGACCAGGCACGCATCCTGTATCAGTCGCTCGATGCCAGCCAGCAAAAAATTGCCGACCAACGCCTGGCCGGTACGCTTCCTGCACTGTATACCGGACTGGATTGCCAGAACCGTACGGATGCCGACCGGGAAACCCGGCGTGACACCAGCCCCGGAGGTCGGCCCGGGCCGGGCATGGGGGGTGGCATGGGCCGGTTCTGAAGCTACTTTTGGTCTGCTCCGGCCTGACGTTGCGCACACATCTGTGCCAGGCCCGATGCCAATTCCATCGGCAATGGAAAGACAATGGTCGAGGATTTATCGCCGGCGATATTGGCCAGTGTCTGCATATAGCGCAACTGCATGGCGCCCGGTTCCCTGGCCATGATCTGCGCGGCCTGCATCAGCTTTTCGGCTGCCTGCAGCTCACCTTCGGCATGGATCACTTTGGCGCGGCGCTCGCGTTCGGCCTCAGCCTGCTTGGCGATGGCACGCACCATCGACTCATCCAGATCGACATGCTTGATCTCGACATTGGATACCTTGATGCCCCAGGCATCCGTCTGTGCATCAAGCACTTGCTGAATATCCAGATTCAGCCTTTCGCGCTCTGCCAGCATATCGTCCAGTTCGTGCTTGCCCAATACCGCGCGCAAGGTGGTCTGCGCGAGCTGGCTGGTGGCATCGAAAAAATTTTCCACCTGGATGATGGCCTTGTCAGGCTCGACCACGCGGAAATACAGCACCGCATTCACCTTGACCGATACGTTGTCGCGCGAGATGACATCCTGCGTCGGCACATCCAGCACGATTGTGCGTAAGTCGACTTTCACCATCTGCTGGATCACCGGGATGATGATCACCAAGCCCGGGCCTTTTACCGCCCAGAATCGCCCCAATTGGAACACCACCCCTCGCTGGTATTCGCGCAGGACGCGAATGGATGCGGACAGCAGCATGATCAGCAGGAATGCCAACGCACCGAATCCGAAACTCAGGTCCAAAATCATGATCATTCTCCCTTCTCGATGTCATCGATAACGACAACTTCCAGCAGCAATCCCTTGCGGGCCACAACCTGTACCGACAATCCCGGCCGTAATGGCTGCCGGCTGAGCACACGCCAGTTTTCCCCGTGCAAACGCACCCAGCCCTCCTGTCCCATAGCTTCCACCACTTCGGCACGTTTGCCGATCAGCTCATCTGGACCACCGACTACCGCCCGATGGCGCGATTTAACCGCAGCACCAACCATGAGGCCGATCAGCAATGCGCTGCCCAGTGCAACGGCTCCCACCCATACCGGGGAAATGCCAAAGCCGGGCAGATCGGTCTTGATCAGCATCAGTGCGCCGGCAACAAACGCGGCAATCCCACCGACCCCGAAGATGCCGAAGCTCGGCAGGAAAGCCTCCGTCACCATAAAGCCGATTCCCAGCAGGATCAGCGCCAGACCGGCATAACTGACCGGCAACAACTGCAAACCATAGAGCGCCAGCAACAGGCAGATGATGCCCAGCACACCCGGTGCGCTAAAACCCGGGCTCAGGAGTTCAAAAATGATGCCGTACAGCCCGATTGACATCAGCAGCAAGGCAATGCTGGGGTTGGTAATGACTTCCAGCAGCTGGGTACGCCAATCCGGCGGCACCTCAACCGCCACCGCCTGTTGGGTCTGCAACGTTTTTACGCCATGCAGGACCTTGACCGACAGGCCATCGAGCCGCTGCAACAGGGCCGGTACATCGGCCGCAACGTGATCGATCACCTGTTGCTGCAGCGCATCTTCGGCCGACAGGCTGACGGCCTCTCGTACGGCACGTTCTGCCCATTCGGCATTGCGGCCGCGCAACTGCGCCAGGCCACGGATATAGGCAGCAGCATCATTCACTTGCTTGCGTGTCATGGTGGAGGCCGTGGGCAAATCCGTGGTGTCCGGGTGGCTGGCTTCCTTGCCCGGATCATCCGGGCGACCAACTGGGGCCGAGGGATCGGGTGGCAAACCGCCGACCTGAACCGGCGTGGCCGCACCCAGATTGGTGCCGGGCGCCATGGCGGCAATGTGGCTGGCATACAGGATATAGGTGCCGGCACTGGCCGCCCGTGCGCCCCCCGGCGCAACAAAGCTGGCCACCGGCACCTCGGAAGCCAGAATGGCTTTGATGATGTCGCGCATGGCGGTGTCGAGTCCGCCCGGCGTATCCATCTGCAGGATCACCAGCTGGCTCTGCCTGGCAGAAGCTTGGCTGATGCCGCGCACCACATAATCGGCATTGGCCGGACCGATGGCGCCATTAATGGTCAGAATCGTCACAACACCGGCTGCGGCGGTAGGTTGCGCCATGGCAGCAACGGCGGATAGACCGAGCCAGAATGCAAGCACCAGCCGGCCAAGCAGGCACAGGAAAATCCGGCGCCGGGCACTACCGTTGATGGCGGCAACAGATGATTTCTGGGCAGACATGGGCGACTCCCGGAAATGGCAATATGAGCCTGTTTACAAACAGGACATCGTGCTTCCAGCCTAGTCAGGATGAAGGAAATCAAACCGGATATGGCTCGATCAGAGGGGCAAGCGGTCAAATTCGTGAGCCGTGTGATATCTCGCGCTCTCCCGGCAAGGGGATGATCACGAAAAAAGACCCGCCGATGCTACCCGGATGCAAGCATCCGGACACAGACGGGTCAGACGCGCACAGCAAAAAGCAAATTGCGCGGTGAGCTATCCAGTCAAAGACCGGGGCACCCACAGAAGGAGAAGTTAGAACCTACCCGAAGTCAGGCAGGCAGTGGCGCATGGCTGTAGCAATCCTTCGGGCAGACGCGCGAACAGGCGGCACAGCCGATGCAATCGCCTTCATTGACGATATCCATCACCATGGCGGTGCTGTCGCAATCATCATCGTCATCGGTCATCTGGTATTCAACCAGCGTGAGCACATCGCGCGGGCACGCCTTGAAGCAGCGGCCGCAGCCGATGCAGGCCGCCTTGTTGATGGCGGTAACGAAATCGGGCACCCAATCGGCACCGCCACGGGTTTTTCCAGTCATGAAAGCCATGATAGTTTCCTCTCTGAGCTGTTTATTAAAGGTTGGCTGCTTCCGGGTATTTGCCGATCAGGCCGACAGCCACCGCAAGCATTTTTTCCGCTTCGGCCTGCATGGCCTGGGAGGTGGCGAAGCTGAAACGTCCGGCATCGCGCACGGTTTTATCGAGCACTACCAGTCGCCCGACAATCAGGACCACACGGCCGAATCCTTCGTCATTGATGTTGACGATGGTGCTCACCATCTGGCCGCACTCGCCTTCGATCAGAATGGCCAGTGCCTGGTAGAAAAGCTGTACTCGCAGCAGTGCTGCGCTATCGAGCGTGCAACCGGCTTCGGTGCCACGCTTCTTGAAATAAGGCTCGAACAATCGCTCGGCAGTCCAGGTACTGCGCACGCCATAGGTATCCGTTGCCCGGATCTGGCGCAGCAATTCCTGCATGAAGGCAGATTGAAAAACGCCGGTATCGGCAACTTCGGTCATGGCTGATTCCTCCCTTTTCCCATTGACGGCGGCACTGGCGCCTGTTGAAACAATTCCAATGATGCGGATACCCGGCGCGCCAGCCGGCCAGCCAACACGAACCCGCCCAGCAGGCCCATCGCAGCACCCAGCATGGCCATTGGTTCATCCTGCAACGCCCCCAGCAACAGGCCGACGACGAAACCGGCCAGCGGCAAGCCATACATCAGCAATGCCGCATGCCAGACCGCCTGATCCGGCATGGCCACCGCTACTGTCTCGCCCGTTTTGAGGGGGATATCCGTTTCCAGCCATATACGCTGGGCACGACCGGCATCCTGCTTGCTGCCGCAGCCGTGGTTATGCGAGCAGGCGGTACAGGCACTCTGGCGAGAGACCGCCAACTCCACCCGCTTACCATTTCGCGTCAGCACTACGGCTTGGGCATAGCGCCGGTCGGCGTCGGAACAGGTCATGGCTGCGTTCATTCTTCCCACCCCTCATCCAGAAACTTGTCGAAGCGATCCGTGCCCTCTTCGGCTTTCTTCAATCCCAGCCCCAGCCTGCCTGCCGACCAATCCGCCAGCAGCGTGTTGATACTGGCGCCCTCCGGCACCCGCACGGCTTCAAGTCCGGCGGCACGCAACTGGCGCAAGGCGCCCTGCCCGATGGCGGTACAAACCACCGCACGGCATTGCTGCAGGGCCTGAATACGCTCGGACAGGCGAACACTGTCGTGGCCCTCGCCGCTCTGGCACTGGATCACGGCACAGTGCTGCGGGCCATCGGGCTCCAGCGCGAACACATGAAAGCGCGGCGCAGAACCGAAGTGATCGTTGACGCTGTGGCCGTCAGTGCTGGCAAACGCAAGTCGCGGGCTCATGGTCTTTTTCTCCGGAACAAGAGTCAGCGTGCGCACCGCTGCGGAAACGGGAGACGTAAGGCGCGGGCTCGATGGCGTGTTCATGGTGTTCCGTCCACAGATTGCCGAGATCGAAAAAGGCCTGGCGCGCGCCGCGGTAGCCAAACCACACGCGCTGGTAGCCACCCAGCCAGTCGTATTGCGGGAAGCCGACCCGCAGCAGCGGCACTTTCAGGCGCGCCGCAACGGCGACACCGTGCGAATTGGTCATCAGCAACTCTGCACCGGCTGCGCTGGCCTCGTCTTCCCAATCCTGCAGATCGCCAACCGTGATCGACTCCAGCGACAGCTCCGCCAGCCAGGCCGGCTGCGATGGGCACACAGCGCTGACCGGCACCGCGCCCACTTCATTGAGCAAGCCAATCAACTGGCCCAGATGATCCGGCTCGGCCGCAACCGCAACCCTGGCGCCGGTGAGCATGAAGTGGCTGTCGAGCAGCGCATCCTGCAGTTGCTGCCTTTGGCGGGTAAAACCTTTGGGGACTGGCTGCCCGGACAACTCGGCCAGCGTCATCAGGATCTGGTCGGTTGCATTCAGGCCCAGACACTGATCCAACTGGATACTCGGCACTCCAGTGCGTACGGCCAACAGATCGCCGGCAGCCCGCAGGCTACGACCAAACACCAGTGTGGCAATCGCATTACCCAGATTTTCAATGGCATTGACCGATACGCCGCCTTGGCTGACCGGATTGAGCCGTGCCTCGCCCAAGTGGCCATCGAGCGAACTGGCCAGATCGGGCAACATGACCGGATTCAGCCCGAAGGCTTCGACCATCTCGGCCAGTGCTTCCTGATCGCCGGGCGTCATCCAGGCAGGGCAAAGCAGGTTGAGATTGCGGCTGGCTTCACGCTCAGTGATGCTGAAGGCTTGTCCAGAAATGAGCTGATCGATCAGGCAGTACAGCGCCTCGGCAAACCCCTGCTCGAAGCCGCCCCGGAAATCCGGCGTACTTGCCCACACCACCTTGGTTGCTTCGTATTGAGGATACTGGGCGCGGAACGACTTGATCACACGCGCCACGTCGGCGCCCTGCGTTTCGGCCAGCCCCGACGTGGCCACACCGATCAGCGCCGGTTTCTGCTTGCCGCAGAGCAGCGCCAGCGCTTCGACCAGATTCTCGTCGGCGCTCATCACCGTAGCGACGTGATCCATCGCCGTAGTCTGCAGCGGAATCGGTTCGCGGAAATGACGCACGAAAAACACCTTGGCAAAGGCCGAACAACCCTGTGCGCTGTGCAGCAAGGGAATCGTGCGTTCCACGCCGAGGTAGGCCAGTGCCGCGCCCATGAAAGCACTGCTCTTGAGCGGGTTCACCGCCAGTGGCTTGGAAGATTTTCTGATCGCTGCCATGCTTAGGCCTCCCACGGTGCGGTGCTGCGTACCAGCGGCCAGATCGGGCTGGTAATCGCATTGACCAGACGTTGCGCCAGCGTGACCATGCCGGTGTAACCGGCAAACGCGAACTCGCGTTCCTGGTTCACATCAAGGAAGGGCGTGCGCGATTTCAGACCGGTGTAGAGGTTGCGCCCACCGGCAATCAGGATGTCGGCCTGGTAACGATCGACCAGGCCCACCAGCTCGGCTGGCGTGCCCTCCTCGATCATGTGTGCTTCATCGCCCATCAGATCGCGGATACGGGCCTTGTCGGCCTCGGTGGATTTCTTGGTACCTGTCGCCACCACCTCGACCCCCAGATCCTGCAGCGCCGAGACGATCGACCAGGATTTCACCCCGCCGGTATAGAGCACGGCTTTCTTGCCAGAGAGGATCGCGCAGTACGGCGCCAGGGCTTCGTTCAGTTTGGCTTCTTCGCGCTCGATCAGTGCTTCGGTGCGCGCCATCAGATCGATATCGCCGATCAGGCGGGCAAAGTCACGTAGTGATTGACCCATGTCGCGCACGCCGTAGAAACTGCCTTCGAACCAGGGTGTGCCGTGGCGTTCCTGCAGCTTGCGCGCCACGTTCTGCAGCGCTTTCGAGCAGACCAGCATATTGGCCTTGGCCCGGTGCATCGTCTGCAACTCGGCAAAGCGGCTATCGCCCGCCAGCGTCGAGAGCACGCGCAGGCCCAGCTCGTCGAACAGCGGCATCACATGCCACAGCTCGCCGGCAATATTGAATTCCCCGATCAGGTTGATGTCATGCACGCCAGCCGGTGCGGGCTCCGGTTCGCGGGTGCCGATCACATGCTTGAGCAGCGTTTCGCCCGCGATGCGGTTGCCCAGATTCTTGCTGCCGTAGAAACCGGCGCAATCCACCGGCACCACGGGAACGCCGAATTTCGCTTCGGCCGCCTGGCACACGGCGGACAGATCCTCGCCGATCAGCGCGGTGACACAGGTGGCGTAGACAAACACGGCGGCTGGATGGAAACGGTCGATCGCCTGCTTGATGCCGAGGAACAGGCGCTTCTCGCCGCGTCCCATGATGATGTCCTGCTCGGACAGATCGGTGGTCAGCCCGTAGCGGTACAGGCCGGGCCCGCTGGTGCGTGCGCCGCGGTTATCCCAGGAGCTGCCGGCACAGCCGATCGGGCCATGCACGATGTGCGCAGCATCGCTCACCGGCAGCAAGGCGATCTGCGCGCCATCGAACGTGCAGCCACCAGCAGTCGCACCAGGCTTGGGGCGGGAACAGCCGGTCTTGGGCTTGGCCGCGTCCTGGTGCTCGCAGGCCGGTTCGGTCATCAGGGCAGTGAGGTCTCGGGCGTTCACGATGCAATCTCGACAAGGTTTGCACTACCTGTATCAAGATGCGTGCCAGCCGGACTGCGCGGATTTTCAGTGGCTTTTGCCAGTTTCTTGTCGCAGTCGCGACAAGCACCCGCCGGAATTGTTGGATTTGTGTGGAGTTGTCATGGCGGCTTGGTCTGGCCGGGAGTTCGTCCCGGCGGCCGAGTTTCTTTTCTTGCTTCGCCAAGAAAAGAAACCAAAAGAAGGCGACCCCGCTGCCACGCCCTACGGGTTCCCTTGCGCTTCTCGCCAAACGCGGCGGCTGCGAAACTCGGGCTTCGCCCTCAAACAGTCCTCGCCGAATTCCCGCGTCTGGCTGCGATGCTCGGCGTGGCAAAGGGGAAAGGTAATACTGCATACCGCAGCGAATACTCGATTGTCTGCAAGAACACCCCGAACCCCTTCAAGGCCGCCGAGTGCGCGGAGGGAGCCTTTGGCTCCCGACCAAACGAGGGTAACGCGGAGCGCCGGCCGCCCGGGGGCTGCTTTCTTTGGTGACTTTCTTTGCAGAAGCAAAGAAAGTCACTCACCCGCCGGGGTGAACTCCCGGCCAATCCCGGTAGAAAGCACCTAATGCGTTTAATCTTATTTCAACGCCTTAAAAGCATGCGAGAGAGGACTGGTGATAAGGTCGCGAAACGCTACTTGCCGCCCCACGGCATCACCGGCACCGTGGAGATGCTGTTGGCCGGCGCGCCTTCGATCAGCTTGCGGCTGATCGCCAGATACACGAGCGTGCGGTGCGCTTCATCCCACATGCGGGTGATGCGGGTTTCCTTGAACAGGATCGACGTATCCTCGGAAAAGATTACCTCATCCTTGGGCAGCTTGGCCGGCAGCGTGATCGGCCCCGTCTGGCGGCAAGCCAGCGAAAACTGCGACGGGTCCTGCGCCAGCCCGAGCGATCCGGCCACGCCGCCGGTGCGGGCCTGGCTCACATGGCAGGTCACGCCGGGAATCTTGGGATCGGAAAAGGCTTCCACGCATACCCGATGGTTGGCGCCGATCAGCTTCCATGCCGTGGTCACGCAACCGATGGTCTCTGCCTGCGCCAGCCCGGCACAGAACAGCATCACCGCAGCAAACGGGAAACGCATCCTCATGATCACTCCTCCTGGATGGCTTTCTGGATCAGCGGCAGCAGATCGGCTGGCAGCCTGATCCTGCCCGACAACGCAAAGGCCCGGCCCGCTTCCGACATCTTTTTCCAGGTCTTGCGAACGATATCCAGCCATTTTTGCTCGCTGTAATCGGGATTGTGCGCGGCAAAACCGGTCATGTAATGCTCGAGGAAAACCAGCGCCACCACATCCTCCAGCGCCTGCGTGGCGGGGTTGACCTTCATGCCGCGCTTGCCGATGGCCCGCTTCACCGAGT
The DNA here is from genome assembly GCF_055810895.1 of Formivibrio sp. oc-25. Classification (NCBI taxonomy): domain Bacteria; kingdom Pseudomonadati; phylum Pseudomonadota; class Betaproteobacteria; order Neisseriales; family Chitinibacteraceae; genus Formivibrio; species Formivibrio sp. oc-25. The sequence continues at coordinate 24,939 of NZ_JBVVOL010000009.1, read as the reverse complement.
CAATCAGGTCGGGCTCGTAGCCGGCCTGCGCCATCAGCTCCCCCGCCAGATCGGCATGGAACTTATAGAGCGCCGTGCGCCACATCAGATAGCCTTCGCGCGTCATCGGGTAATCCTGGCGCGGAATCTTCCAGCGCTGGATATGCTGGGCGCGGCAGGCCAGACGCACCACTTCGTCGGCATCGGGCATGAAACGCCCCAGCATCTCGCTCATGCGCTGCGCATACAGCAATTCCTTGGGCCAGGACTTGCCTTCGGCAATTTCCTGATTCGGGTCTTCGGCATTGGCGGCATCGAACAGGGCGATCGCACGATCGAAACGGGTCTGGGACATGACATCTCCGAAGGAAATCAGATCAAAAGGAAGTCGCTTATTTTCTATCACGCAAGGTGGGCAAGGTGACCCGAAACGCGAGGGCGAGCAGCCGGATGACCAGAATCAACGCCATGCCACACCACGCAGAGACAACCGGTGAAACACCCAGCGCCTGCAAACCGATCAGCGCAACCGCGCCTAACCAGGCCGCCGAGGCATAAAGCTCGCCGCGCACGAACACCAGCGGCACATCGTTGCACAGCACATCGCGCAGCACGCCACCGACCACGCCGGTGATCACACCGAGAAGGCTGGCCGCCAGCCAGTGCACATGCGCGTGCAGCGCTACCTGGGTGCCGATGATGGTAAACAGCGCCAGCCCCAGCGCATCAGGCAACAGAAACAAGCGGGGTGGCAAAGACCGCCGGCGTACCAGGAAAAAACTCAGCGCCGCCGTGCCGGCAGCCGCCACCAGATACCAGTGATCCACCAGCCAGAACACGGTGCGATCAAGCAGGACATCACGCACGGTTCCGCCCCCCAGCGCGGTGGTAGTGCCGATCGTAATCGCGCCAACCAGATCCATATCCTTGCGCGCGGCATCCAGCACGCCGGTTATCGCCATGACCGCCACCGCCGCCACGCCTACCCAGTACAACAGAGCTTCCACGTTCTATACCTCGAATCCTGAGAGCCTGTTCACGATCTTTTCACCGCAGCGTTCTGTGCAGTGCCGGATAGAGGCCAAAGCACAAACCGTGCCGTGGTACGTGTACCACAAGCGGTTTGTAACGCCGGCGGCTGCCGGCAATGCCCGGAACCCGCCGGGCCAGGCAGGAAAATGGCCATCCACTGCATTGAACGTCTTGGAAATAACCCGTTATTGCCGGTGTCGTTCGCCTTGTGGCTAACCCTTTTCCTGTCTGGCGCTGCGGTGAAAAGATCGTGAACAGGCTCTGAAGCCCTGAACGATAGTGGAGGCCCGCCAGCCGGTCAAACCATGCGGTGAATCAGCGCAAGTCAGGAGGTTCGGCGCTGCCCGCACCAGACACAAATCGTGTCGGTATCAGCCATCATCGCACCGCAATGCGGACATGGAGCGCGATGCTCCGGCGTCGGCACCGTGGGGCTGCGCGGTTCATCCTGTGCGGATACAGGTTGCTGCATGTTCGAGGTTGAAACCGCTTCACTCTTATCGGTGATATCGGCGCGAGCAACTTCCGGTGAATGCGTTGCCGGTGCTGGCCGGGTGATATGGCGCGCCGCAAGCTCGTCCTCGGTTTCCATCAAATACTGCAATCCGGGCCGGCGTGCAGGTCGCCTGCGCAACAGTGACCAGATCGCCCCGGTCACGATCGCGGCCTGTATTGCCGCGCCAGCCAGGCCGCCGATCACGACCAGCGCCACGCTGCCCAGCAACCATTGCAGCAGTGGCACTTGCGCCCCGGCTGAGGCACGTTCCAGCGTCATGGCAATCGATACGCCAGCAAACATCCAGACAAAATACAGAATGAAGCAGCACCCCAGCAGCGCCAACTTGCGTTGCGGCGAAAACTGCCTGGCCGAGGTATAGCCCGCCACCGCGTAGCCGATCGAAGCAGAGATCGGCAAGGTGTTTCGAATGTCATCGACCGACAACCGTGCGCCCATCAGGATCGGCAGGATGCCGGAAATGACAAAGAAAACCACCATCGCCAACATGCCATAGCGAATGCCACGCAGGGCTGTGTGCAGCATGCCGGGCAAGCTATCCAGCCAGTCGGTCTGATCCTGTCCGACATCCTTGCTGCCAGGCTTGAAATCACGGGTTTCGGTAAACGCCTTGCCCGCCGCCGTGGCCTGCTCCAGTTCCGCCGAGGTAATCGTGCTATCCATGCCTGCCAGCGCTGCCACACGCTCACCGACGGGCGGGTGCGGATCGAACAGCTCCCAGGTTGTGATGGGTGTGAGCAGGAACAGGTGGCTGAACGCCGGATGGGCAAAACCGGCTGACTGCCTGACAGCCGTGGCACCGCCTGCAGCAATCGCACTGCTGGCCTTGCTCAAGGCGCCAGCCAGCCCTGCCGGATAGCGTGTCAGTAGCACGGCATCTGCATCGGCCAGCAGTTCTCGGCGACGCGATACCGCATGCTGGATCAGGCGCCCCACCCACGGCCACAACAAGGCCCAGATCACGAGCACCGACTGCAATGCGATCAGGATGCGCGCCTGGGGAGGAAAATCGCTGAACATCTCGGCATCGACAAAGTACAGCGGCACCGACAGCACGATTCCCAGCCACAGCACGATCCGGATCGGCAACGGAATGATCATTGTGCGCAGCATCACCGACAGCACGGTATTGAGCCTGGAATCACGATTGCCGACATGCGAGAGCTCGTGTGCGATCACGCCTTCCAGTTCCAGCCGGTCGAGCAGATCAAGCAAGCCGCGCGTGACCACCAGGCTGGCGCTTTCCGGCGTGAAGCCGACGCTGAAGGCATTGGGCAGCCAGGTATCCACGACATACAACTGCGGCTGCGGTAACCCGGCACCGATGCACAGGTTTTCAACCGTACGGACGTATTCGGATTCTTCCGGCAAGGGTGCGCGTGCACCCAGCGTATGCAAGGTCGATTCCACGGCTGCGAAATACCTGAAGGCCGCAAACGCCAGCAAGCCCAGCAGGATGAAGCCGCCCATGAGAAACCACATGCTTATCATCTGCTGCTGGCTTTGCAGGTTGGCCATCACTGCCGGCGACAACATCAGCAGCCAGACCGCGCCATATTCGACCAGAAAAGCCAGCGCCGGCAGCACCAGCACGATGAAAAAACCGAGCAGGAGGCGTGTATCGCGCACATTCTGGTCGATCCGGTCATACACCAGAACGGGGCGGGAAAACGGCTCGGCAGCACTTGCCATGTTCTGCCACTCCTACTTCCAGAAACTCACGCTGACATTGCCCTGCGCCTCTTTCGACTCGAAGAATTCAGCGGGAGTAAAGCCGAAGATCGCCGCCAGAATGGACTGCGGGAAGACCTGGATACGGATATTGAAATCGAGCACATTGCGGTTATAGAACTGCCGGGCGTAGGCAACCTTGTCCTCGATATCGTAGAGATCCCGCTGCAGTGCCATGAAATTGTCGGAAGCCTTGAGCTGGGGATAGGCTTCGACCACGGCGAACAGCCGACCCAGCGCCTGCGTGAGCATATTGTCAGCCTCGGCCGCCTGGTTGGCGCCCTGCGCCTGCTGCAAAGCCCCCCGCGCCCGGATCACTTCGGTGAGCGTATCCTGTTCGTGCGCCGCATACCCGCGCACCACCTCGACCAGATTGGGCACCAGATCGGCGCGGCGCTTGAGTTGCACATCGATTGCCGACCAGGCTTCGCGGGTACGCAGGCGTGATCGGACCAGACCGTTGTAAATCGCGATCACGACCACGATCAGCGCCAGCAACAGCACCAGCAACGAGACCAGAATCGATCCGACCACTACCATAGCCAGCCTCCTTCTTAGAGCCTGTTTCATTGCTCCTTGCGCCGGGCCAGCCCAACCAGCCAGACCAGCAACAGCGCCAGCACGGTAAATGCCGCATTGCATGCAATGGTGGCAATCGCGGTGCGATACAACTCCAGCACCAGGATATCCTCGCTGATCACCACACTGGTTTTATCCGTCACGTAGCGTTCGATATCCCAGATACGGGTACCGATGACTACGCTCAGGATGCCGATCAGAAACAGGATATAGCGCCCCCAGATGCTGCAGGCTTCTGCATCGAAGCGTTTCAGGATCAGTGCCTGGAGCGGGCGCCGGAACACGGCCACCGCCAGCAGGCTGATGACAATGGCAAGCGCCAGATTGGCGATAATCAGCACGGTAAACATCGACGTTCCCCCGTCTGCGCCCAGCCTGCGGGCCGGGACACAAGAACACAGCCCTTACTTGCCGTTTTTCTTGGGTTTCGGCTGTTTCTTGGTTTGGGCATCGCCGGATTTGGAATGCTCCAGCCCTTCTTCGCTCATGCGCTCACGCGCGCGATCCAGGCCTTGCAATTTGTCGTCACCGCTATTGCGATTGACGTTTTCCTTCGCTTTCTGACTTTGTGTCGGCACTGGCAGGGCTTCGTTCGCCTTTTTATCGGCTTGCCCACCCTTGGCGGCAACCGCACCCGCGGCAGACAACGCCAGCGCGGCGGTGGTGACAATAACCGGAATGAGTTTGATCATGGCAAGTTCCCTCCTGTAATGGGGATATCGCGGAATATCCCTTCTACAGTCAGGGTAGATCGATTCATCACAAAGCTGACAAGCCGATCTTGCTTTCAGGGGAATGAACGGCAGGGATGTGCATAAAGCCGTCAGAGGGCTAGGCTCTGCCAGTCGCTGCCAATGCGCTGGTGCGAATTCGCCAGCGGCGCACCCAACCTTCGCCGGTTGTGAGTAGCAGCAACAGCAACGCGCCGGCAGCCAGCACGAGGAAATATCCTTGGCTGGTGCCGTTCACGCCAGGGACAGTCGACAAGGGCAAGGTGTGCCCCGTTTCGCCAAACAAGGTGGCCAGGGCAATGCCACAGGCCAGCGCCACTTCGCGCACGATGTTTTTGGTCTGATAAGCATCGGAAAACACATCGGTATCGATGCCCTTGAGCGCGGTCTGCGCGGCGGCTTCCATGCCGAAAGTCGAGGATGCGCCAAACACGATCAACAGCAGCGCAAGGTACCAAGGGGCCATCTGCGCCGGCATGAACAGCATGCCGGCGGCGTAACACGCCAGCAGCAGTAGCGATGCCTGCAAAAACTTGCGCGCACCCGGGTACTTGTTGGCCAGCGAGATGGCCAGATTCAGCGTTCCCATGCAGACCAGAAAAGGCACGGCCAGCCACCACCCTGCTTGCTGCAAACTCATGCCGAATTTGTGCGACAACAACAGGGGCAGAATGTAGCCATTGGAGGCGGCCACCAGATAACAAAAAAAGAAGACGGCGATACCGGACACATAACGTCGATTGATGAAATGCCGGTATCCCAGCAACGGGTTCGGGCGGTGCCATTCGTGCACGACAAAGGCGGTGATACCGGCCAATCCCAGCCCGCCCAGCAGCAACAGCTCACGCGGTGCCTGGAGGAGTTCGTAAGGCAGGCGCTCCAGCATAAACTGCAACAGGAACACCGCTGCGGTAAGCATCAGCAAACCGCCCACATGCGGCTGGCTGCGCCCAGGCTGCTGCGCTGCCTTTTCTGGCAGCAGCCGTGCAGTCATGCCCATGGCTGCCAGCGCTGGCAGCAGCATGATCCAGAACAGCCAGCGCCAGTCCGCAATGGCCAGCAGCCAGGCACACAAAACCGGCGCCAGCATCGAGCCGGCAAAGATCCCCATGACAAACAGGCGCAACGAAACCAGACGCGAAGGCCCGCTGAACAAATTGACCTGCATCCGTGCCGCTGTGAAGAAAGTCGCACCGCCGAGCGCCTGGAGTGCGCGGGCAATGGAAAACTGCAGCATGTCCGTGGCCAGCCCGCAGGCCAGTGCACCAACCATGTACAGCGCCAATGAGCCCAGTACGTACTTGCGATAACCCAGGCTTTCCGCCAGCCAGCGGTGTTTCACGATCAGCATGATCGCCACGCTGGCATAAATGGCCGCAGCGAGGCTGAATGCCTGGGGAGAGCCGTTAAGCCCTTGAATAATGCTTGGGGCCCCCAAGGCCAGCATGCCGTTTTGCAGGAATTCCAGCGCCACCAGCAACATGATGCACAGGCGCAAAGCCAAGGGTGAAGACGGGTGCGTTTGCATGAATCGGGCAATTTAAAAGGACACCCAAGCATGCCTGTTTGCATTGATCAGATAAACAGTTACATGATTAACTTATTGTTCACATTTAATTGACAATAACACCATGTCACGACGCATCGATCTCAATCGTCTGAGTTATTTTGTCTCTGTGGTGGAAAGCGGCGGCTTCACCGCAGCAGCCGATCAACTGGGCGTGACCAAGGCACTGGTCAGCCAGCAGATCGCCAAACTGGAAGCGGAGCTTGGCATCAGCCTGTTTACCCGCAGCACCCGGCGCGTGAAGTTGACGGAAGCAGGCGAGCAGTTTTACGCCAGCAGCACCGATATCCTGGCGCAAACAGAACAAGCCATCGAGCACATCAGCATGGGTCAGGTCACGCCGCAGGGCGTGTTGCGCCTGCAGGTGCCGATGGACTATGCCACCGATGTGCTGGCACCGGTCTGTGCAGCCTTCAACCAGCTCTATCCGGCGATCCGGATCGAATTGCAGACCAGTTATGAACTGGTTGACCTGATCGCCCACCGCATCGACCTGGCGATCCATATCGGCCTGCTGCAAGATTCCACCCTGCGCGCGACACGGCTGGATGATTTCGAGCGCTGGATCGTGGCCACACCCGATTACCTGGCGCACTTTGGCATCCCCGCCACACCGCAGGATTTGCTGCAGCACCGGGTACTGATGCAGGATCAGCTACCCACGCCTGCCAGTGGTGATTTTCGGGGCGAAATGGTGAGCGTGCGACTGGCGCCAAGCTTCAGCTCCAACTCCCCCCCGGTTGTGCATGCCATGGCCCGACAAGGCGCCGGCATTGCCGCACTGGCCGATTTTCTGGTGTCGGAAGACGTACGCGCCGGGCGCTTGGTGCGTATCCTGCCGGATTGGAAAATATCCAGCGGCGGTATCTACGCGCTCTACCCTGCCCAGCGTTATGTACCGGCCAAGGTTCGCTGCTTCATCGATTTCTTCAAGGAAAATTTCGCACATCCCGCCAGATAAAGCATCAGTACGACGATGGCAGGCACTGGCGCACCGCTTGACTCCGGAGTTGCTACAGGGTGTCAGATAGAAATATTCAAACTTGTTGCCGAGGATGCGGCCATGTCCAGCCAACTTCCCTTCAATCTGGTCAAGAATCACGCAGCCAGCACCAAAGCCCGTCATGTCCCATCTGTTGCAGGCAAAGCTGCTGCAGAGCCTGCCGGCTGCGGTTGCAATCATGGTTGCGACAGCGCGGCAACCAAGCCTGAAACACAACCCATACCCGCCGGCTGCTCGCGTACCAAGTTGCATATCGCCCAGATGTGTTGCCCGACCGAGGAGGCGCTGATTCGCAAAAGCCTGGCGCGGCTGCCCGGCGTGGTGGCGCTGGAATTCAATCTGATGCAGCGGGTGCTGACCGTGGATCATCAGCCGGGCAGCCTGCCGGCAATCGAAGCCGCCATTCGCAGCATCGGCATGACCGTGCAAATACCCAACCCAGCCGGTTCAACGGCTGAACCTGCTATCAAACAGTCCGCACCCGTATGGCCACTGGTGCTGGCCGGCCTGGCCGCCATCGGCGCGGAAGCCGTGCACTGGGCCAATCTGCCGGAATGGCTCTCCGCCCTGCTGGCACTGATCACCATTTGCACATGCGGCCTGGGCACCTACCGCAAGGGCTGGCAGGCCCTGCGTCATGGTGATCTGAATATCAATGCCCTGATGAGCATTGCTGTGAGCGGGGCGCTGATCATCGGCCAATGGCCGGAAGCGGCGATGGTGATGTTCCTGTTCACGATTGCCGAGCTGATCGAGGACAAATCGCTCGATCGGGTGCGCCATGCCATTCAAGGTCTGTTGCAACTCTCGCCGGAAACTGCGACGGTGCAACACGCCGATGGCAGCTGGCGGGAAATGGCGACCCATGCCGTGGCGATCGGTAGCAGGGTTCGGGTCAGGCCAGGAGAACGCATCGGGCTCGATGGCATTATCGAGCTTGGACAATCGAGTATTGATCAAGCACCGATTACCGGCGAGAGCCTGCCTGTCGACAAGGGGCTGGGGGATGCGGTGTATGCCGGTACGCTCAACCAGACTGGTGCGTTTGAATATCGCGTCACCGCTGCGGCCAGCCAGACCACGCTGGCACGCATCATCCATGCGGTGGAAACCGCGCAAGCCAGTCGCGCGCCGGTGCAACGGCTGGTTGATCGCTTCGCCCGGGTCTATACACCGCTGGTCCTGCTCATTGCTGTGGCCGTGGCGGTGATCCCGCCACTCTGGCTGGGCGGGGCCTGGTTCGACTGGATCTACAAGGCGCTGGTGCTGCTGGTGATCGCCTGCCCGTGCGCCTTGGTCATCTCCACCCCGGTCAGTATTGTCAGCGGACTTGCAGCAGCCGCGCGGCACGGCATCCTGATCAAGGGTGGTGCTTATCTGGAGCAGGGCCGCAAACTGCGCTGGCTGGCCATCGACAAAACCGGCACGCTCACCCATGGCAAGCCGGCCCTGACCGGCATCACCCTGCTAGGCACTACCCCCCAGGCGCAAGCCATGCAGATTGCCTGCAGTCTGGCCGAACATTCCGATCATCCGGTATCGCGCGCCATTGCCCAGGCCAGCCAGGAAGAACAGATCCCACGGCTGACGGTCGATGCATTTACCTCTATTCCCGGGCGCGGTGTACGCGGCCTGATCAATGGCCAGATTCATCACCTGGGCAACCATCGCCTGATCCACGAACTCGGCCTGTGCTCGACTGAGCTGGAAGCACAGCTGGCCCCGATCGAGTCACAAGGGCAAACCGTTGTACTGCTGTGCGACGAAACACAAGTGATGGCACTGTTTGCTGTGGCAGATACGCTTAAATCGCATAGCCGCGAAGCCATTGCCGCCCTGCACAACCTGGGCATCCAGGTCATCATGCTCAGTGGCGATAATCCGCACACCGTGCAAGCGATTGCAGCCCAAGCCGGGCTGGACGATGCACGCGGTAATCAGCTGCCCGAGGACAAGCTGCAGGTGATCGAATCGCTGGCTCGCAGGGGCATCGTGGGCATGGTGGGCGATGGCATCAATGATGCACCGGCGCTGGCACGCGCCAATATCGGCTTTGCCATGGGGGCCGCCGGGTCCGATACCGCCATTGAAACCGCCGACGTGGCGCTGATGGATGACGACCTGCGCAAGATCGCCCGCTTTGTCCGGTTGTCACAAGCCACGTTTGCCATCCTGCAGCAGAACATCGCGCTGGCGCTCGGCATCAAGGCGATCTTCCTGCTGCTGACGGTGCTGGGCTACGGCACGATGTGGATGGCGGTTTTCGCCGACATGGGCACCAGCTTGCTGGTAGTCGGCAACGGCCTGCGCCTGTTGCGCAAATGAAATGAATGTACCCGTTTCGGGTAGTTGAAAATCAAAAAGCGCCGGCAGGTTCGCCGGCGCTTTTTCGTACAGCCAAACAGCCTGAAATTATTCCCGATCAATCACGGCTGTTGCCGGTGAAAGCCATCAGGATATGCAGCAGGCTGACGAACACGTTGTAGACATCCAGGTACAACTGCAGCGTTGCCGTGATGTAATTGGTTTCGCCACCGTTCACGATACGGCTGACATCAACCAGGATATACAGCGAGAAGATCACGAGCACCGCCGCCGAGATTGCCAGCGACATTGCCGGGATGGCGAAGAAGATGTTGGCAACCGCAGCCAGCAGCACGATGATCATGCCCACGAACAGGAAATTGCCCAGGAAGCCGAAATCCTTCTTGGTCACTGTGGCAATGGTCGACAGCGTGAAAAAGATCGCCGCAGTACCGATTGCTGCCGTACCGATCAGCTCGGCACCATTGGAAAAGCGCAAGGCTACCTGCAGGATCTGAGACAGCCACAGCCCCATGAAACCGGTCCAGCCGAGGAGGACAAATACACCGGCAGCACTGTTCTTGGTCTTTTCAATGGCATAGAAGCAGCCAAAGCTCACGCCCAGAAACAGCAGCAGGCCCATCAGGGGCGTCATGGCAAACTGCATGGAAATGCCGAGCATGGCACCCGCTGCGGTCGGCAGCATGGACAGCGCCAGCAGGAAATAGGTATTGCGTAACACCCGGTTGCGCTCGGCGACAGCCATGGTGCTGCCGTAGGTCGCGGTGTTAAATCTCATTTTGGTTCTCCTTGAGAATCAAGCCAAACGCACGCTGCGTTCGCTTATAAGATGCCTGTGGCCGGTAAAAGTTTCAAGCACCGTAACGAAAATTCATCTTGTTCAGCCTGTACCACCGACAGTCAAGCCACCATCGATGCGCAAGGTGGGTTGCCCCACACAGACCGGCACGCTCTGACCTTCCTTGCCGCACGTACCCACTCCGGGATCCAGCGCGAGATCATTGCCGATCATGGTAACCCGGGTCAGCACATCCGGACCATTGCCGATCAGCGTAGCGCCTTTCACAGGGTAGAGCAGCTTGCCCTTTTCCACCCACCAGGCTTCAGCGGCGGAAAACACGAATTTTCCGCTAGTGATATCAACTTGGCCCCCACCGAAATTCACGGCATACAGGCCGCGATCAATCGATGCGATGATTTCGTCCGGTGTCTTGTCACCCGCCAGCATCAGCGTGTTGGTCATGCGCGGCATCGGCAGGTGCGCAAAGCTTTCGCGACGACCATTGCCGGTTGGCGCGGTGTTCATCAAACGCGCATTCAGGGTATCCTGCAGATAACCGCGCAGGATGCCATCCTCGATCAGCGTGGTGCACTGCGCGGGCTCGCCTTCGTCATCGACATTGATCGAGCCGCGCTGATACGGCAGCGTACCATCATCCACCACGGTCACGCCGGGAGCCGCCACCCGCTCTCCTATGCGACCGGAAAAAGCGGATGCGCCCTTGCGGTTGAAATCGCCTTCCAGGCCATGGCCAATGGCTTCATGCAGCAGAATGCCGGGCCAGCCATTGCCGAGCACGACCGTCATCTCGCCCGCAGGCGCCGGGCGGGCATCCAGATTCAGCAAGGCCTGATCAACAGCCTTCTTGGCATAGTCGTGCAGCACGGCCTCATCGAAAAACGCGTAATCAAAGCGACCGCCGCCACCCGCACTACCCTGTTCACGCCGCCCACCATCTTCGACGATCACCTGGATCGACAAACGCACCAGCGGGCGAATATCGGCGGCACGTCGGCCATCATGGCGTGCGATGTAGATCAGTTCGTATTCGCTGGCCAGGCTTGCCATCACCTGCGTCACCCGCGAATCAAGCCCTCTGGCAATGTGTTCCAGCCGCTCCAGCAGCACGACCTTGGCCGATTCATTCAGACTGGCGAGCGGATCAAGCGGACGATACAGATCCAGCCCCGCCACTTGCCGGCGCAACGGTGCAATGCCGTGACCACCTTGCCGGCCGATGGCGCGCGTGGCCTGTGCCGCCTCTTGCAAGGCACGCAGGCTGATATCGTCGGAATAGGCAAATGCGGTTTTTTCGCCGCTGATTGCCCGCACACCCACACCCTGGTCGATATTGAAACTGCCGGCCTTGACGATGCCTTCGTCCAGGCTCCAGGCCTCGCTGCGCGAATACTGGAAATACAGATCGGCATAATCAAGTTCGTGCTGGAACAACTGGCCGAATACCTTGTCGAGCACTGCATCATCCAGCGCAAAAGGTTCCAGCAATTGTTGACGTACGGTATCGAAGGGATCGGAAGGGGGGATCATCAGCATATTATGGCCACAACACCGGCCGTGCCGGATGAGTTAGCGTTACAAGACGGAACGCTAGACTAGCTGAAGTCGATGCATGACGAAAGTGTTACGCATCAGTTATGAACGGAATGGCACAGCTTGCATGGGCAGATGGCTTGCCTGGCAGGCAACATCCACCCCAGCACTCCTACTGCGACACCGAACTCGCGACCGAGCCTGGTCGCCCTTGCTGCAGACATGACTGCCAATCATGGTTTCCTTTGCCGGATGTTACTTTGCAATCAACATTACCGAAGCGGACATAGCGCTTGGCTGGCTCCGACGCTTGCCTGGCTGCAGACTTGTCCGGACTCTGCGCTACTGAAGTGGAAGCTGCTGCGGCCTGTTCCTTTTGCATCGACTGCAGGGAAACGGCAAGTTCTGCTTCCAGCTGATCAATCCGGCTGGCCTGTTGCATCAACTTCTGCTGCAACGATTTTTCCTTGGCCTCGAACAGTATTCGTTCCTTTTCGAGCTCGGCCAGTTTTTCATTGAATTGCGATGCGCGCTCAACGTATTGCTTGCGTTCCAGCGCCAGCTTGGCACGCCCTAGCCCCAGTCCGGCCAGCAATGCCAGCAACGCACCCAGCAGGACTGCGGCGATCAGCAGGGGAACACGGAAATGGGCAAGGCGCTCGGCCAGGCTGATTTTTTGAGGTAGTGGACTGGCTTCTGTCTCGGACATGTGACTTGCTCCCCGATCAACGCAGCGCTTGGTTCAGTTGCAACACGTAATTTTGAATACCCGATAGCAGCATTTCCACGGCAATGGCCGTCAGCACCAGCCCCATCAGGCGCTCGAAGGCCTTGGTGACCGATTCTCCGACAAAATGGCAAATGCGCTCGGCCGACAATAGCGTCACCATGATGACCAGCATCGTGACCGACAGGGCTGCCAACACTTCCGGCATTTTGTCCGGCCCGCGCGCAACCAGCAAGAGCACCGTCGCCAGCGCGGATGGGCCGGCGATCAGCGGAATCGCCAGCGGCACGATAAACGGCTCCTTTTCCAGCGTCTCGCCCATGATGCCGTCCGGATGTGGAAATATCATGCGCAGCGCGATCAGGAAAAGCACGACACCGCCGGCAATGCCGAGTGAAGTCTCGGACAGGTGCATGACCGACAAGAATCCATGTCCGAAGAACATGAACGCCAGCAACACCAGGTAGGCGACGCCGACTTCACGCAAAATCACCTTGAGCTTGCGTTCAGGCGGTACATTCTTGAGCAGCGATACATAGACCGGAAAACCGCCCAAGGGATCGGTAACCAGCAATAGCAAGATGGTAGTGGAAAGGAAGGAATTTCCCATAGAAACCCGGGAGCATGGCACCAATTGTCGATGCGGCTATGATACCGGAACAATCTGGCTGTCCCATGGCGGGAAACCGCAATGGGACAGCCAAGTTCAGCGCGCGAAGGCAATCAGGTGATCAGCCTGTACGCGGATACCGATATCTTCGCCGATATCATGATTGTGATGGCTGGCCACGAGTGACAACACCTGCTGGCCGGAAGGCAACGCCAGGGTATAGAGGAATTCCGCACCTCGGAATGCCTTGGCGACAACCTTGGCGCGCAACGGGCTGGCATCATCATGCTGCACATCATCCGGTCGGATCAGTACATCCAGTTGCCGACTTTCCGGGTCATCGGCACAGCGTATGCCGGCCAGTTCGCCCAGCTCCGTCTGCACACAGTCCCGTCCGTCGACATCTGCGACGAGCCAGGCCCCTTCACCGATAAAACCGGCCACATAACGATCCACCGGACGGTGGTACAGATCGTACGGGCTGCTCCATTGCCTGATCTGGCCCGCATGCATCACACCCACGCGATCCGCCATGGCGAATGCCTCATGCTGATCATGTGTGACCAATAACGCGGTCGTCCCGGCAGATTTCAAAATCGCGCGCACATCCTGCGCCAGTTTTTCCCGCAACTCGGCATCCAGATTGGAAAATGGCTCATCCAGCAGCATCAGCTGCGGTGCTGGCGCCAGCGCCCTCGCCAGTGCGGCACGCTGCTGCTGCCCACCGGAAAGTTCATGCGGATAGCGCTTGGCCATCTCTTGCATGCCCACCAGCGCCAGCATTTCCGCCACGCGCGCATCGCGCTGCGGACGGTCCATGTCACGCAGGCCGAATCCGACATTGCCGGCGATATCCAAATGCGGAAACAATGCATAATCCTGGAAAACCATGCCGATACGCCGCTGCTCTGGCGGCACACTGCGATCCGGGCCACCAACGATCTTGCCCGCCAGTCGAATCTCCCCGGTCAATACCGGCTCAAAACCGGCCACGGCACGCAACACAGTGGTTTTTCCGCACCCCGATGCCCCGAGCAAACAGCCGATTTCACCTTGCTCCAGCCCCAGGGCAAGGTCGTGCACGACTGGCGTGACGCCGTAACTGATCGCAAGTCGATCGATTTCCAGCAACGGCATGTCATTTCTCCGTTTGTCTTATCAAAAGCAGTACTGGCAACAATCCCGCCAACACGATACACAGACTGGGCAATGCTGCACTTTCCCACATCCCTTCCGATGTCATTTCAAACACGCGCACCGCCAGCGTGTCCCAGCCAAACGGTCGTGTCATCAGGGTAATCGGCATTTCCTTGAGCGTTTCCACAAACACCAGCAACAAGGCAGACAAAATACCGCCTCGCAGCATCGGCAGATGCAGGCGCCACAACAAGGCGCGGCCGGTCACGCCGAGGGACCGCGCGGCATCTTCCTGATTGCGGGTAATGCGCTGCATGGCGGCTTCGACCGGCTGATGGCCAACCGCCATAAAGCGCGCGGCCAGCGCCAGCAGCATCACGGCCACGGTACCTTTGAGTACCTGAGTTACCGATCCGCCCAGGAAGTTGACCAAGGCAATCAAGCCATTATCCAGCCAGGCAATCGGGATAAACACGCCCACTGCCAGCACCGTACCTGGTACGGCATAGCCGAGGATGGCCAAACGCCCGAGCCAGCGCGTGGCCGGATCATGAAAACGCCGTGCCAGATGCGCCAGCAACAAGGCCACTCCAGCCACGGCCAGCGCCGTCATCGCCGACAGTAGCAAGGAGCGCAGCACGAATCCCCAATAACGGGCATCGGCATCCTGCGACCAGACCGCCACACTCCAGTACAACAACTGCGCGGCTGGAATGGCAAAAGCGAACAGCAGGACAGCCAGGCAAAACCCGCACGCCAGCCAGCGCGGCCAGCCATAAAGGAGAATGCGTGCGCCCTGTCCGCCCTTGCCATGGAAACGCCTGGCGCCGCGGCTTCTGGATTCCGCCCAGGCCAGCACCAGCACGAACAGAACCAGCAATGATGCCAGTTGCGCTGCGGCTGGCAGGTTGAACAAGGCAAACCATGCCTTGTAGATCGCCGTGGTAAAGGTATCGAAATTGAAGATTGCCACCGTGCCGAAATCGGCAAGGCTCTCCATCAACGCCAGCATGACGCCTCCCGCCAACCAGGGACGCGCCATCGGCAAGGCAACACGCCAAAACGCCTGGCGGCGGGTCAGACCCAATGTCTGGGCTGCCTCCAGTGCTCGCCGGCCCTGTGACAGGAAAGCCTCGCGCGCCAGAAGATAAACATAAGGATATAGCGCCAGAGTCAGCGTCAGCACGACCCCGCCTGGCGAGCGGATTCGGGGGAATACGCCAGTGTAGCCCAAGCCTTCACGCAACCAGGTCTGGATCGGGCCGGTATAGTCGAACAAGCCGACCTGAACGAAAGCCAGCACATAGGCCGGCATTGCCAACGGCAGCATCAGCGCCCAGGAAAAGAAACGTCGGGCGGGGAATTCGCACACCGCGGTCAGCCAGGCCAGCGGTACGCCCAGCAACAACACGCCCACGCCCACGCCCACAACCAGCAGCAGGGTATTGCGCAGAACATCCGGCAGCACGTACTGGGTCAGGTGCGCCCATACCTCAACCTGAGGCTGCAGAAATGACGACAGCACCACAGCTAGCGGCACCAGCGTCAACAAGGCCAGTGGCAAGGTATAAAAACTGCCACGCGAAATAATTGTTTTCATGCGTCCAGCAGATGAAAAACCCGCATCACACCTGAAGGCGGGATGCGGGTCAAGGTGCAGATCAGAAAGGCCGAGGATTCAGATCACTTGTAACCGGCCCGGTCCATCAGCTTCGTGGCCTGTGCCTGCAATTCCCCAGCCTTGGCCACATTGATCAGATTGGGTTTGAACGAACCCCAGCCCGTCACGATGCTATCCGGTTTGATCTTCGCATTGGCCGGGTATTCCATATTGCGGTCGGCATACAGATTCTGCGCTTTTTCCGATGACAACCATTCGATCAGGCGAATCGCACCCTTTTCATTCTTGGCGTAACGCGTCACACCCGCACCTGAAATGTTCACATGTACGCCATCGGCTTTCTGGTTGGCCCAGAAGATGCCCACCGGGAAATTGGGCTCTTGCTCAACAATACGACCATAGTAGTAAGTGTTCGCGATCCCGACTTCGCACTGGCCAGCGGCAATTGCCTTGAGCATGGCCGTATCATCAGCAAAGACATCAGTCGCCAGATTGGCAACCCAGCCACGAACGATCTGCTCCGTCTTGGCTTCACCATGCTGCGCGATCAACATGGCCACCAGCGACTGGTTGTAGACTTTCTTCGAGGTGCGCAAACATAGCTTGCCCTTCCATTTCGGATCAGCCAGGTCTTCGTAACTGCTTAGGCTTTCGGGTTTGAGCTTGTTCTTGCTGTAAAACATGGTACGGGCACGTACCGACAAACCGAACCATTCGCCATCGGCTGCACGCAGATGCGCCGGAATATTCTGGGCCAACACGTCGGATTTGACGGGCTTGAGCACGCGCTGGTTAGCAGCCTGCCACAAATTACCGGCATCGACCGTAATCAGCATGTCTGCCGGGGTATTTGCGCCTTCTGCCTTCAGTCGTTCCAGCAAAGCCGCCTCGGTACCGGTGATGAAACGGACATCTACGCCTGTTTCCTTGGTGTATGCGTCAAACAACGGCTTGATCAGCTGCTCATTGCGTGCGGAATACACCGTTACCACCTCAGCTTGCGCCATGGCACCAACCGTCGCCAGCGCCACCGCCAGCATTGTCAACTTTGATTTCATCGTCATTTCCTTGTCCGTGATGTCAGCAATGTGGCGATGATAATAGCAATGAGAACCGTTATCAATGTTGATTTAGATCATTTTCTGACGAGTTACTCTGACAGGCCGGTTGAATAGGTGAGAGAAATTGAGCTGGCCAGTTACCAGGCCAGCGATGGCCTCAACCAGGAAAGCATGCCCGGCTCGTGAACACTACAGGAAACAGGGGAAACCACACGATGGCGAATCAAGGACAGATTCAGCAGAGGTGAGTGGCCGGAGCAAACACCCCGGCCAGAAACATTACTTCTTGGCTGCCGGCGCAGGACAAGCGCTGGTCACAACATAATCACCAGACTCTTTGAGGATATCAGTGGCCTGGGCGCAGGCTGCAGCATCGGCCGCTTCCAATTGCAGTGGCTTGCCGCTGCTCTTCTGCTGCAAAGTCAGCTTGACCGGCAGGCTGGCCGATTCGTTATCGGAATCCAGCCAGCAATCCACGGCGTACTTCAAGACATCAGGCTTGCTGTCAAACAGGGCAACAAACTTCTGGCAGGATGCCGCATCCGGCTGCACGATCTGCCAGGTCACCTTGCCTTTGAAGCCATCGGTAAACTGTGCAATCTTGCCACCTGGCGCATTACGCTCAACTCCACTGCTCGGTGCCTGTGTCGCACATCCGGCCAGCAAACCAGCAACCCCTGCCGCAATCATCAATTTTTTGAACATTTACATCCTCTCCTTGTTCGCTTGTTGTCTGACTCAACACACGAAGAAACATCAAAACAACGTTTCAAAATGAGCCAAGACAAGTCTACCCACAAACAAAGCAGGAATAAAGCATTCAAAATCAATTATTTAAAATGTCGGAAAAATACAATACCTCACCACTCTGGCCACGGCTGGCGGAACCCAGCCAGTACAGCACCGCAGGTGCCAGGCGTTCCGCTGCGGGTAAGGTATCCTTCGATTCAGCCGGATGCGTAGCCAGGCGAAATGGCGACTGAATCGGGCCAGGCACCAGCAGATTGATGCGCAGATTGGGCATGCCATCCCATTCATCCGCCGCAATTTCCACCCAGTTTTTCTGACCAATCTTGCTGACACTGTAGCCACCCCAGAAAGCCTTGGGTGCCATTGCATGCGTCTCTCCCAGCACCAGCACGGCAGCATCCTCGGATTGCTGCAGCAATGGCAGCAAGGCTCGCGTCAAGGCAAACGGTGCCGCAACATTGACCCGGAACATTTCAATCCATTCATCCAGTGTCTGGTTGGTCAGGGGGGAAAGGTGAGAAAAACCATTGGCAGCATGCAAAATGCCATCCAGCCGCCCGAATTCCTTGTCGATCATGACTGCGAGCTTGCCAATCTCAGCCTCACCAATGCGGGCAAGATCAAGCGGCACTTCAGCCGGGCGCGGGTAACCGGCGGCCTCGATCGCATCGTAGACTTTGGCCAGCTTCTTTTCGTTGCGATCCAGCAAAATGACAGTAGCACCGCGACTTGCCAATGCCCTGGCAGCCATCTCACCCAGGCCTTGCGCTGCGCCGGTGACCAGGATAACGCGCCCGAGAAAGCTGTCCGGTGCAGCCTCAAAAGTTTGCCACTGCATCATGTTATTGTCTCCAGTAGTTGTTTGGCGGCAGCAACGCCGCTGCGTACCGCACCTTCCAGCGTTGCCGGGTAATCAACATCCTCACCCTTCGTGTAATCGCCAGCCAACCATAATCCAGGATTGGCAGTACGATTGGTCGGCCTCAACATACCCGGCACACAGGCATAGGTCGCCAGCTTTTCGGCGATCATGCCGCGCCACTCAGCCTTTTCCGGCAACTGCAAACGCTGATGCAATTCTGCCTCGATCGCCGACATCAACGCCTCACGCGTCAATTGCATATGCTGGCCTTCGGCCGATATCACGACCGCAATCAGGCCCGGCGTAGCATGGCTGTAATTGCGATCGAACACCCATTGCGCCAGAGAACCAGACAGGCCGACCATCGGGCAAGGCAATCGTACCTCGGGCAGGTATTGCAGATAGAGCGTGACGATAGGCTGGTATTCCCACGCCTCCAGTTGTTGCGCCAGCGCTGTCAATTCAGGCAAATCGCGCAACACCATGCCAGCCCGATGCGGTGGCAAGGCGCAAACCACGGCATCAAACCATTCGCTGTCAGCACCCACCAGCCAACCAGTGCCTGCCTGTCGCAATGACTTGACCATTGATCCCAGGCGCACAGCTCCCCCGCGATCAGAGATAAAACGTGCCGCCGCAAGTGGAAACAGCTCGGAAAAATCCACTTTCGGAAACAACAGGTCCGAGGCTGCACGCGTCCCACCCAGGCTGTCACGCAAGACATTGAGCAAGACCTGCGCCGAGGCTTTTTCAATCGGGGTATTGAGCGCCGCGACCGTCAACGGCTGCCAGAATCGTGCGATCAACCCGGCTGGCTGCGCCTGCGATGCCAGCCAGTCTGCCACCGTACAGTCTTGCACCAGCTTCCAGTTGGCAGCCCGGGCCGATTGAACCGCCCGGATCAGACGCCAGCGCGCACGCAAGCCCAAGCCACTCGCGCGCAGCAGGCCAGCGACCAAGTGCAACGGTGCAGGCAAGGCCGGGCAACGCAATCTGAAGCCGGGTTCAACCACCAACTGCAGCGCCTGGCGCAAAAAGAGCGATTCAGCATCCAGTCCGACCCGTTGCATCAATCGCAACAGCTCACGGTAGGCGCCGATGATCAAATGCTGGCCATTATCGAGTGCACGTCCATCCAGGGTGACACCGCGAGCCCGGCCGCCCAACACCCTGCCGGCCTCGAACACCGTGACCGCAACGCCTGCTGCCGCAAGCTCGACTGCCGCGGCCATGCCCGCGTATCCACCACCGAGGATGGCCACACGTTTAGTTTGATTATCAGGACTCATGGGAGAAATTCCGAGCCTGCCGCATGCACGGATCCGCATGCGGCATACGATTCGTCAGGCGAAGAACCAAGCTTTCCAGGCCAGCCACACTTTGCGCAGCTTGCCCAGAGACAGGCGCTGGTTCAGCACTTTGCCAGCCCCATCGCGCTTGATTTCGTCGAGCGTGGTGCGGTAGATCGCCGCCATCACCAGCCCGCAACGCTGCGCCTTGCGGTCGGCCGGAGGCAACTCATCCAGCGCCTTGGCGTAATAATGCTCGGCGCGTTCGATCTGGAACTCCATCAGCGCCCTGAAGTTGTCAGTTTCCTTCAGGCTGAACAGGTCATCGGCCGTGACATTGAAACGCTGCAGCTCATCCACCGGGATATAGATGCGGCCACGCCGTACGTCCTCGCCCACGTCGCGGATGATATTGGTCAGCTGAAACGCCAGCCCCAGATCATGCGCATACTTCAGCGTCCTGCGATCGGTGTAACCAAAAATCTGCGCCGAAAGCTGCCCGACCACCGAGGCGACACGGTAACAGTACAACTGCAGATCCTTGAAGCTGGCATAGCGCGGAATATCGAGATCCATCTCCATGCCGTCGATGATCTCAAGGAACAATTCGCGTTGCAGATCAAAAGCTTTCACATGCGGCAGCAAGGCGCGTGTGACCGGATGCTGCGGGCCGCCGGCATACAGATTGTCGATTTCGGCGCGCCACCAGTTCAGCGTGGTACGCGCGACATTGTCGTCGTGGGTTTCATCCACGACATCATCCACTTCGCGGCAGAAGGCATAGAGCGCGGTAATGGCCCTGCGACGATTTTCCGGCAGGAAGCGGAAACTCGAATAGAAACTGGAACCACTCTGCCTGGCCTTGTCGTCGCAGTATTGATCCGGCGTCATGCGATCCGCCCCGCAATACGGGGTGTCGCCACCGACACATCGTCACACTGCCCGCGATGACGCAAGGCATGGTCGATCAGCACAAGTGCCAGCATCGCCTCGGCAATCGGCGTCGCACGAATCCCCACGCATGGATCATGCCGGCCTGTGGTCGCCATCATGACCGGATTACCCTGCTTGTCGATTGAGCGGCGCTCCTGCGCGATACTGGAAGTCGGCTTGATCGCCATGTGTACGACAATATCCTGGCCAGTGGAAATGCCGCCAAGAATTCCACCCGCCTCATTGGCGGCGAAGCCTTCGGGCGTCAGCTCATCGCAATGCTGCGATCCTTTCTGGGCAATCGAGGCAAACCCGGCGCCGATCTCGACCCCCTTGACTGCATTGATACCCATCATCGCGTAGGCAATGTCTGCATCCAGCCGGTCGAATACCGGCTCACCCAACCCGACCGGAACCCCTTCGGCCACCACCGTGATACCAGCCCCCACCGAATCGCGCTCGCTGCGGATCTGGTCCAGATAGGCTTCCAGTTGCGGAACAATGGCCTGGTTCGGGGCAAAGAAAGCATTCTGTCCCACCTCGTCCCAATTCATGAACGGAATGGCGATCTCGCCCAGTTGATGCATGTAGCCACGAATCGTAATGCCAAACTTTTCCGTGAGCCATTTCTTGGCAATGGCCCCAGCGGCCACACGCACCGCTGTCTCGCGCGCAGACGAGCGCCCGCCGCCGCGATAATCGCGAATGCCATATTTATGCCAATAGGTGTAATCGGCATGGCCGGGGCGGAAGGTTTCGGCAATCTTGCCGTAATCGTGGCTACGCTGGTCCTGGTTACGAATGAGCAGGGCGATCGGCGTACCCGTGGTCTTGCCCTCAAACACACCGGACAGGATTTCGACCGTATCCGGCTCCTTGCGCTGGGTGACATGACGACTGGTGCCAGGCTTGCGCCGATCAAGCTCAAGCTGGATTTCTTCCGCAGTGATTGCCAGCCCCGGAGGACAGCCATCCACCACGCAGCCAATGGCGGGGCCATGCGATTCGCCAAACGAGGTAACAGTAAACAGGTGGCCAAAGGTATTGCCGGACATCCATCATCTCCAGACGCGACTGCGCGATCAAATTGGCTGGGATTTTAGCACAGGGATATTTCAGGCCCGGGCACGGGCAAACAGCCGGAAAAAGTTATCCGAGCTCGCGGCTGCCAATTCTGTCACCGGCATGCCACGCAGATCGGCAATATGCTCGGCCACGTGCTTCACCAGGGCAGGGTGATTCATCTTGCCGCGAAAGGGCACCGGCGCCAGATAGGGGGCATCCGTTTCGATCAGCAAGCGATCCAACGGCACTCGTTTGGCCACTTCCTTGAGTTCCTGCGCAGTCTTGAACGTGACGATACCGGAAAAGGAAATGTAAAAACCCAACGCCAGTGCCTGTTCAGCCACCCCCCAGGATTCGGTGAAACAGTGCATGACACCACCAACCCGCTCGGCACCTTCCTCGCGCAGGATCTGCAATGTATCTGCCGCGGACTCGCGCGTATGGATGATCAGTGGCAAACCTGTCGCGCAAGCAGCATGGATGTGCGTGCGAAAGCGCTCGCGCTGCCACGCTGGCTTATCCTTGTGCCAGTAATAATCCAGACCGGTTTCCCCGATGGCAACCACCTTGGGCCACTGCGCCAACTCCAGCAATCGCTCAAGACTTGGCTCTTCGCCCTCCTCGTGGCTGGGATGCACACCCACCGAGGCAAACAGGTTTTCATGTTCCTCTGCCAGTGCAAAAATCTGCGGCAGGTTTTCCAGATCCACGCCGACGCATAGTGCGTGGCTAACCTTGTTTTCGAGCATCTGGGCCAGATGCAGATCGAGATCCTTGGCCAGATCAGGAAAATTCAAATGGCAATGCGAATCCACAAACATCGGATCAACCTCAAATGAAAAAGCCGCACGCGCCTGGTGCGGCCTGATGGGAAACAGGGTCGTTACATGGTGTGCGTGGTACGGGCAGACTGCAGATATCCACCAAGCAAAGCCTCGATCTTGGCACGTGCCTGATGGCCGGCTTCGTTGCCGGAGAACTGCACACCAATTCCCTGCTGGTGATTATTGTGCGCACCTGCAGGCGTCAGCCAAACCACATGCCCGGAAACTGCAATCTTGGCCGGATCATCCAGCAAGGAGAGCAGCATGAAGACTTCATCACCCAAGGCGTAATGCTTGTTGGTCGGGATGAAGATGCCGCCATTTTTAACAAACGGCATGTAAGAAGCATAAAGCGCCGCCTTCTCGCGGATATTCAGGGAAAGTACGCCAGGGCGACTCATCGACGGCCTGCCAGATTCAGCCATTTCTTCCTCCACGCAGCCGCCCATGTGCAGCCTCGAGGTATGAGAACAACAAAGACTCAAAAACCAGTCGCTGATTCAGCGGGTGGTGCGACAATCGACGCGACTCACGCAATTGATCATTCAACTTCAACATGGATGCAGTTTGCCGGGACAATCGCGTTATCTGATCACGTCTATCCGGATAATAGCGGATATGGCCACTCAGCCCAACGCTGATCAAATCGTGTACCCATTTCTGCAGCCAATCGACCAGCAGCGCGGTATCCAGTTTAGCTTTTTCCAACTCAGCCGCCACCGCAAGCACATTGAGCGAAGCCGGGCTGGCGATATGATCCAGCAAGGCATTGCGCACCGGCAGCCATTCCGCATGGGCATCATCCAATGCGGCAAGCGGAGCTCCGGCGGTATGTGCCAAGTGTAGCGCAGGATTTACGACGCCTTGTGACGCCAACCATTTACTTGCGATATGAGCATCGGGCGTGTGCAGAGGAAATATGCGGCAGCGACTGCGCACCGTTGGCAGAAGTCTGCGCCAGTGGTGCGATACCAAAATAAAGGTTACGCCTGCCGGAGGCTCCTCCAGCATCTTCAGAAACGCATTGGCAGCACTGGCATTCATGACCTCTGCCGGATCGATCAAGACGACTTTCGCACCACGACGATGGGCGGTCAAATTGACGAAATCAGTCAACTCGCGAATTGCCTCAACCTTGATCAGCGGAGCCTTGCGCTTGCCTTTACCCTCCTCCGTTTCACTCTCTGCCTGATCATCCGGCGAGAGCACACGCAAGTCGGGATGATTGCCACTGGCAAACCAGCGGCATCCCTCGCATTCGCCACATGGAACATCGATTTGGGACGCAGATTCGCACAGCAGATATTGGGCCAAGTGCTCGGCAAAGCGCCGCTTGCCAATCCCGGGCGCCCCCGTCAGCAATAGGGCATGCGGCAAGGTCGCCGCATGGCGCACCAATTGCTCCCAGGCATGCGCCTGCCAAGGGTAGAGTGCCATGGGCTTCATGCTGGCAGAGACTCCAGCACATCGGACAGCTCTTGGCGAATCGACTCCAGCGATCGATTGGAGTCCACGACCCTGATTCGTCCCGATGAAGCCTGTGCGCGTGTCAGATATGCCTGACGCACACGCGTATGGAAATCAGCAGCTTCCTGCTCAAAACGATCCAGTGTACGACCGTTGGCGAGTCGTTCCTGGCTGACAGAAAGGGGAACATCAAACAATAGCGTCAGATCAGGCTGCAACATCGACTGCCCATCACCTTGCACCCACTGTTCCAACTGCTCCAACTTTGTCTGCGACAATCCCCGCCCGCCGCCCTGATAAGCGAAACTGGCATCGGTAAAGCGATCGCTCAGCACCCAATCACCTCGTGCCAAGGCAGGCTCAATGACTTGGGCAATATGCTCGCGCCTTGCCGCGAACATCAGCAAAGCCTCCGTTTCAAGATGCATCGACTCATGCAGCAACAAAGTTCGCAGCCTCTCCCCCAGAGGCGTCCCGCCCGGTTCACGAGTAACAATCACTGTTTTTCCATGCGCTTGCAGCCATTGGGCAATCCAGTTCAGATGGGTGCTCTTACCTGCTCCATCGAGCCCTTCGAGAGAAATGAACTTTCCACGCATGTTTTCTGGGTTTGGCATGCCAATTATCTTGCTGAACGGAGGAGGGATTTTCGCACAATCAGACATGTGATGGCGCAGGCAATTGCAGCTGTCCACCAAAGCAAAACCCCCAGCTTTGTGGGCTGGGGGTTTTTAAGGGGAGTCTGGCGATGACCTACTTTCACACAGGCAATCTGCACTATCATCGGCGCTGAGGCG
>NZ_JBVVOL010000008.1:34638-159130 GCF_055810895.1 Formivibrio sp. oc-25 | reverse complement strand
TAGCTCCTTGGGTCACCCGAAATCTCGGGTGCTCGACAGCTTAAATGATAACGATCGAAAGACATTGAAAGGCATGGTACTTAGGCTCTGTTGACGTTTGATTGTTTTCAGCGCCTAGCTATTACATATTGCCCAGATCAGCGATGGCATCGATCACCATGCCGGTTCCAACCGCAATCAGCAGGATATCGGCGGCCACGCGTACGTACTTGTGTCCGGATGGCGGTACACCCAGGCTGACCACAACACTGCTCGGCAAATCGTAATACACCACATCGCGCGGCAGTGGGCGACCTACCGTCCATTTCTTGGCCTGTCCGGGCGGCATGCAACCATTACCCTTCTTGGCCAAACCCGGCGGGCATTTGCCGGCGCGGTAACGATCGGCATAGTAATCCCGCACGACCGAGCGCTGATTATCATTGAAGTACATGTTGATACGCACATCTGCGCGCTCGGCACGACGATCATCCTGGCGCACGCGTACCTCATTGCGTCCTCTTTCGCGTGCATCGGGCTGGCGCCACTCCTGCGACTTACCCGGCTTGCCATTACCTGCCCATTCCGGCTTGTCCGCCCAGGCCATTCCTGCGGCGAAAACACTGGATAACAAAAACGCGGCGGCCAATTTTCTGTGCAATCTGGTTGGCATGGTGATCTCCCTCAATCAAGCCCGCATTGTTCCGCATGATGGAAGCTGGACGGGCACGTGTTGAAATCCTTCGAGCGAAAACATGCCCGAAATTCTTGAGTCCGATTTAAACATTATATCGCCCAGCCATCTGTGCCGTGCTTCACACCCACATGGATTACGGCAGGCCAAGGCAGGCCCGATCGTTGCATGCAGTTCACGATGCCTTCACTTTGCCACTGCCTGTTTATCGACCGATTCCGGATTGGCCAGACTCACCGTATCGCCCTGAGGCATGCCTTCTTTTTCCCAGCGATCGAATTCAGCCATGATGGTGTCGTAGGTTTTCTGGCTGATTTCGGGCAACACGCCGCCCAGCGCTTCCTTGGCCTGGGCAAAACCCAGCTCGACCGCATCGCGGATTTTCTGCAATTGGGCCGGATCATCACCGATGGCGAACTTGGCAAAGCTCAGGATTCGCTCTGCCACCTTTTTCACGCCCCACTCCCCATCCTCGCCGATTGCTTCTTGCGCCGCAGCAATGGTCTCCTGATCAACCTCAAGTTGCTGCTCGCCGCTTGCCACCCTGGACCAGTTTAAGCCCTGTTCGCCAATCAGTTGGCGAATCAGGTCCATCATCTCTTGCGCCTGGCGATTCGATTCTTCCAGCATCACCACCAGATCCTCAGGAATCGCGCGCGGTTTGCCATAGGTCAGCACTTCCGGCTTCTGCCCACTGATGGAAACCTTTTCCTGCCCGGCTTCCTGCTGAACCGCATCGTTTTTTACTGCCTGGTTGCGAGGTGGAATACGTTCCGGGACCGGCACGTTTTTCTGGTTTGCTGTACGGGATACGTCCATGGACATGATGATCCCCTTTACGTTATTAACGAGGGATATTCTCAATATCGGCATACACGCTTGAACTGGCAGAGAAATCCGCCAAATCCAGCGCTAAACGGCCGGGTACTGACGGTGTAGCGAGATGCAAGCATGTCCGATAAAGATTCACGTTCGGCAGCCCGTGCAGATTCCATGCCGCCAATTCCCGCATTGGCAGGTACTATCTTGCCTTTGCCCGATCCGCGAAGCCCTAGCCGCATGCAAACAGAAGTCCAGGAACAACCCAAATACGCCATCGTCGCCTCGGTCCAACGGCCGAACGTGTGCGATGCCGAGTTCGAATCGTCGCTGACCGAGCTGCGCGAACTCGCCAAAACGCTCGGCTTTACCGTCGTGCACACCTTCGTGCAGCGGCGTAATACCTTCGAGATGACGGCCTATCTGGGCACGGGCAAGCGCCAGGAAATCCGCTGCTTCGTGAAGAACGAACCCCTGCCCGCCGAGCTGGCCGAAACCACGCAGGCCCCCGCCCCGTTCGACGGGCAGATCGACGCGCTGCTGGTCGATCACGAAATCTCGCCCTCACAGGCACGCAACCTGGAAATCGAAGTCGGTGTGCCAGTGATGGACCGCACCATGGTCATTCTGGAAATTTTCCACCGCAACGCCCGCACCCGCGCCGCACGCACGCAGGTCGAGATCGCGCGCCTCGGTTATATGGCGCCGCGCCTGCGCGAAGCCGCCAAGCTGGCCGGGCAACAGGGCCGGCAACGCAGCAGCGTCGGCGGTCGAGGCGTGGGCGAATCGCTCACCGAACTTGATCGCCGCAAGGTGCGCGATCGCATCGCCGAACTGCAGAAAGAAATCGTCGCCATGGATGCCGAGCGCAGCACACAGCGGGCACGACGGTTGCAAAACCAGGGTCTGGCGGGTGTCGCGCTGGTGGGTTACACCAATGCAGGCAAGTCGACCCTGATGCGTGCGCTCACTGGCAGCGAAGTGCTGGTCGCCAACAAGCTCTTTGCCACGCTCGATACCACCGTGCGTACGCTCTACCCTGAAAGCAAGCCGCGCGTACTGGTCAGCGATACGGTCGGTTTTATCAAGAACCTGCCTCATGGCTTGGTCGCTTCGTTCAAGTCGACGCTCGACGAAGCACTGGATGCCTCATTGCTGCTGCACGTGATCGACGCGAGCGATCCCGGCTTTCAGCGCCAGCTTGAGGTCACCGACGAAGTGCTGGCAGAGATCGGCGCAAAAGACGTGCCGCGCCTGCGCGTATTCAACAAGATCGACCATGTGGGCGATGCCGCCGTGCAAGCCGAATGCGAAGCGATGCTGCGCGCGCGGTTCCCGGATTGCATCGTGATGAGCGCACGTAATCCGGAAGATGTGGCGCGGCTGCACGGGCAGATTGTTGCATTTTTCCAGCAGCATCAGGCCGAGGCCGAGATCTTCCTGCCCTGGACGGCCCAGCAACTGCGCGGCAAGATCTACGCCAGCTGCACGGTGCTGGAAGAACGCTCGAACGATGCAGGCACGTTCTTCAGCATCCGTGGCGAGCGCGACGATGTGGAAAACCTGAGCGAGCAATTTGGTCTGCAAGCACGCGAAGCGGAAACCAGCGAACACTGAAACCGATAAGCTATCGATCCTGCCTTGTCATGTTTTGATTCGTCGCCCCGGCGAAAGCCGAGGCCCAGGCACTCCACCTGCGCAGACACTGGATTCCGGCCTTCGCCGGAATGACGATTTCTTAAAAACTTCAATGAACTGATCAAATAGTGTCGAACTACGCCGCCACCCAATCCAGTTGGCGCTGACTCTCGAAACGCCGCGACACCCCGCTGAGCGGATCAATGAACTCGATTGACCGCGCCAGCAGCAGCAAGGGGCGGCTGAAATCACTGCCCTTGTCCGGCAGCAGCGTCGGGTACCAGATATCGTTGGCAATCGGGATGCCCAGCGCCGCCAGATGCGCGCGCAACTGGTGCTTCTTGCCCGTGTGCGGCAGCAGCCGGTAGCGCGCCTTGTCGCCGCGTGTTTCCAGCAGCTCGATCCGGGTTTCGCTGTTGATCTCGCCCGGCACCTCATGCATCACAAAGCAATCGCTGCGCTCCTCCAACCGGCTGCGGTGCACACGCGGCAGCGCCAGTTCGGCTCGATACGGCGCGATGGCCTCGTATTCCTTTTGCACCGTGCGGCTGGCAAACAACTGCTGATAGGCGCCACGTCGCGCCGGATCAGCACAGAACAGCATCACCCCTGCCGTTTCGCGATCCAGGCGGTGAATCGGGCTCAGGTGCGGCAGGTCCAATTGGGCACGCAGGCGCGTGAGCAAGGTTTCCTGCAGATGGCGGCCAGCGGGAATGCAGGCCAGAAAATGCGGCTTGTCCGCCACCACCAGGTTTTCGTCCCTGTACAACACCGGCGAATCGAACGGCACCGGCGTTTCCGGCGGTACTTCGCGGTAGTACCAGATGCGGCCATGTCCCGGGTACGGGCTATCAAGCGCGAGCGGATTCCCGGCATGGTCATAGATCGCCCCGCGCCGCAGCCGATCGTGCCAGAGCTCGGGCGCGACATGCGGACAGCGTTCAATCAGGAAAGCCAGCAGGCTCGGCCAGCGACCACCGGGCAGGTTCATGAAGCTCGGCGCCACGCCATCGCGCAGCGGCAAGGGGGCAGTGCGTTGGTTCATGATGGAGATTCGGGGGTAAAGAGGGACGCAGTTTAACCGCGACAAAGCGAGATCAAAAGAGCCTCGCAGCAGCCATGTCGTCTGGAGAAAGGCTGGCAGACTGCAAAAAAGACCAAAGGCCGCTTTCGCGGCCTTTTGCTTTCCATGAGGATAGAACAATCAGGCGTTATACCCCAGCACCGGCGCCAGATCGCGCTCTGCCTGCTCAATGCTCACGCCGCGCCGCTTGGCGTAATCCTCGACCTGATCTTTACCGACCTTGCCCACAGCAAAATAGCGCGCGTCAGGATGGCTGAAGTAGAAGCCGCTGACCGCTGCCGTCGGCAGCATGGCGTAACTCTCGGTGATGCCCATGCCAATACTCGGTGCATCCAGCAACTTGAACAGATCCGCCTTGGAAATATGATCCGGGCAGGCCGGGTAGCCGGGAGCGGGACGGATGCCGGTGTATTGCTCGTCGATGAGCGCGTCGTTATCGAGCACTTCATCGGCGGCATGGCCCCACAGTTCGCGCCGCACCTTGGCGTGCATCAGCTCGGTGAAGGCTTCGGCCAGCCGGTCGGCCAGTGCTTTCAGCATGATCGCGTGATAGTCATCGTGATCGGCCTCGAAACGCGCCACATGCTCGTCGATGCCGAGACCCGCAGTTACGGCAAAGGCGCCGATATAGTCGGCCTTGCCCGATTCCTTTGGCGCGATGAAATCGGCCAAGCACCAGTTGGGTTTGCCGGCGGCCTTCTGGTTTTGCTGGCGCAGGTTGTGCCAGGTCATCAGCCGCTCGCCCGTGGCCGGGTCATAGAGTTCTATATCTTCATTGTTCACGCTGTTGGCCGGGAACAGGCCAACCACGGCGCTGGCGGTCAGCCAGTTGCCGTCGATGATCTGGCGCAGCATAGCCTTGGCATCAGCGAACAGCTTTTTCGCCTCCTCGCCCACCACATTGTCTTCCAGTATCTTCGGATACTTGCCGAACAGCTCCCAGGCGTTGAAGAACGGGCTCCAGTCGATGTATTCGGCGATCGCGGCCAGCGGGTAGTGCTCGAACTTGAACACGCCCAGTTGCTTCGGCTTGGGCGGCGTATAGGCGGACCAATCCACGGCAAAGGCGTTGCCGCGCGCCGTGGCCAGCGGCAGCAGCGGTGTGCGTTCCTTGCTGTAATGGATGGTGCGGATGTTCTCGTATTCGGCTTTCACCTTGGCGACGAAATCGGGCTTGAGTTCATCCGAGAGCAGGTTCGAGCACACACCCACCGCGCGGCTGGCATCCGGCACATAGATCACATTGCCGCTCGGGTAGTTCGGTTCGATCTTCACCGCGGTATGCACCTTGCTGGTGGTCGCACCGCCGATCATCAACGGAACGGTGAAGCCCTGGCGCTCCATTTCCTTGGCTACGTGGCTCATCTCTTCGAGCGACGGCGTGATCAGGCCGGAAAGGCCAATGATATCCGCGCCCACTTCCCGCGCCTTGTCGAGGATCGTCTGCGCCGGCACCATCACGCCCAGATCGGTCACCTGGTAGTTGTTGCAGCGCAGGACCACGCCGACGATATTCTTGCCGATATCGTGCACGTCACCCTTCACGGTGGCCATCACGATCTTGCCCTTGGCCGGCGCATCGGCCAGTCCCATGCGGATCTTTTCTTCCTCGATGAACGGCTCCAGATGCGCCACCGCCTGCTTCATCACGCGCGCGGATTTCACCACCTGCGGCAGGAACATCTTGCCGGCACCGAACAGATCGCCCACATGGTTCATGCCATCCATGAGCGGACCTTCGATCACCTGGATCGGGCGCTCGAACGATAGGCGCGCTTCTTCGGTATCTTCCACGATATAGGTGGTGATGCCTTTCACCAGCGCATGTTCAAGGCGCTTGGCAACCGGCTGATTGCGCCAGGCCAGATCCTCGCCCTTGGCCTGATTGGCATCGCCCTTGAAGCGCTCGGCGATTTCGATCAAACGCTCCGTTGCATCAGCGCCACCCCTCTCTCCTTGCTCTCCCCCTGAGGGGGTGCGGTTCAGCACCACATCTTCGATGCGCTCGCGCAGTTCCGGATCGATCTCTTCGTACACTTCCAGCGCGCCGGCATTGACGATACCCATCGTCATGCCCTGCTTGATGGCGTGATAGAGGAACACGGCGTGGATCGCCTCGCGCACCTTGTTGTTGCCACGGAAGCTGAACGACACGTTCGATATACCGCCGGAAATCTTGGCATGCGGCAGGTTCTGCCTGATCCAGCCGGTAGCGCGGATGAAATCCAGCCCGTAGAGCGCGTGCTCGTCGATACCGGTCGCCACGGCGAACACGTTCGGGTCGAAGATGATGTCCTCAGGCGGGAAGCCGACCTCGTCGACCAGGATGCGGTAGCTCTTCTCGCAGATTTCGATCTTGCGGGCAAAGGTATCGGCCTGGCCCACTTCATCGAACGCCATCACGATCACCGCCGCGCCGTAGCGGCGCAGCAGTTTGGCCTGTTCGATGAATTTGTCGCGGCCTTCCTTCATCGAGATCGAATTGACGATGCACTTGCCCTGCACGCATTTCAGGCCGGTTTCGATCACCGACCATTTGGACGAATCGATCATGATCGGCACGCGGCAGATATCAGGTTCGGCGGCAATCAAGTTGAGGAAGGTCTTCATCGCGGCGTGGGCATCGAGCATGCCCTCGTCCATATTGATATCGATGATCTGCGCGCCGGCTTCCACCTGCTGGCGTGCCACTTCCAGTGCAGCCGGGTAATCGCCGGCCAGAATCAGCCGCGCGAACGCCTTGGAGCCGGTGACGTTGGTGCGCTCGCCCACGTTCACGAACAGGTCATGGTCGCCGATATTGAACGGCTCCAGACCGGAAAGACGGCACTTGGCTTCGATCTGTGGCAAGGCACGCGGCGCGATTGGTGCTACGGCAGCGGCGATCGCGGCGATATGTTCCGGCGTGGTGCCGCAGCAGCCGCCGACGATATTGATCAGGCCGGATTCGGCCCATTCCTTCACCTGCACCGCCATATCCTGCGGGCCGAGATCGTATTCGCCGAAGGCATTGGGCAAGCCGGCGTTGGCATGCACCGAGACATACGTTGCCGACACACGCGACATTTCTTCAACATACGGGCGCAGCAGATCGGGGCCGAGCGCGCAGTTCAGGCCAAAGCTCAGTGCATTGGCATGCGAGAGGCTGTTGTAGAACGCCTCTGTCGTCTGGCCAGTGAGCGTGCGACCGGATTGATCGGTGATCGTGCCGGAGATCATTACCGGCAATTCGATACCCTTGTCGTCGAAGTATTTCTGGATCGCGAACACCGCTGCCTTCGCGTTCAGCGTATCAAAGATGGTTTCCACCAGCAGGATATCGGCACCGCCCGTGACCAGACCATCGATGGCCTCGGTGTAGCTTTCGACCAGCTGGTCAAAATGCACGGCGCGGTAGCCGGGATCATTCACGTCCGGGCTGATCGAGCAGGTACGGTTGAGCGGCCCCAATACGCCTGCGCAGAAACGCGGCTTTTGCGGGGTTTTGGCGGTTTGCGCCACACACAGCTCTTTCACCAGCTTTGCGGCAGCGTGGTTGATCTCCCACACCAGCGACTGCATGTCGTAATCCGCCATCGAAATGCTGGTGGCGTTGAAGCTGTTGGTTTCGATGATGTCCGCGCCGGCATCGAGATAGGCCTGATGCACGCCGGCGATGATCTGGGGCTGCGTCAGCACCAGCAGGTCATTGTTGCCCTTCAGATCGGAAGGCCAATCCGCAAAGCGCTCGCCACGGTAGTCCGCCTCGCTGAGTTTGTGACGCTGGATCATCGTGCCCATGCCGCCATCCAGGATCAGGATGCGTTGGGCAAGCAGGGATTTGAGTTCAGCGGTGCGGTTCATGGGACGATCATCAGATATGCGGGAAAACGGCAATTTTAGCATGCAGGTCAAGCGTGACCGCGCATCGGCTGGCGGAAATAGTGGAGCAAAACAGTCGTGAATCAGCGGGTGGCTTGGCTATAACGAAAAACACATGCTTTGCATTTTCAACCATCACAGAGGAATTTCAGCATGACTTCCGTTGCCATCGTCTATTTCAGTGGCTACGGCCATACCGCCAAACAGGCCGAGGCCGTTGCAGAGGGTGCTGCCAGCGTGGCGGGCACCGAGGTTAAAACCCTGCGCATCGATCAGGAGGGCAACCTGCCCGATGGCGCATTCGACGCGCTGGCCCAGGTCGATGCCATCATCTACGGCAGCCCTACCTATATGGGCGGTCCAGCCTGGCAGTTCAAGAAATTCGCCGATGCCTCGTCCAAGCCTTGGTTCAGCCAGGCATGGAAAGACAAGCTCGCAGCAGGCTTCACCAACTCGGGTACTGTCAATGGCGACAAATTCAACACCATCCTCTACCTGTTCACGCTATCGCAGCAGCATAGCCAGATCTGGGTTGGAACCGGTTTGATGCCAGCCAATGTCAAGGCGAGTGGTCCCGCTGATGTGAATTGGACCGGCGGATTCGCCGGCGCCCTGGCGATTTCGCCAGTCGATGCCTCACCCGACGAAGCCCCGCGGCAAGGAGACCTGGAAACCGCGAAGCTGCTGGGCAAGCGCGTGGCAGAGATGGCGGCGAGATTTTCCAAGGCATAGCCCGCTCTGCATAGGGTGCCGGTAATCTGCTTGGGTTACGCACAAGCAAGTACACCCCAAACCCCTGCAAGGCCGCCGAGGAATGGAGCAAGACAAGTTTGCTTGCAAAATTGGCTTGCGACCGACACAGGGTTGCGCGGCGCGCCGGCCGCCCGGGGTCGCCTTCTTTTGGTTTCTTTTCTTGGCGAGACAAGAAAAGAAGAAACTCACCCGCCGGGGTGAATTCCCGGCCGACCCCGGCAGGCAGCACCGCAGAGTGTTTTTACCTTCCCCCACAGTTACGGTAATCTGCGCGCGCCGTAACACCACGCCGCGGTGGAGCGAGCATCAAACCACCGCAGTAACCGCAGCCTCCATGCAAGTCTCGCGATAATCCACCAAATCCTGGATGGTCAGCACCGGCATGTCATGCAGACGAGCGTAATCGGCGATTTGCTGGCCGCGCGCCATCGTGCCGTCCGGATTCATCAACTCACACAGCACTGCAGCCGGGCGCAAACCGGCCAGGCGCGCCAGTTCGACCGAGCCTTCGGTGTGCCCGCGCCGCGCCAGCACGCCGCCATTGCGCGCGCGCAGCGGGAACACATGGCCGGGGCTGACGATGCGGCGCTGTTGTGGCGTCGAATCCAGCGCTGCCCGGATCGTGGTCAGGCGGTCGGCGGCAGATACGCCGGTGGTCACGCCTTCCAGCGCTTCGATCGACACGGTAAAACCGGTGCCGTAGCGCGAGCGGTTACTGACCACCATCGGCAACAGGCCGAGCGCATCCACCGTGGCTTCATCCAGACACAGGCAGACAATGCCGCTGCAGTCGCGAATCATCTTGACCATGGTATCCAGCGACAGGTTTTCGGCGGCGGCGATGATATCAGCCTCGTTTTCACGGTCCTCGTCATCGAGCAGCAATACCGGCAAGCCGGCGCGGAAAGCTGCCACGGCAGCAGCCAGGCGGGGGAAACGGCGGGAATCTGGGGATTGGGACATTGAAACGCTCCTCAAATGGGTTCGATGAACGTTTCAGGGCAAGTATCAAAAGCGTGCGCCAGCCTGCGCCGACACAATGACAATCATCCGGATTGTTCCAATAGGACAACCCGGCGTTTCTGACTTATCTTCTTTTATCCGGACTTTCGAATCTGATCAAAACCGGCTGCGAACGCACTCCGCAGCAAGATTTTTGACAGGCTCCAACCGTCGGCCCTGGAATCGCACCAGATCTGCTGACCTTCGCACATGCGAAGCGCTCGCGGGCTTGTCATGGCGCCAATGGCATACCTTGATTTACCGCCGGTGGGGAATTTCACCCCGCCCTGAAGACCGGGGCAATATACGCCGGGCGTACAGGCGCTTCGAGGGTAAGATTACCGACCCGATTCGGGCGGACAAGATCAAATTCAACCGGAATTCACAGGGCGGATTTTTCAATCGCTGTCTAAAATCAGGAAAATCTGTTTGAAGGAGTTGTCATGCAAACCCAAGCCATCCGCATCAGCCAGACCGGCGGCCCGGAAATCATGCAATTGGAATCGATTGATCTGGCCTCCCCTGGCGCCGGACAGGTTTTGCTGCGCCATCAGGTCATCGGTGTCAATTTCATCGATACCTACCACCGCAGCGGGCTCTACCCCTTGCCGCTGCCTTCCGGTCTGGGCGTGGAAGGCATGGGCATTGTTGAAGCCGTGGGCCCCGACGTGGGCACGTTGCGACCGGGCGATCGCGTGGCTTATGCCGGTGGCGCGCCAGGCGGCTACGCACAATATCGCCTTTTCCCGGCGGACAGGCTGGTGCCGGTGCCCGATGGGGTTTCCGATGAAATTGCCGGCGGCGCCCTGTTGCGCGGCATGACCACAGAATATCTGTTGCGCCGTACCTTCAGGGTGGAAGCCGGCATGCCGGTTCTGATCCACGCTGCGGCAGGCGGCGTTGGCCAGCTTGCCTGCCAATGGGCCAAGGCACTCGGTGCCATCGTGATCGGCACGGTCGGATCAGAAGCCAAGGCCGCAATCGCCCGTGCGCATGGCTGCGATCATGTGATCAATTACGCCACGGGAAACTTTGCCGTACGCGTGCGCGAAATCACCGGCGGTGCAGGCGTGCCGGTAGTGTACGACGGGGTCGGTGCCGCCACGTTTGAAGGTTCGCTCGATAGCCTGGCGCCACGCGGCATGCTGGTGAGCTTCGGCAATGCCTCCGGTGCGGTACCGCCATTCCAGCCCGGCATCCTGTCGCAAAAAGGTTCGCTTTTCTTTACCCGACCAACACTTGGGCATTACACAGCCAGCCGTGCCGAACTACTGGAAAGCGCGGCAGCCTTTTTCGAGGTGGTGGCAAACGGCAAGGTGAAAGTGGAAATCGGCCAGCGCTATGCCTTGGCAGACGCAGCACAGGCGCACCGTGATCTGGAAGCGCGCCTCACCAGCGGTTCGACGATTCTGCTGCCATGAACAAGGAGCAAGCGCCCCATCTGGTCTATCTGCACGGTTTTCTTTCCTCGCCCACCTCGAAAAAGGCGCTGGAAACTGCGGCCTGGATGCAGGCACTTGGGCTGGAAACGCATTTCCACTGTCCGGAACTGCCGCCGACACCATTGGCGATCGCGCAGCGGTTACACGAGCTGTTTGGCAAGCTGGCCGGAAAGCGTGTCTGCGTGGTCGGCAGCTCGCTCGGCGGTTTTTATGCCACCTGGGTGGCGGAAGAATTTGCTTGCCGCGCCGTGCTGATCAACCCGGCCGTGCAGCCCTATGCGCTGGTAGCGGATTATGTCGGCCCGCAGCGCAATTACCAGACCGGCGAGATCCAGATGGTGGAGGCCGGTTTCGCCGATGACCTGCGCCAGCTTGAGCGCAAGCCGGCTCAGCCGGAAAACTACTGGGTATTGCTGCAAACCGGGGATGAAACCCTGGATTACCGGCAGGCCGTCGATTATTACGCCGGCTGCTGCCAGGAAGTCATTGAAGGAGGCGATCACAGCTTTGTCGGCTATGCCGACTGGCTGCCCCGGATCTGGAAATTCGCGCTTGGAGAATGCTCATGACCACGCCGCAAAGCGGCATCTTGCCCGATGCCAACCAACATAGCCTGTTCCTGCTGTTCCGGCGCCGGATAGGCCGCCGTGCCAGCCCGCGCATCAAGAAACTGCTCGCGCAATTGCCCGAACGTGCCACACAGCTTGCCGCTACCGACCCGAACGCGCATTTCGTGGCCGTGATTGCCTTCGGGGCCAATGTCTGGAACGAACTGTGGGAAGATCGCCCGCACTCCCTGCGCCCATTCCCGCGCATATCCGGCGCTGTCCACCAGGCCCCCACAACTGAAGCTGATGTACTGCTGCATTTGCGCTCGGAACGTTACGACTTCCTGCATGAATTTGCCGACAAGCTGGTGCCGGAACTGGGCGAGTGGCTCGACATGCTCGAAGTGGTGCACGGCTTCCGCTACCACGATGGGCGAGACCTGACCGGCTTTGTCGATGGCACCGGCAACCCGGATGGCCAGGAGCGTCCCGAAATCGCGCTGGTCGGCGCGGAAGATCCGGCCTGGGCTGGTGGCAGCTATGTACATGTACAGCGCTATGTCCACCGCATGGACGAATGGAACAGGCTGCCGGTCAAACAGCAGGAAGCCGTGATCGGCCGCACCAAATCCGACAATATCGAGATGGACAAGGACGACCGGCCGCTCACCAGCCACATGCATCGGGTCAACATCGAAGAACATGGCCAGGAACTCAAGCTGCTGCGCCACTCCATGCCGTATGGCATTCCGGGCGGCGAGCGCGGCATGTATTTCTGCGCCTACAGCCGCGACCCGGCCATTTTCGAGCGCATGCTCTCGCGCATGGTCACACCGATTCACGATGGCCGGGTGGATCACCTGCTCAACTTCACGCGCGCGGTCAGCGGCGCGGCATTTTTTGCGCCCAGCCAGGAAAAGCTCGCGGCGCTGGCCAAATAGGAATCAGCTTGTCACAACCCGCTGCAGCCGCCGGTCATCCGGCGGTTTTTTGTTGCCAAACAAGTCTTTCCCTGTACTGGGTCATGCGAATATGGCAAAGTTATTGTCTAATTTTCAAGATTGATTGAGCACAGGGAGAAAACCATGTCGGGTTTTGCCAGGATCGCCCTGCCCGTCTGCGCCGCGCTTGCGCTGGCCGCATGCGGACAGAAACAGGAAACCGCCACGACCGAGACCGCCTCGGCTGCTGCCGAGAGCATCGCAAACATCAAGATCGGCTTTGCCGCCCCGCTGACCGGCCCTCAGGCCCATTATGGCAAGGGATATCAGAACGGCGCACAGATGGCGATCGATGATGTCAATGCCAATAACCCGACCATCGGCGGCAAAAAAGTGCAGTTTGAACTGCTGGCCGAAGACGACATGGCCGATCCGAAATCCGCCACGCAGATCGCACAAAAATTTGTCGACATGAAGGTGGCCGGCATTATCGGCCACTTCAATTCCGGCACCTCGATCCCGGCCTCCAAGATCTATAGCGATGCCGGTCTGGCCCAGGTAGCCATGGCCACTGCGCCGGCCTTTACCGCCCAAGGATACAAGACCACCTTCCGCTCGCTGACTTCCGATACCCAGCAAGGCTCGGTACTGGGCAAGTATGTGGTGGAAAAGCTCAACGCCAAGCAGATTGCCATCATCGACGACCGCTCTGCCTATGGCCAGGGTCTGGCCGACGAGTTTGAAAAGGCCGCCAAAGCTGCCGGTGCGACCATTGCCAAACGCGAGTTCACCAGCGACAAGGAAACCGACTTCACCGCCATCCTCACCAGCATCAAGGCAGTCAAACCTGACCTGATCTTCTTCGGTGGTGCCGATGCGCAATCCGGTCCGATGGTGAAGCAGAAAAAACGTCTGGGCATCAGCGCCCCGCTGGTTTCTGGCGAAATGACGCGCTCGGATACCTTCCTCAAGCTGGCTGGCAGCGAAGCCGAAGGCACGATCGCTTCGATGGCCGGTGTGCCGATCGAACAGATGCCCGACGGCCCGGCCTTCCTGGAGCGCTACAAGGCCAAGTATGGCGACATGGAAATCTACACGCCGTATGGCTACGATGCGACGCGCGTATTGCTGGCCGCCATGCTCAAGGCGGATTCGGCCGATCCGGCCAAGTACCTGCCGGTACTGGCTACCATCGAACACGCCGGCGTGACTTCGGCCCACATCTCCTATGACGAAAAGGGCGATCTGAAAGAAGGCGGCATTACCGTGTACAAGGTTGAAAACGGTGCCTGGAAAGTGATCGAGACGATTGGTGCCAAGTAAGCGGATTACCGATTGAAAGCAACAGGGGGCGTTTTCGCCCCCTTGTTTTTTTACTGGCCAAATGTGCTGCTTAGCAACCACAAGGTATAACCGGCATAACTCGCCAGCAGCAAACCACCCTCGATCCGGTTGATTCGCCCCGGGGCTCGAAAACCGTAGCAGATCACGAACAGCGCCACCGTCAGCACGGTCATCACCAGGATATCGCGCTGGAAGATTTCCGGGGCGACCTCCAGAGGGTGAATGCCGGCGGCTATCCCGACCACGGCCAGGGTATTGAACAGGTTGGAGCCAATCACGTTGCCCAGGGCGATATCGTGTTCGCCTTTGCGCGTAGCGATCAGCGACGATGCAAGTTCCGGCAACGACGTTCCGACCGCCACAATCGTCAGGCCAATGATCAGATCGCTGACACCCAGTGCATGCGCGATTTCAACCGCCCCCCATACCAGCACGCGCGAACTGCCGATCAGCACAACCAGACCCACCACCAGCCAGAACAAAGCCCGATTCAACGGCATGGCGTGTTCGGCCAGCTCAGCATCCATTTCGCTACTCAGCGCATCATCACGCTGGCGCAATCCTTCCCGAATTGTCCACGCCATCAGCCCGGCAAATACCAGCAGCATGATGAGTGCATCCTGGCGCGACAAATTGCCATCGTAGAGCAAGCCAGCAGCCAACAGTGTCACTGCGATCAGGATCGGCAACTCCCTCTTCAGCACCTGTGAATGCACGGCTATCGGGCTGATCAGCGCGGTCAGCCCCAGGATCAGGGCAATATTGGTGATATTCGAGCCATAGGCATTACCCAGTGCAATCCCGGGATTGCCCTGCATGGACGCCAGCGCAGACACCACCATTTCCGGTGCCGAGGTACCGAAACCCACGATCACCATACCGATCAACAAGGACGGCATGCCGAAATGGCGCGCAACGGACGCAGCCCCTTCCACAAAACGATCTGCACTCCAGACCAACACCGCCAACCCGACAACCACGGCAATAAAGGCCAATGTCACGATCACTTCCTTAAGAATTGGAACCAACAATCCGCATTATAGGAAAGCGCCCGGCAAGCTCGTGATTGCCGCCACAATTACCGGCTTTTCAGGCTAGGCTGGAAGTGCCGCTCTTGAAATATCGATTTACGGTGACCAGGCCTGAATGCAGACAGACAAGGAACCCGGACATGTGTTCTTCACTAACACGCCGCACACGCGTGGTCATCCTCGGTGCCGGCGGGCGCGACTTCCATAACTTCAACCTCGTCTACCGGGATGATCCGGCCATCGAAGTGATCGCGTTTACCGCCACCCAGATCCCCGGCATTGCCGGCCGGTGCTATCCGGCAGAGCTCGCCGGTGCGCTTTATCCGCAAGGCATTCCGATCATTGACGAGAACGAACTTGATGCGCTGTGCCGGCAACAGGCGATCGAGCTGGTTGTGTTTGCCTACAGCGATGTCACGCACAGCCATGTCATGCATCTGGCTTCACGTGCACTGGCTGCAGGCGCCGATTTTCTATTGCTGGGGCCGCAGCACACCCAGTTGAATGCGCGTGTGCCGGTCATTGCCGTTTCGGCGGTGCGCACCGGCTGCGGCAAATCGCAGACTACACGCTATCTGTCGCGCCTCTTGCGCGAACAGGGCCGAAAGGTCGCGGTGATCCGCCATCCGATGCCCTATGGCGATCTGGCGCGCCAGGCCGTGCAGCGCTTTGCCACGCCCGCAGATCTCGCTCAAGCCGACTGCACCATCGAGGAACGCGAGGAATACGAGCCACACCTGGCAGCCGGCAACATCGTTTTTGCCGGGGTGGATTACGCCCGCATCGTCGCCATGGCCGAGCACGAGGCCGACATCATTCTCTGGGATGGCGGCAACAACGATTTTCCCTTCGTGCGCCCCGACCTGCATATCGTGCTGGTCGATCCGCTGCGCTTGGGCAACGAAACCAGCCACCATCCGGGCGAAGCGGTACTGCGCATGGCCGACTGCGTGATCATTGCCAAGTGCGATAGCGCACCGGCCGACCCTATCCGCCA
Source organism: Formivibrio sp. oc-25 (assembly GCF_055810895.1). Lineage (NCBI taxonomy): Bacteria > Pseudomonadati > Pseudomonadota > Betaproteobacteria > Neisseriales > Chitinibacteraceae > Formivibrio > Formivibrio sp. oc-25. Next base: position 142,997 of record NZ_JBVVOL010000008.1, on the reverse strand, counting down.
GATGCAGCAATCGCTCGCGCAACTGCATCCGACCATTCCCATTCTGTGTGCGGCCTCGCCGGTGATGCTGGACGATGCCGCCCGCGTACGCGGACAGCGGGTACTGGTGATCGAGGATGGCCCGACCATCACGCATGGCGGCATGCCCTGGGGCGCCGGCCATGTGGCGGCCATCGCGGCTGGCGCCATACCGGTCGATCCGCGCCCGTACGCTGCGCCACTGCTACAGGCGACGTATGCGCAGTATCCGCATATCGGCGCTGTACTGCCGGCGCTCGGTTATTCGCACGAGCAACTGCAGGCGTTGCGCGCCACCATCGAAGCCACGCCGGCCGAAGCCATCATCTCGGCAACACCGATCGACCTGGCCGCCTTGCTCGCGCTGAGCAAACCGGTGCTCCGCGCGCGCTACGAGTTTGCCGAAACCGAACAACCTGGCCTGGCCGGGCTGATCACGGATTTCTTGCAACGACACCCCGCAGGTGGAGATCGAGTGCATGGCAAACAAACAGATCGATGAACTGCTGGAACGCATCCAGGCACTGCAGGAACAGCTCGAGGACGAATACCGCCAGTCGCGCGAAACCCTGCAGGACAAGCAGCGCCAGCTGGCCGAAGAAGTCCAGCGCCAGCAGCGCCGCTACAAGATCGGCCTGTTCCGCTTCCTGCTCAGAAGCCGCCTGCAGGTCATGCTGAGCGCGCCAGTGATCTATCTCGGCTGGATTCCCTTCCTGCTGATGGATCTGTTTGTCACTGTCTACCAGATCATCTGCTTTCCGATTTACCGCATTCCCAAGGTCAGGCGCTCCGACTACCTGATCTTTGACCGCGAAGACCTGCCCTACCTGAACCTGATCGAAAAATTCAACTGTTTCTATTGCTCCTATGGCAATGGCGTGGCGGCCTACACGCGTGGAGTGGCCGCGCGCACCGAACAATACTGGTGCCCGATCAAGCACGCACGCCGCATCAAGGGCGCGCATGGGCGCTACCCGCAATTTTTCGATCATGGCGATGGCGAAGCCTTGCGCCAGGGGCTGACACGGCTGCGCAAGCAATATCAGGATGATGAACAGGCATAGCCATGGTTCTCGCCACGTTCCGTTTCCATGAAGAATTGAATGATTTTCTGCCCAAGGCGCGACGCAATCTTGCCTTCAGCGTGCCGTGTGCCCGGGCGGCCACCACCAAGCACATGATCGAAGCCTTGGGCATACCGCATACCGAGGTCGGGCGCATCTGCGTCAATACCGAGGATTCGGGTTTCGACCGCTTGTTGCAGGATGGTGATGCTGTCGAAATTTATCCCAAGCGCGCAAAACCCGACATCCCAGCCACCACAGAGGCTCCCGCCGCACCGCGCTTTATTGCCGATGCCCATCTGGGTGGCCTGGCCCGTCTGCTGCGCATGGCGGGCTTTGATACGCTGTATCGCAATGATTACGGGGATCGGGAACTGGCTGCATTGTCGGTGCGCGAGTACCGCATCCTGCTCACGCGCGATCGTGAACTGCTCAAGCAACGCACAATCACGCATGGCTGCTTTGTTCACGCGCAGCAACCCGCACAACAGTGGCGGGAAATCGTCTGCCGGCTGGCGCTGCAATCCTGCATGCAACCGTTCACCCTTTGCCTGGAGTGCAACCAGCCGCTACGCACGGTCGACAAGCAGCGCGTGCTTGATCACCTGCCGCCATCCGTACGCGTGAAGCAGACGCACTTCACCAGATGTGATCAATGCGGACGCATCTACTGGCCCGGCAGCCACTGGCAACGCATGCAGCGCATGCTGCAGGACGAACTGATCCTGCCGTCCGCCCATCCTGCGCATGCCGACAGGCCTAATCAGAACGTATAATTCCATGCCTCTGGTCAATGCCGGTATCAACAAGGAGCCCGGCGAGAGTTTTCTCGCCCATAGCCTTATGCCACGCAGCCCTTCCTGCCTTATGCGCCTTGCCCGTCTGCTTGTGCTTGGCATGCTTGTCTTGCTGTTGCCCGCACTTACCCAGGCCGATCACGGCAAGCAGGTCATCGTCGGCGCCTATAACAACGAACCGAAGATTCTGATCAATCAGGAAGGGCAACCGAGCGGCATCTTGGGCGATCTGCTGCAAGCCATCGCGCGCGAGGAAGGCTGGACCTTGCGCACCATGCAGTGCGAATGGCAGGCCTGCCTGGATGCCCTGCGCGAGGGCAAGATCGACCTGCTGCCCGATACGGCCTACTCGGAAGAGCGCGCACGCCAATTCGATTTTCACCAGCAACCCGCCCTGCATAGCTGGTCCAGAATTTATCGTCGTGACGGCATCCAGCTCGAATCTATCCTGGACCTGCACGGCAAACGCATCGCGGTGGTGGCCGGCTCGATCCAGCAAACCTATCTGGCAGAACTGTTGCCGGGATTTGGCATTCAGGCTGAACTGCTACCGGTCAAAACCATCCAGGAGGCATTCAGCTCGGTTGCAAACAAAACCGCCGATGTCATGGTTGCCAGCCGCTTCACGGGCGATGTGCAGGCGCCACGCTACCAGTTGCTGGAAACATCCATCGTCTTTCTGCCCAGCAAACTCTTCTATGCCAGCCGCAAGGGGCACAACGCGGACCTGCTCGCAGCCATCGATCGCCATCTGGCGCAATGGCAGTCACAACAGGGATCCCTCTATTACAAAACGCTTGAACGCTGGATGGATGCACCACACCAAGCTGATTTGCCGGCCGCGGTGTGGTGGGGGCTGGCCGTTCTGAGCGGCATGCTGCTGCTGACGCTCGCCGGTGTTTCGCTCCTGCGCCGGCAGGTGGCGGAAAAAACCCGGCAATTGCGCGATAGCGAAACCAGGCTGAATACGATTCTGGACAGCGTGGAAGCCTATATTTTCATCAAGGACCGCGATTACCGTTATCAGTATGTCAATCGCAAGGTTTGCGAATTGTTCAACCGCAGCGGGGCTGACGTGATCGGCCACGAGGACCATGAGTTCTTCGATGCCACTACCTCGGCCAGTCTGCGCCAGATCGATCAGCGCGTGCTGGAGCAGGGTGAGCGCATCGAAGTCGAGGAAATAAACTGCGATCTGGCCAGCGGCGAGACACGTGCCTATCTTTCGATCAAGCTGCCGCTGCGCCGGCCCGATGGCGAGATCTATGCGCTGTGCGGCGTTTCCACCGACATCACTCGCCAGAAAAAAACCGAGCGAGAAATTCACCAGCTGGCGTTCTACGACCCGCTGACGCAACTTCCCAACCGCAGGCTGCTGCAGGATCACCTGCAACATGCGCTCGCCGCCTATGCCCGCCATCCGCAAGATGGCGCCCTCTTGTTTATCGACCTCGACAACTTCAAGGATCTGAACGATACCCTGGGCCACGATACCGGGGATGCATTACTGGTGCAGGTGGCCAAGCGGCTAAATGCCTGCACGCGGGAAGAAGATACCGTGGCGCGGCTGGGCGGCGATGAATTCGTGGTCATGCTGCAGGATTTGAGCGCGCTGCAGAGCGAGGCACTGCGCCAGACCGAGCAAGCCGCCAAGAAAATCAGCGCGGTCCTCGGTCAACCCTACGAACTTACCGGGCAATTTCATCAATGCTCGGTCAGCATCGGCATTGCCATGTTTTCCGATTCATTCAACAGCAAGGAAATCCTGCTCAAGCGTGCCGATATGGCGATGTACCAGGCCAAGGCCGATGGCCGCAATACCGTACGCTTTTTCAACCCGGCCATGCAGGCCAAGGTCAGCGAACGCGCCAGTGTGGAAGCTGATCTGCGTGAAGCGCTGGCGCATGGGCAATTCGTGCTGCACTACCAGCCGCAAGTCGATGCCAGCGGCCACATTGTCGCTGCGGAAGCGCTGGTACGCTGGCAACATCCCCAGCATGGCCTGCTGCCGCCCGGCCGCTTTATTCCGGTGGCAGAAAGCAGTGGCCTGATCCTGCCATTGGGCGACTGGATTCTGCAGGCGGCCTGTCAACAGCTAGTTGCCTGGGCAAGCACCCCCGCAACGGCCGCGCGTTGTATCGCGGTGAATGTCAGCGCGTACCAGTTCCGCCAGCCAGATTTCGCCGACAAGGTACTGCGGGTGCTGCAGCAAACCGGCGCCCGTGCCGATCACCTGAAACTGGAACTGACCGAAAGCCAGCTGATCGATGATGTCGACAGCGTCATCGCCAAAATGACGCGGCTGCGAGCCGCCGGCGTATGGTTTTCGCTCGATGATTTCGGTACTGGCTACTCGTCGCTGAGTTTCCTGAAGCGCCTGCCGCTGGATCAGCTCAAGATCGACCGCTCCTTCATCCGCGATCTGCTCACCGACCCCGACGATGCGGCCATCATCAAGGCAATTCTCACGCTGGGTGAAAGTCTTGAACTGAACGTAATTGCGGAAGGCGTGGAGACGGTCGCGCAACAACAGGCACTTCAAGCCATCGGCTGTCGCCATTTCCAGGGCTATTTGTTCGGCCGGCCGGTGCCGGCAGCGCTACTGGCCTAGGCTCTGTTGGCATTTGATTGTTTTTTACGCAATTCCGCCAGCTTGCCGGGGTGCCGTAGGTCGGGTTTTAACCCGACACAATGATCAGTGCTGTCGGGTTAAAACCCGACCTACGGCGCAAGCAAAGCGCATTGGCGACAAAGCATCCGGCAAAATTGGCGGGCTTGTCCTGGAGCAAAATACCCTTCCGCGTAAAAATTAATCAAATGCCAACAGAACCTAGCGTTGTACCCCAGCCTGGTTGGGGAAATGGTAGTTCAAGAAGAATTTTTTGATCGTGCCATCTTTTTCCATGGATTCGATGGCACGGTCAAATTCAACGGCCACATCGGGATGGACTCGGGCACGGGAAAACGCCAGATAACTGACTGCGGATTCCGTGGGTGGACCACTGATGCGGGTCTTGTCGGCCGCGCCCATATTTTTCAGGATGGCCAGACCCACCAGCCGGCTGCAGATCACCGCATCCACGCGCTTGCCGAGCAGCTTCCGGAAAGTCAGCTCGTAATCGCTGGCCGAATCCAGATGCTTGAACTCGCCTGACTTGACCGCATCGCCAAAGCGATCGCCGTAATGGGTGGCATTGACCACGCCGATGCGCATATCGGCAATCGTGGAGAAGTGGCCGTCGAAGTGGAAACCCGAATCCTTCAGGGTAAAGAACACATAATCCTGACTGAACAGCGGCCTTTGCGGGAAAAGCATCGAAGCGGTTCTTTCCGGTGTTTTCTTGATCGTGAAAAGTCCATCGGCCACGCCTTCGCTGATCATCCTTACCCCACGCGCAAACGGGTAGAACTCGATCAGAACAGGCCGTTGCATGCGCGCAAAGGCCTCTTTGACAATGTCCACGCTCAAGCCTTGTGCGCCGTTCTGGGTTTGTTCAACGTAGGGAGGATAGGCGTAGCTGACGAGCCTTAGCGGTTCAGCTGCGAAGGCACAAGACCACAACAACGATAGCCATGTTGCTGCGAGGAACATTTTGCGAGACATGATTATCTGCTTGAGCAAGATTGATCGACATGATGCTGACAGGTTTATTCACCCGCAGCTTTCGTATACCGCTCCATTTCAATTTATAGCTTGTCATCGCCAGGCAGGCCGGATATTCAGCCAGAAATCCATTCGCCAGAAGCCTTGATGGGCTAGGGCTTAGCAGGATCGGTCAGCCACAGCTGGCGTACAGCACCACGATGAGCTCCCCCGCTGAGTTCAGCCTGGCTCATGTCACTGCAAGTGGTTGGTGCCATATTCGGCCGTTTTCTCGCCTTCGACGATCGCCAGATCATCCGGATCGGTAAGCATGTCGCGCACGAAGCTCTGGTCGATCTTGAGTACATCAGCCGGCAGGCACTTGCGGTAGGTCAGCAACAAGTAACCAGTACCGTGCTTACGCAATTTCAGGAATCATTCATAAATAAATACCATAAAGATCCTTACCTATATGCCACGTAGCACTTTTCTTACAAAACATTTATATGACTATGTTTTATATGTGGTTTTCTGCCAAAGCATGGTTTTTTTGCGGTAAGCGGATGCTGGAAACGTTTAACCCGGATTGCCCATTACCAACCATGCAAACTCACCCGGCTGCTGGTCGCTGGCAATTACACACCTGTGGCAAGAAGGAATCGCCGAAAGGCTGAAGAGAAGATCCGGACATGTTGCCCGGAATCAGGAATGTACTGCCAGGCTGACCTGAAAACCATGAATTCATGGCCAGACCTGGCATGGAAGAAAGCAAGAGATCAGTTGAACAGGCGTGTGCCGATCCAGAAAAAGGCACAGGCCAACAGCATGGATGAAGGCATGGTCAACAACCACGCGAGCAGGATGTTCTTGACCGTACCGCCCTGCAGGCCGCTTCTGTTGGCGATCATCGTGCCGGCAACCCCCGATGAGAGCACATGCGTCGTCGAAACCGGCAGGCCGAAAACATTGGCCAAGCCAATCGCACAACTTGCCGTAATCTGCGCACATGCACCCTGGGCATAGGTCATGCCTTTTTGTCCGATCTTTTCCCCGACAGTCAGCACAACGCGACGCCAGCCGATCATAGTGCCAATGCCCAGCGCCAAAGCTACCGCAAAGATTACCCAAGTCGGCGAGTATTCAGTGGTTGCGGTCAGATCCTTGCGCAGGCTATCGAGGTCTGCACGTTCACTGGACGAGATTCCTGGCAGTTTACCGACTTTCTTGGCAGTATCATCCAAGCACAGCAGCAGGCGACGCACCTTGCGGCGGGTTTCCACGTCCAGCACATCGTAGCTCTTGACGGTCTGCGGATTCAGCGTCGTGACCAGTTCGTTGATAGCAGGAATGGTCAGCTTGGCATCACACTTGAACAACGGAGGCAGCGTCTGGGTCGATGCCTTGCCGATCGCCAGATGTTCGGCAAGCTTGTCATTATGTCGCTCGTAGAATTGTTGCATGTGTACTGCAGCATCGTGGGTTCGCAGGATCTCATAGGCGCTGCTATCCATATTCAGCACGAATTTGCCCGGCACGATGCCGATCAGCACCAGCATGATCAGACCCACGCCTTTCTGCCCGTCGTTGGAGCCATGGGCAAAGCTCACGCCCATGGCCGAAGCGATGAGTACCACGCGTGTCCAGAAAGGCGGGTGTTTTTTGCCATCAATGGTCTGACGTTCTTCCGGCGTCTTATGCATGCGGGATGTCGGCTTGAGGTACTTCAGCAGCAACAGGAGTATGGCGGCGATCAGAAAACCAACTGTCGGGGAAACCACCAGCGACAGCATCACATCGATGGCTTTTTTCCAGTTGATACCTTGTGCAAGGGGCAAGCCACTGATCCAGGCATTAGCCAGTCCTACGCCCAGAATGGAACCGATCAGCGTATGCGAACTGGAAGCCGGCAAGCCCAGATACCAGGTACCGAAGTTCCAGATAATGGCGGCGGCAAGCAGCGAAAACACCATGACCATGCCCTGCGTCGAGGCGACGTTGAGCAACATATCCACCGGTAACAGATGGACAATCGCATATGCCACACTCAGGCCACCAAGCAGAACGCCAAAGAAGTTGAATATACCGGAAGCGGTGACCGCCAGATGGGCAGGCATGGCCTTGGTATAAATCACCGTGGCAACCGCATTGGCCGTATCGTGAAAGCCGTTGATGAATTCAAACGCCAGCACGAAAGCGAGGGCGAACAGCAAGCTGAGACCGACGCTGAAATCAAGACCGGAAAAAAGACTTAACATGAATTTTTGGGGACAGTAAAAAACAGGGCGGATTATCGATCAATCCGCCTGATTCAGGTTGCACTATCGCAAACAAACATCGGCTTATCGACAAGATTGTCATTTGTTCCATATCGAAAAGCCTATGTCCAGACAAACCATCAGAATTCCGTCATGCCGAAGAAAGGCTGTGCGGACACAGCATGCATGCAAGCCACCCGCTTATTCGTCGTCAGGAGGAATATGTAACAGCAGGATGGGTATCCGGGTGTGATGGATAACCTCTTCGGCCACACTGCCCATCAGCAAATGCTGCAACCCGCTGCGGCCATGGGTACCCATGACAATCAACTGTGCGCCCCACTCTTCTGCAGCCTGTACGATCGCCTTGGAAACTTTTCCGCCATATTTTTCCAGCAACCTTGTCTCAGTTTCGATTCCCGCTTGTTGCAGCGACTGTGCATTCGCTGCCAGGTAACGGCGAAATTCTTCCCTATTTTCGTCAAGCTGCCGCTGCGGCTCTGCCAGATGCAATTGATGAACAAGCTCGATCGGGTCTTCGGCAAATTGCGAGGTGTCGATAATCTCGGCAAGGCAAACTTTGGCGTGCAGCGCACAAGCCAAGCGCCGGGTTTCTTCAAGTATGACAGCGCAGGTTTCGCTGCCATTGACGGGCACAAAAATTCGCTGGTACATGATTTTCTCCTGTGCGGAAGGATAGGCATAGAGGGAAAACATCATCCCAAGCATTCAATTCAATCATAGAGAACACTTTGGGAATTTGCGTTGCACGCCTGTCTCCGGCATGGACTGCGATGCAGTAACACGGATGTTTCCGGGCAGTTACAGCTATCCAATGTGCGGGATTGTCGTTTTGATAATGCAGAAAGATGGAATGGTTAGGGCAGTATGTTCTGTCCAAAATTTGTCCCACTTTATTTGAAAACTTAGCCTCTGAAACGGGAAATACGACAAGACATACCGGCAGGATCACGCCTCGATTCGAGGGCTGTATGGTTAGACACGAATGCGCCAAGCCATTGAAAACAAAAGGCCCCGACAGAGTCGAGGCCTTGAATTCGGTGGTGGCTATGAGTGGACTTGAACCACTGACCCCAGCATTATGAGTGCTGTGCTCTAACCAACTGAGCTACATAGCCATCGAATAGAGGCGCGATTCTGCCAGCGGGGCGTACCTGCTGTCAATAGCCCTCCATGCAAAATGCGCCACTTCGAATAATCGTTACCAAGCAGCAATTTCGACGCAGATCGGGTCTTGCCCTGTCGGATAGCGATGCTGCGGATTCAGCCGGCCCGAACCAGCATCAATGGCATACACCGTAAGCTGGCCCGACAACTGGCCGGCAGCGATCAGCCAGCGACCGGAAGCATCAATGCCCATGCCGCGTGGCTGCGTTTCAGTCGGGAAGTGGTCAATCAGCGTCATCTTTCCGTTGTCAGGGTCAAGGACAAATGCGGTGATGATGCTCAGCGTACGATCGGTGGCATACAGGAATCGGCCATCCGGCGTGGCACGCAACTCTGCAGCCCATGGCTTTGCCGTGCTGCCTGCTGGCAACATGCTTTCCGATTGGCTCAACGACAATTTTCCCGAATTCACATCGAATTCGAACCGATCGATACTGCCATCAAGTTCGTTCAGGCAATACACACACCGATTGTCATTGGAAAAAACCAGATGGCGCGGACCACTGCCCGGGCGGCATTGAACCAACGGTGGATCATTCGGCACGATGCGGCCATCTGTCAGCAACGCATAGACACGAATTGCATCGCCACCGAGCGTGGGCACCAGCAGCCAGCGGTTGCTCGCATCTGTAAGTGCAGCATGCGCGCGCGGCAGATCGTGTTCGGTCTGGCTCACCGGTTGCGGTACGCCTTGGGCGTCGAGCGGGCAGCAACTCAGGTTGTTGCCGCCCCAGGAGGCACAAAACAGCATGTGCTGGTTCTGATCACTGGCAACAAACGTGGCCGGGCCAGCCACCTGCTGCTGACCGAGCAAGGTCAATTTGCCAGTTTGGGCATCCACCGCCAGAGAAGCCACCGCGTGCGGATCGCGCATGCCGGCAAACAGGATTTTTTTATCCGGGCTGATACGCAGCGGCTGTACCGATGCCGGCATCGGGCAAGACTGTTCCAACGCCAGTTCGCCCGTTGCTACATCAAGGGAAAAAACCTGGATTTCCCGACTCTGGGAACAGGATACGTAGACGAAGGTCTGCAACACACTGCACTCCTCGTAGAAATTGGATGCGAAGCTGGCCGGTAAGCCGGGTTCTGTTCGCCGGTTGCCCGGCGTGACAGTCATTCCTCTAGGCCCAGCGTTGCCACTGGGCTCAAGCAACACACCCGCAGGCTCAGCGGACCGCCTCACTGCCTGCTGCTTGGTCTTGCTCCGGATGGGGTTTACCCTGCCGTCCGTGTTACCACGTCCGCGGTGAGCTCTTACCTCGCCTTTTCACCCTTACCTGATCCCACTACCGAAGTAATGGGCCATCGGCGGTTCAGCTCTCTGTTGCACTTTCCGTCGCCTCACGGCGCCCGGCTGTTAGCCGGCATCCTGTCCTGTGGAGCCCGGACTTTCCTCCCCCCGTTTGCACGGGCAGCGACTGTCTGGCCTGCTTCGCGATGGGGATTATCCTGCCCAAGCACCATCCGCGCAAAGAAAATCAGCGACTTGCCATGAGTATCCCTACTCATTTTTTCAAGAATGCGCGAATACACATTTTTTTCGTTGCCATGGGCACTTACCAGACGTTATGGTGGTCTTGTTAAATATCCATATCCTTGACCTGTTCCACGGTTCGCCATGACGTTGACCAACACCCTGATCCTGCTCGGCGGTTTGCTGCTGTTTTTGAGCGTGCTGGCCACCACGCTTTCCACCCGGCTTGGCTTGCCCTTGCTGCTGGTGTTTCTTGGCGTGGGCATGCTGGCGGGCGAAGACGGGCCGGGCGGCATTCCATTCGACAATTTCCAGCTGGCCTTTCTGGTCGGTAACCTGTCGCTGGCGATCATCCTGCTCGATGGCGGGCTGCGTACCAAGATCAGTACCTTCCGTGTCGCCCTCAAGCCCGCTGCGGTGCTCGCCACCGCCGGTGTGGCGCTGACTGCCGGACTGATGGGCTTGTTTGCCACCTGGATCTTTGGACTGGACTGGCGCTATGGCCTGTTGCTCGGCGCTATCGTCGGTTCGACCGATTCCGCAGCCGTATTCAGCCTGCTGCGTTTCAGCGGTGTACGTCTCAATGAACGTGTTGGCGCGACGCTGGAAATTGAATCCGGCGCCAATGATCCGATGGCGATCTTCCTGGTGGTATTGCTGCTTGATCTGATTACCAAACCCGAGACCGCAACCTTGTCCGGCGGCCTGCTGTATCTGGTACAGCAATTTGGCTTGGGCACGCTGGCTGGTCTGGCCGGTGGCTATGCCCTGGCCTGGGTGCTGGATCGGGTTCGTTTGGCGGAAGGACTGTATGCGCTGTTGATCGCCTCGGGCGGTCTGTTCGTGTTTGCCGTAACCAACCAGCTGGGCGGCAGTGGTTTTCTGGCGATATATCTGGCCGGCTTGTTGATCGGCAACAGCCGCAGCCGCGCGACCGAACTGGTTTTGCGCGTAATGGACGGGCTGGCCTGGCTGGCGCAGGCCGGCATGTTCCTGATTCTGGGCCTGCTGGTCACTCCATCCAATTTGCTCGATTACGGTTTCAAGGCTCTGGCGGTGGCCATCTTCCTGATCGTGATCGCCCGCCCGGTCGGTGTGCTGCTATGTCTGGCACCGTTCCGATTTCCACGCCGGGAAATCAGTTACATTGCCTGGGTTGGCCTGCGCGGCGCAGTGCCGGTTGTACTGGCGGTATTTCCGGTGATGGCCGATATCGCCCATGCCCGTCTGTTGTTCGATGCAACCTTTGCGGTGGTGCTGGTGTCGCTGATCGTTCAAGGCAGTACGGTTCCCTTGATGGCGCGCTGGCTGAAAGTCGTGGTGCCACCCCGCCCCGCCCCGTTGCAAAACAAAACCCTGTGGCTGGATCGCAACCATTCGGTCGAGTTGTATTCTTTCCGCCTGACGGCCGCTGCACTGGCCTGTGGCCAGTATGCCGATCGCCTGCGCGACGAGCATGACAAGCCGGTGCCTTGCCTGTTCTGGGTGCGCAACGGCCAGCGTTTCGAAAGCAATAGTAATTGGCCCCTGCAAGCTGATGACGAAGTTTGGCTGCTGGCCAGCGAGGAAGAGGCTGAACACCATGCCGAATTTTTTTCCCGTTTCGATGGCGGCGGCCAACTGGCTCCGCAAAAATTCTTCGGGGAATTCGTGCTCGATGCCAACTCGGCGGCCTGCGATCTGGCCGATGCCTATGGGCTGGCGCTGGCCGCCGATGAGGCCTCGGGCACAGTCGCCGACTTGCTTCAGTACCGCCTGGGTCGACCGGCGGTGGAGGGAGATCGGGTGATCGTCGACCGGATCGAATTGACCGTTCGCGCCATGGCGGGCAGCAAGATCACGCAGGTTGGCCTGAAACTGCAACCGGGACAGGATTGAGGCAGGTTCCCTCTCTCCCTAAACGGGCGAGAGGGGCAAAACCAATCGCCGACGGACTGTAGTGCGTCCTACGGGGTTTCGGTTGGCAGGCCGGTTTGTTCTGAAAGCTGTTTTGTCAGCGCCATGGCGGCATCCACTCCACGCTGGCTGGCACGAAAACGTGCGAAAACCAGCCGGCTATCTCCGGCGCCGGCAAACATCACCCATACACTGTCGCGGCCAAACATATTGGGTTCCTGCTCCAGCAACACGGCGCGGAAATCGCTGACCAGATAACGGTGTTGCCACAGGGTTACCACGCCCAGCAGGCAGTAGCGCCGTTCAATATGCTGCGCGGTGGCGCGCTGCTCGGCCGGCACTGCCCAAAAGCCCGCTCCTAATATCAGCATCGAATACCAGAACAAGCCAAAGAAGTTGTTCTGCAACTCGCTCGATTCGATCAGCGGCAATCCCCACCAGGCTGCCAGCGCCAACCCGACACCGAACAGCCACCAGGCCGGGTGGCTGACGGTGCGATGAACGATCATGCCAGACGCCATGCGATGGTCTCACCCGCACGCAACGGCACCACCGGATATTCGCCAGCCGGGTATTCTGCCGGCACGCTCCAGCTTTCCTTCACCAGCGTCACCGTACCGCGATTGACCGGCAGACCATAGAAAGCCGGGCCGTTCAGGCTGGCAAAGGCTTCGAACTTGTCGAGCGCACCGGCAGCATCGAACACCTCGGCATACAAGGGCAGCGCGGCATGGGCGGTATACATGCCGGCGCAACCACAGGAAGTTTCCTTGGTGTGCTTGGCATGCGGCGCGCTGTCGGTGCCGAGGAAGAATTTGCTGCTGCCGCTGGTCACCGCTTCGACCAGCTTCTGCCGGTGAGTTTCACGCTTGAGTACCGGCAGGCAGTAGAGATGCGGGCGGATGCCACCAACCAGCATGGCGTTGCGGTTCATCAACAGATGGTGCGCCGTCACGGTGGCGGCGACATTGGCTGGCGCACCGAGTACGAATTCGGCTGCCTGCGCGGTGGTGATGTGCTCCATCACCACCTTCAATTGCGGCAGACGCGCCACCAAGGGCTGCAGGATGGTATCGATGAAAACGGCTTCGCGATCGAACACGTCCACTGTCGGATCGGTCACCTCGCCATGCACCAAGAGCGGCAAACCCACCTCCGCCATTTTCTCCAGCGTGGGCATCACCTTGTCGAAACTGGTCACGCCGCTGTCGGAATTGGTGGTGGCGCCAGCCGGATAGAGCTTCACTGCGTTGACAAACCCGCTGGCCCTGGCCAGCTCGATCTCGGCGGGCGGGGTGTTGTCGGTCAGGTACAAGGTCATCAGTGGCTGGAAATCACTGCCGGCCGGCAGGGCTGCCAGAATGCGCTGGCGATACGCCGCAGCCAGTTCAACCGTGGTCACAGGCGGCTTGAGGTTGGGCATCACGATCGCACGGGCAAATTCACGCGCGCTGTGTGCCACCACGGCCGCCATCATGGCGCCATCGCGCAGGTGCAGATGCCAGTCGTCGGGCCGGGTTATCGTAATGGTTTGCGTCATGTCAGCGTTTCCTGATCAAAAAAAGGAATTTGTCGGCATCCTGCCAGCACTCGATCATTTCATTGCCGGTCTGTTTGCAGAATGCCGTGAAATCAGTCGGGGTCGCCGGATCGGTGCAGGTCACATGCAGCACCTCGCCGCTGGTCAAGGGTGCCAGTGCTTTCTTGGTGCGCAGGATCGGCAACGGGCAATTCAGCCCGGAAAGATCAATCGACAGGTTGGGAGTAGGGCGCTCGGCCATGCCGGATCTCCTCGAAAACTTGCAAAAACCGCATTGTACCGTGCGTTGCAGACTTGCTTGCTGCCATCTGGCCTGTGTATGCGCCGGATTTTTGTTATGGTGAATTATTGCTCTCGGCGTGGTTCATGCATTCGCCATTCTGCCCATCAGCAAGGGTCGGGTTCGTAGTTAAACAGGAGAAAACGATGCAGAAAATTCGAGTCTGGGATCCGCTGGTGCGCATCCTTCATTGGGTGCTGGTGATATGTGTGTTCAGCAATCTTTTTTTCAACGAAAGCGGCCATCCGGTTCACCGGGCAATGGGCATGCTGGCTTCTGCCTGCGTGCTGGTACGCATTGTCTGGGGCTTTGTCGGAACCAGCCATGCACGGTTTTCGGATTGGTTTCCGTGGCCTTCGCGCCTGTTTCCCTATATCAAGGCACTCTTGCAGAACCGGCCACCTCGCTTCATCGGCCATAACCCGCTGGGTGCCGTCATGATGCTGCTGCTGCTGACCTTGGTATTGGGGCTGGGTATTTCCGGCTTTCTGATGACCACCGATGCGTTTTACGAAGATGAAACATTGCTCGGCATTCATCAAACCCTGGCACGTATCATGATTGCTGCCATCGTATTGCATGTGATCGGCGCCCTGGTCGAAAGCTGGCGCCACCGTGAAAACCTGATCGCCAGCATGATTCACGGCAACAAACCGCGCGACCCGGATAACACTGCCGACGGGAAATAGCACCATGCACACAGCGCATGCCGAACACGCGGGGCACGACGAACATGGCCATCATCATGCCGATGAGTTCGATTCTGCCCACCACCACCATCATCATGGTGCGCCACGCAGCCAGCGCCGGCTGATGCTGGCCCTGCTGATCACCGGTGGCTTCGGCTTGATCGAGCTGGCAGGGGGGTTGTGGTCCGGTTCGCTGGCGCTGATCTCGGATGCCGGCCACATGTTCACCGATGCCGGCGCCCTGTTGCTGGCACTGGTGGCCAACCTGATCGGCCAGCGGCCCGCCAACTATGACAAATCCTATGGCTATGCCCGCGCCGAAACCATTGGTGCCTTGCTCAACAGCGTGGCCATGCTCGGGCTGGTGCTGTGGATTTTTATCGAGGCGGTGCAGCGTCTGCTGAACCCCAATCCGATCAATGGCCTGGGCGTGATGGTGATCGCACTGGTCGGCTTGCTGGTCAATATCGTTTCGGCCTGGCAGCTTGGACATGATCACGACAACCTGAACAGCCGCGCCGCCTTTATCCATGTACTGGGCGATCTGCTCGGCTCGGTGGCCGCGATCATGGCTGGCAGCGTCATCTATTTCACCGGCTGGACACCGATCGACCCGATCCTCTCCGTATTTGTCTGCTTGTTGATCCTGCGTTCGACCTGGTCCGTACTGTCTCAATCAGTAAATATCCTGATGGACAGCGTGCCGGAACACCTCGACCTGCACGAAATCGGCCATGCGCTGGCCAGTGAAGCCGGGGTTATCGAAGTCTATGACCTGCATATCTGGCGCATTGGCGGCAAACGCACGGCACTATCCGCCCATCTGGTCATCCGTGATCATCAGCATTGGCCGGTATTGCTGGCGCGGATCAACCATGTGCTGAAAAGCCGCTATGGCATTGACCATGCCACCTTGCAACCGATCTGGTTCAGCCAGGTATCCGGCCGCATCATCCCGATCAAGCCGCTGCATCACTAAATCCATGGCTGTAGGGTCTCGGGTTAAAACCCGACCTACGGCTTCTTTCCTCCCGCAAGCGGACGAGAGCTTCCTGTTTCCTTGAGCCAATGCCTTCAACTTGCTACGATGCTCCGCTTGAAAGGAGCTTTGCCCATGCTGCCACGCCGTTTGTTGTGCCTCTCCCTCTTGCTTGCTTCCAGTCTTGTCCTTGCCGAAAAACCCGAAGAAAGTGATATCAAGCGCTGGATGAGTACCGATGCCGAAAAAATGCCGCCACCGGTTGAAGAATCGTTCGACATGCCGGATCTGGCCAGCCTGAAGGAATGGCGCATTTACGATGCTGGCAAGCAGATGGGTACCAATCGTATCGAAATCGCCGTGGATTCAATCTCGATTGGCAAGGAAGACCGCATCATGCGCTATGCCATCGCCGTTGTTGCGAAAACCGGCTTGCGCAATGTGTTCTTTGAAGGGCTGGATTGTTTCTCGTCGCGTTACCGCAACTATGCTTGGGGCAATCCGGATCTTACCTGGCGCAAGACCGATACCGTGATCTGGCGCATACCGCATGACAGCGTACGCAACACCTGGCAGTTTGCGATGATCGATGATTTCTGCGGCGATGCCGGGCCTTATAGCCTGAAAACCATCGTGAATTCACTGAAAGACGGCAAACTCCCCCCGCGAGAACGCGCCGAGAACCAAAAGTAAGTGGCATAAAAAAACCGGTCTGCCTCGACCGGTTTTTTTATTTCTACGCAACGTAATCAGTTCAGCAACGCGCCACGCAGCATGTAATAAATCATCGCCGCCATCACTGCTGACGCCGGCACCGTGATCACCCAGGCCGCCGCAATACGCAACATCTGTGAACGTTTTACCAGTTCCTTGCGATAAGCCTTGCGCAGACCCTTGCGTTCCATTTTGGAGAGCAATTCCGGATCCATGCTTTCCTTGGCCTTGATCTTCAACTCGCGCAGCATCACATCCTTTTCCTTGATGGATGCCTTTTCAAAGCGACCGATGAAATCATTGAGCGCTACCTGGTCAGAATCAGCGTGGTGCGCGCGGATTTCTGCAATCATGGCGGCATAGCGGCTCTTCAAATATTCACGCAGGAAGCCAACACCGAATACGCCGCCCACCGCGATATGGGTGGAACTCACCGGCAAGCCCAGCTGACTGGCCAGAATCACGGTAAGCGTTGCCGACATGGCAATGCAATATGCACGCATCTGATCCAGTTCCGTGATTTCCGAACCCACGGTACGGATCACCTTCGGGCCAAACATGGCAAGACCAATGACCAGACCGGCAGCACCCAGCATCATGACCCAGAACGGAATTGAAGCCGAGCTATGGATTTCGCCAGTACTGGAAACGGTATCTACGATCGCCGCAAGCGGGCCGACTGCATTGGCCACATCATTGGAGCCATGAGCAAAGCTCAGCAAGGCTGCGGCAAAGATCAGCGGCAAGGTAAAGAACTGGTTGACATCATGCTTGCTGTTGCCCAATTCCTGTGCGCGCTGGTTAATGCGTGGCTTCACCACATAATAAACCGCGCCAGCCAATATCAGCCCATACAGTGAAGCGGCGCCGAAACTGATTTTCCAGACCTGGTTCAGGCCCTTGAGCAGGATATAAACCGAGAATACCCACACCATGACGGCAACCAGAACCGGCACCATGCGCGAAGCTGCTGCCGACATATCCTGCTGATAAGTAATGCTGCGCTTGATCAGGTAGAGGAATGCCGCAGCGATCAAGCCACCCAGCACCGGCGAAATCACCCAGCTCGCCGCAATCGTGCCCACCTTGGCCCAGTTGGCAATGTCATAGCCACTGGCTGCCACACCTGCCCCCAGTACCGCACCAACAATCGAATGGGTAGTGGAAACAGGAGCACCGACTGCCGTGGCAACATTCAACCAGAGTGCTGCCGCAAGCAATGCCGCCATCATCAACCATACAAAGGTATTCGAATCCGGGATCATCGCCGGATTGATAATACCGCTGCGAATCGTACCCACCACCTCGCCACCGGCGATCAATGCTCCGGCCGCTTCAAAAATCGCCGCCAAAATAAGCGCACCGGTAAGCGTAATCGCTTTTGAACCCACGGCAGGACCAACATTGTTGGCCACATCATTCGCCCCGATATTCATCGCCATGTAGGCGCCGATCATGGCGGAAACCACCAACATCGGCCCACCCTGCTCGAAGCCGATGGTGTAATACATTGCTCCCAGAATGAATAGCAAGCAGATGCCATAGCGCATCAGGTCCAGTTTCAACTGGCTTCCAGTAACCGTTTGAGAATTACCTTTTTTGTCCACTTTTAGCATCCCGGATGGAAAAACAGGATTGTTTCAGATTTATGTCGTTCATGTTGCTACTTTATGCACACTCGGTATTGTCTGGACAATACTTGCACTACATTGGTGCATAACAACGGCATTTAATAGGCTCGGTTTAATATACATACCTATGAGAAAAACCAGGCGAATGGGCATAATCTGGCCATACGCTTTTACTCCTTATCGAGTTCAGGAACCCAACATGACCCGTAACGAACAACTATTCCAACGCGCGCAACGTCACATCCCGGGAGGCGTGAACTCGCCTGTCCGTGCATTTGGTTCAGTTGGCGGCACACCGCGTTTTTTTGTCAAAGGAGAAGGCGCCTTCGTCTGGGATGCCGATGGCAAGCGCTACATCGATTATGTCGGCTCCTGGGGGCCATTGATCCTGGGCCATGCCCACCCGGCCGTGATCGAAGCGGTGGAACGCACTGCCCGCAATGGCCTGAGCTTTGGAGCCCCAACTGAAGCTGAAATCGATCTGGCTGATCTGATCTGCGAACTGCTGCCATCCATCGAACAGGTGCGGCTGGTTTCCAGCGGCACCGAAGCCACCATGAGCGCCATCCGCCTGGCGCGCGGCTTTACCGGCCGCAACAAACTGGTGAAATTTGAAGGTTGCTACCACGGTCATGCCGACAGCCTGCTGGTAAAAGCCGGCTCCGGCCTGCTGACCTTCGGCAACCCATCTTCGGCCGGGGTGACTGAAGCAGTCGCCAACGATACCATCGTACTGCCATATAACGATGTTGCCGCACTGGAAACCCTGTTTGCCGCACAAGGCGGCGAAATCGCCGCCATCATCGTCGAGCCCATCGCCGGCAACATGAATCTGGTGCAAGCCAGCCCCGCCTTTATCCGGGCCATGCGCCAACTCACCCAACAGCATGGCGCACTCTTGATCTACGACGAAGTGATGACCGGTTTCCGCGTAGGGCTGCAATGCGCTCAAGGCCTGCACGGCATCACCCCTGATCTGACTTGCCTCGGTAAAGTCATCGGCGGCGGCATGCCGCTGGCCGCCTTCGGTGGCCGCGCCGACATCATGGCCAAAATGGCACCACTCGGCCCGGTCTACCAGGCCGGCACCCTATCGGGCAACCCGGTTGCCGTGGCAGCAGGGTTGGCTACGCTAAACGAAATCAGAAAACCCGTATTTTTTGATGAACTCAGCAGCAAGACCCGCATGCTGACAGATGGATTCAATGCCATTGGCAAGGAATTGGGTATTGCCTTCTGTGCGCAAAGCGTGGGCGGTATGTTCGGCGTGTATTTTTCAGAAAACATTCCACAGAGCTATCAGGATGTGATGCAGAGCGACCGGGACCGATTCAATGCTTTCTTCCACGCGATGCTGGAAGCAGGCGTTTATCTGGCACCGTCAGCGTTTGAGGCAGGGTTTGTGTCAAATGCACACTCAAATAATGAAATTAAGTCTACCCTAGCATCTTCAAAAAATTTACTAATTAGTCAGGTCTGAACAATTCACTTTTCAAGCTGCCAAGCCGGTTTTATCCGGCATGGCGGTTTGCATTCCAGCCAATGCAAACGACTACATACTTTTGAAGCTTCCGCTATAACAGGGTGGTGAAAAAGTCCGAGACACCCCATAGAAAATCGAAAATGTGCGGAGTCCCGGGGCGAAAAAGGATAAACCAGGCTCAAAATAGGCCGTTTTTGCCCATTTTTTGAGCAATTGTCGGTGGCTTTTCGAGTTTTATCCCGCTCGAAAACGTTTTTCACCACCCTGTTAAGATATTTATACATACATCACAAACCAGCCATACCCTTAATCCAAGAAATGAATACAATTTCTATCGACATAAAAATTAATCAATATTTGAACCCCAGTATTTTCGTTTTACCTTCGGGCTTACTTTTGGTTTAGCATCCTTGACATCACCAATACCCTTGGATCCAGCCCCGATAATGACTGTTTCCTTCTTGGAAGATCCATCAGGCAAAGTAATTACTACTGTGGCCAAAACTGGCGAAGGTGGAATACCACCACCTGCCATTTCAACAAACGCATCTCCGCCACAGTTGTTCGAAGAATTGACGGCCCCTGATCCATTAAACAAATTCAGCGTATAACTTCTTGCCACACCCAAAGGTTTGGCGCACATGTTACCAGTCGTAGTGCTAGAACCTGCTTGAGAGGTACTAAATGTCACCGTACCAAGATGAATCAGTGCAGAAGTCACAGTCTGTTCACCTCTATAGGCATAGTCATACCACCATCCGCGTTTGGTAGTTCCTGGTACAATTTTTTCAGTCGTACAGCTAGCAGCACTGGAGCTGGAACTAGCTGAGGCTTGATTCATATAGGTCGTGCTATCCAAACTATAAGCAGCTATATCCTGAGATGGCTGATCCATGAGCATATAGAAACGATCTTGTACATCACTTGCATACGGATAATTGTTCATCAGCGGCCTTTCTCGATTACCTGATCCAAGAGCCAAGTAAATTGCGGAACCAACATTAAATACATCCGGTCCATACAGGAATTTACGATTTGCTCCTGTGGTATAGGCAATTTTCTTTATTGTCCAATCAGCACTGGCGCGGGCGGCATGGGTACTCGGATTAACAAAGTCGATCCGATAAACATTGCCTCGTGTATCAGCAACATAAGCAAAATCTACACGCCCATCACTGTCCACATCCGCGAGAGCGACATCAGAAGGAACGGCGCCTTCCGTCTGGAAGGTAGCCAGTAAGGTTCCATACTGAGCATCCAATACATAAACTGCACGGCCCTTTTCAGCGCTGGTGCAAGTAGTTGTAGCGGAATCACTATCCTCACAGCTGTCATAGCCACCGCCAATGATCAATACTGGCTTGTTGCCACTCTCGTAGCCTTTCACCAATCCCAAGGCAGGCACAGACCATGTTTGCCCGATACCGGTGAATCCGGTATCGCATGTAGTGTCGTCCGAAGATCCACAACCTTTTTTCCACATAAATTGTGGTGATGTTGGATCAGTTACATTCAACGCATACAACATTCTTCCACCACGGCGCATGGTTGGATAAATCCAAGCTTTGGTAATTGAACCGGATGAATTGTAGTAGGTCAGCGACGCGGTTGATCCATCAAAAAAATAGTCTTTAGGTGTATTGCTACTAGCAACATCCGTTGTTTGATTTGGATATTTAATACTTGGTGAATTATCCTTTATGCGAGCTAATTTTCCATAATGTTCTTTAGCAACAAAAGACCAGCGTTCTACCCCTGTCTGCGCATTAACTGCATGGTACATGCCATCATTACTTCCGTAAAAAACGGTGACCCCCGTACTACCGCCATAGTTGATTGGCAATGGCTTGGAATGAACAACATCCCCATGAATCGTAATGCGTGCCTCAGAATCCGTTATCTTATTCCCATCGGCATTATCAATATCTTGGCCTCTTATATAATTCACTAAAGAATCACTTAGACTAGAATTAGTAGAATTGAATGTAACAAGGCCTGTAGAATCTACTTGAGTAAAGATGCTGCGATGAACTAGACCATCTGTGGCAGTATTACCTTTACGTAAAATTTCAGAAACGCCACCCTTTTCCACAAATGGACCATCTGGACTGTCAGAATAGGGATAAGTCGCCGAACTGCATTCACTTCTTGGATCTGGTGATACAGCTCTGTTTTGCCAATAGTTGTTCAATACTGAGCCGGAATTATCAGTAAATCCTGTACCAGTCGTCCAATAACTGATAGCACAATCATTGATAAATCCTGTTTGACCATTGGCTGCAGCATTCTTGTTTTTATCAACTAGGGCCAGATATCCATCACTATAACCAATTTCATAGCGTTTCAAATTACCAAACCAACGAGGGCGAGCCTGTGGATCTGGCCTGAACATAGGGACATAAACCTGGTTTTCGTTTTGACTACGGTTAGTCGCCGTTACTGGAAGTGCGGCAGAAGCAAAGGATGAATTGACGGAAAGAATTTCAGAAATTATTTCCTGTAACGCTACTGTAATGGCTTGTTTATTCTTGGCTGCAAAGTAACGACCACCGCCAACTTTTGCAGCACTCATCATCAAGCTGGTATGTTCAGCATTTTGTTGCTTATTGAATACATCTATTGTATAGGTTACAGCTTTTACACGTATTGCATTGTCTCCAGTTCCATAAGGAACACCATACAAATACAAAAATTTTGCCCAATCATCGAAATTCCAACTTGTGCCAACTGTGTTGTTATATGTATTTGTCTCACTTACTGTAAAAACACTATTATTACCAAATATTTTAAATAAACGTTGATTATTATTACAACTATTACTAGTCAATTCTGTACATGTACATGATCCATAAATAGTACAATCTACAGATTCACTCGATATAACATTAGAACAACTCTCATTTTTTGAATAACAAGAGGTTGTCGTTTTTAAAAGTGTAGATTCAGTAGTCGTAGTAGTCGTAAAAATAGGAAGGGGAATAGGTAAACCAGTGCTATCACCTGCCAACTTATCCTTTGTACCGCCAGCCGCTGCAATTAGATTAGCAAGAACCGTTGAATTATTACTACTATCCGTAGCCGGTCCACTACTATTTGGATTAGTAATGTATATAATATAAGTATTATTACAAATACTTTCATCCGTCAGAGGAGATTTAAACCTTGTAGGTAACACTTGATACCCAGCACCATCAGCAAGCGAGATGGGAGTCCCCCCGCCACTATTGTATACATTATTACCAGCTAAATAGTTATAAACATCATATACCAGATTACCATATTCAGTATTTGAATTTCTCTTTTCAATTGTAGAGTTAATTCCAGCATAAATGGTATCTAACTTACCATTAAATGCTGAAGTATTAGTACTCCCATCCCACGATTTAATTGCATGTCTTACATAACCACCATTGTCATTTGCATTGCCATCTGAAACAAACTCCATCAAACCAATATTTATTTTACCAGCGCTATAAGCACTCAGCGCCTGTTTGATTGCCATCACTTCAGACTGGCCTTGCTGCTCTCCACCAGGCCACTGCTGACTTTGCCTTGCCCAGTTCGAAGTGTTATCCAATACAATCAATATATTTGGTGCAGTGCTTGATGACGTATTCCCGACAAATAGATCAATATCTTCCGCCAGTGTTTGGCCATTGGCAACAATCAAGGTAGATATAAAAAACAGTATTTTACTAAAATTAAATAATTTCATGATTTAATCCTTGGAAATTACTCCGAAATCTCATGATTACTGCAAACCAGCGAAATTCCTCGAATAATCGAAGATTTTGCATTACTAATAGAATCAACGGCTTCTGCACGCAGTTCCATCACAACATCCACACAGTAGCTTTCATTTGATGACGAACCGCTAGTGGTTTCAGGATCCTCAAGCGTTACATCCGTACTACTCACACATTGCTCAACGGTTTGCTCATTGCTTAAAGCTTCCTTTTCTAATTGTGAAACTGCACTATTTGCTGCAGCACAACTTGAACTACTAGAATCCGCAGTGCAAACAGAAGTTTGGTTTGCTTTAGCAGTCTCCAAATTGGACAATGAATTATTCCATTTTTCAGTGTAATAATTATTTAGTCTTGGTATCACTTGAATTAGCGTTCGGCTAATATCAATATTTATACCATCAACCGTTTTAGTAAATGATCCATCAGAAGATTTCAGTGTATTAATATTACAAGGATCACTTGTCAGCTGTTGATTAATAGTATTAATACTATCATTCAATATAAATTCAGCAGCATCCATGGTGCGTTGCTTATTTTGTGCATTCGCAACTATTTTCAAGTTTGAATCACTTATATTGAAACTCATGATTACTATTAAAGTAACCATGATCAACATAATAAGTGCCACAATTAGTGTGGACCCATTATTACTAGACATGTATTTATTAGTGCTCATTTTCATATTACATGTACTCTAATCTAATGGATTGTATACATTTACCACAGCCGAATAATACTGTCTCCTTATATTCGGTTCAGTTGGCGTATATTCATTTCCACCAATAATATATGTTTTATTATCAATACCAGGTGTTGCTGTTGAATTTCTAGCTAATAATTCAATTTTTACCGTACTGCCACTTTGTGTAAAGAAAATCTTCTCTATGCCATCCGCTATGGACTCAGATGTATTGCTTACTGTCGCAACATGATTATTCCAAGTTAATGTTTTTCTCTTTAATACATTATTTGCGTCAATATAATAAATATTCTGTAATGGTATTCTAACAGCAGCCCATTCTCCACTTGCCAATTTTTCAGTTACAGTGCCTGTTAAAAAAGTAGGATTACCATCCTGTCCAATTTGAACACAAGTATATTCACTAGAGCATACTGGAGCTGATGAAGTTCCCGAAGTAGCAAGCTGCGAAGTGGTAAATCGTCTTATTACAATTAAATTTGTACCTGATTTAATATCAGTTATACAACTAGGGACAGTACCAGGTATCGCTAAATATGGCTTTAAAATATATTTATTTATTTCTTTGTCTGCATCATTAGCTGCACAGTAGTCTGTTTGAGTTTTTACATCCGTAATATTAGCCCCACCAAAAAAACCAGCATTGCTAATATCATCTATTAAAACTTGCAATGCATATCTTCCATTTTCAATTTGCTGCCCATTTTTTTCAATTTCATTTCTTGTTTTAATTGTTGAAATAAATAGATTACCTAGAACTAAAATCAATATTAATCCTAGAGCAAGAGATAGCATTAACTCAATCAGTGTTAATCCATATATTCTGGAATAATTTATATTGTACTTATTATTCATATCATTCCTCAACATCAACAATAATCACATCGCCAGAAACAACCCGCCTTAAATTTTCGTTCCCATAATCATTTTTTCCGCATAGCTCCGTTTCACTTGGGGCCTTAGTCGAGCTTAATCCTTGCCATGCAATGCTCACATGGATTGTTTTGGGTGAATTACTGACAACAGACAAGCAGCCCTGAGCACCAATTAACCCTCCTACTTGATTTTCTCCTGAATAGCCACTCAAATTTTCTTTCCAAGAATTGATATTTGAATTTGTGTTATCGATACTGTCATAATTATTATTAAGTGCGCCAGACTCATCAGACCTTATTTTGCTCATCATATCTTGCAATAATATTAATGCATGAGAGCGCTGATATGATTCCATTTCAGCATTCATCAATTTTGATTGCAAGCCAGCCAATCCTAAAAGACCAATAGCAACTATAAGAATAGTCACCATAACTTCAATCAGTGAAAAACCTTGATATTTAGGTAAATAAATTCTGTTTGTTTTGCTAATCATGAGCATGCTCCGACTGTTGAGACAGCTCGCCCGCTAGCTTCAATTGTTACACAGCGAATAACAGTAGAATATGTTGATGAAGTAATAGTAAATTTCGTATTACTATTTGTTCTGCCATTGGACTTAAATAAAACATTTCCACTAGGATTAGAGGAAATCTGAATAGAATCAAAAGATCCATGATCAATAATTAATTGGGTAGTAGCTGTCTCTGGATATAAAACCCAACCATTTATCCAGTTGCTTGATTTTGGAGATAATACAATAGAAGCATTTCTTGATATTGCTGTACTACGTGCTGTTAACAAGTTGCTATGTAGAGCTGATGCAGCAGATCTTACTTTATTTTCAGCTACCATTTTTGAAAATTCCGGTACTGCAATTGCAAGAATAATAACAAGTACAGTAATGGTTACCATTAATTCAATTAAAGTAAATCCATAAAATTTATTGACTCTATACATAGAATCACCATTTCCCAGTTTTTTCGCCTGAACTACTAATTGTCAAATTACCATCAGATGCTTGAGACCCTGTCGCTGTCGCTGTTACTGTAACTTTAGGTGGATTTGCTGTTATGGTGAAAGGTTGATTTATACTGTAATACTTAGATACTTCTTCTGGTATAGACATATTTAATTTATCTTCAGATAAATCATCAGCATACTCTCGTGTATCTAATAAATACTGTTGCTCTTTTTGCATTATGTCCATCAAAAATGATTTAGCAGCAGTTCTATTGGTTTTTTTTACATAATCTTGATAACTTGGATAAGCGATTGATGCAATTATTCCTATAATTGCAACAACAACCATTAATTCAATTAATGTGAATCCATAATTTATTTTTTTCATAATTTTTTCTTTAAAGTAACTTATAGATCTGGATAGCCTATAGCATAACTATGAAAAACCGTTAAACCTACTACTTATGACGAACGTTGGAAATTTGGGTACGAACGAGAGGCAGGCAGCAGTGCCTCATCCAGAAAGTTCTATCTAACAATGTTAGATAAGAGATATAAGAACAGATAATAAAGACCTCACTTATCTGTGGATAACACAAAATAAACTATAAAAATCAATAACTTGCTTGAAAATATTGTTTGTGGGTTACCACTTGGTATACATGTTTTGTTTGGGCAGGTTTTCTGTCATTCAGAAATTTTGCCGTTCATGCACAGATAAACTGGCGTTTTTCCACAGATCTGCCTGTGGATAACGCGGCCGATGTTGTTGTTACGGAAGCAGGATCAGATCTGTTCTATCTTGCCGACCGATTTCGATGTGATGTACCCATCTTTGTCCAGGTAGAAGATGGTTGGTGTGAGTACGGTGTCTTCAAAAAGATGCGATAGCGTGCCGTTACGATCCCAGGTGAACCTGAACTCATAGCCGTTCTGGCTGATGAAATTTCTGATCTTGTCCTCTTCATCGTATTGCATGGCTACAGCCAGCACTTCTGTAGACCCTTTGCCATGTATCTTGGCCAGCTCTGGCATTTCCTGAACGCAGGTGGTGCAACTGGTTGCCCAGAACACCACCATCAGTGGTTTTCCTTGCAGACTGGCAAAGGTGATTTTCTCTCCATTGATCAGCGTGATCTCCTGGGCTGGATCTACCTGTCCTTGTTTGCTGGCTACAAAAAACAATGTTGCTGCCAGTAGAGCAAGCAGGATAGCTATGATGTAGATACGCTTCTTCATGGGTTTCTTTTCAATAATATTAGATAGAAAGAGTAAGAACAGATAATAAGCATTGTTCCTGCCTGTGGATATCTAAAAAATAACATTTAAATCATGAAGTTACATCCATGATAGCTTTGTGGCTTATTTTGCTTGGGCTTGTGGATTATTTGCTGGTTATTTTTCTGGGGCTGCGTCCAGCCATTTAACCCCCATGGTTTCTGGATCTTTTCCACAGGGCAACTCGTTGATTTTACAGCGGCTTTGTGGATTATCGGTATAATCCGCTCCTTTCTTGGAGTACATAGATGGCAATTCAATGGTTTCCCGGGCACATGCATGCGGCACGCAAGCAGGTGGCGGAGACAATGGCCAAGGTGGATCTGGTGATCGAGATTGTCGATGCGCGCCTGCCCTGGTCCAGCAGCAATCCGATGATTGAAAGTTTGCGTCTGGCACGTCAGCGCCCGGCTTTGAAGATTCTCAACAAGCAGGATCTGGCTGATCCGGTGTTGAGCAAGGTCTGGCTGGATTGGTTCAAGTCGCAACCGGGTGTGGATGCGGTGTTGATTGGTGAGGATAACAAGATTGAATCAGCCAAACGGTTGCCAAGCTTGTGCCGCAAGCTGGTGCCTCATCGCAGTGGCGAGATCAAACCTGTTCGCGCAATGATTCTGGGTATTCCCAATGTGGGTAAATCCACCTTGATGAATCATCTGGCGCGTCGGCGCGTGGCCAATGTGGCTGATACGCCGGGGGTGACAAAGTCGCAACAACGCATCGAGCTGCAGGATGGCACCATCCTTTACGATACGCCTGGTCTGATGTGGCCCAAAGTGCATGACGAGAACTCCGGTTATCGCCTGGCCATGGCAGGCTCGATCGGCACCAACGCCTATGACCAGATCGATGTGGCATGGTTTGCCATCGATACCTTGCGTGCACGCTATCCGCAAGCTTTGCTGGAAAGGTATGGCCTGAAGGAATACGTAGGTGAAACCGAAGATATCTTTGCTGCGATCGCCAAGCGCCGTGGTGCGGTACTCTCGGGTGGCAGAATCGACGAGCAGAAAGCGGCAGAAATGATTCTGACCGAGTTCCGCAGCGGCCAACTCGGTCGAATTACGCTGGAAACGCCGGATGACATAACCGAGCCTGTGCCAGACGAAGAACAGACGGCTGCCGATGGCGAGGCGGAAATTGGTTGAAGCGGACATTGGCGGCAAAAATGGCTTAGAATCGCAAAGCCTTCTTCACATGGATTGTGCTATGGAAGCAGAACTTGCCCGATTGGAAGAAAAAATTGGCCGGCTCGCGCAATTGTGCATAACGTTGCGCCAAGAAAATGGTTCCTTGCGGCAGCAGATGCTGGTGGCCGAGCAGGATAATGTCAGGCTCAAGCAGAGGCTCGAAGGGGCCGAGAGCCGTATTCTGGCGATCCTGGCCAAGATTCCGGAGGAAGCCTGATGAGCGAGATCAAGCAACTTGATGTCAGCATCATGGGACGTGAGTTCCGGGTTGGCTGTCCGGTAGAAGAAGAAGCTACGCTGTTGCAAGCCGTTGATTTGCTTAATGGAAAAATGCAGGAAATCCGTTCGACCGGTAAAGTGGTCGGTATGGAAAAGATTGCTATCCTGGCCGCACTGAATATTTCGCATGAATTTTTGCAGGTTCAGGTTGGTGGCGGCGATTTTGACATCGGCGCGATCCAGCGTAGAATTAAAAACATGGATGCAGTGATCGACGCGGCGCTTCAGCAACAAAACGATTTGTTCTAGCGCGCGGCGAGCAAACCCTTTTCCTGCGGTGCTTGTTACGGCTCAGATTCTTTGAACCGATAAGCTTTACTCGGTTGCTACCTAATTATGGCCTGTTGTGAGCATTCCCTAGCCGAATGCACCTGATGGCCACGGAAAGTGACCACTTGAACCCTTGGGTTCAAGATGCGAGCCGGACGGCATCCGCGGGAATCCCTACCAAACATGGCAGGCAATCGAAAATGGCGGATTTTGATCCGCCATTTTTGTTTTCGTTGCTCTGCAACCGTGCCGGAAAACACCCTTGTCCAGCAGCCCTCATCCCGATAAAAGCAGCCTGCGGCGCAAATTGCGCCAGCAACGTGCTGCATTGGCGCATAGCGAGCGTTTGCAAGCTGAACTGGCTGCGGCACGCCAGGCCGTGCGCCGCGGCTTGCTAAGGCCTGGCAAGCGCATTGCTGCCTATATTCCGGTCGGCAGTGAGTTCTCGCCATGGCCGTTGATTCTGATGGCGCTGAAACGCGGTGTGGAGGTTTATTTGCCGCAAGTCCCCCGGCGCGGGCGGCAGATGCGGTTTGTGCGCTTTGATCAGCATGCGCACTGGGTCAATGGCAAATACGATATTCCGGAGCTGCAATCAGGCCAGGCATGCCCGACCCGACAGCTTGATACGGTTTTTCTGCCACTGGTCGGGTTCGATAGCGAAGGCAGCCGGCTTGGCCAGGGCGGGGGGTACTACGATGCCACGTTTGCGTTTCGGCGCAACCGGCAACACTGGAAAAAACCTCGCCTGATCGGGCTGGCCTTTGCCTGCCAGCGTGTGGATTACTTACCGCGCGATCATTGGGATCTTCGGCTGGATGCGGTACTGCCGGTTTGAATTTTTGGAGCCGGTATTTCCTCTCGCCCCATGGGGGAGAGAGGTCAGGAGAGAGGGGGGAAATTGCCGGTAATGTGCCCTCTCCCCAACCCTCTCCCACTTGTGGGAGAGGGAGATAGGGTTCTGGTTAAATCAAGCGCACTGCTTTCAGTTCATCCTTGATGTAGGCATAGAACACTGGGGCGGCGACGATGCCCTGCAGGCCGAAAATGGCTTCCAGCAGCAGCATGGCCAGTAGCAACTCCCAGGCGCGTGCGGCGATACGGCCGCCAATGATGCGCGCATTCAGGAAATACTCCAGCTTGTGGATAACCACCAGATAGACCAGCGAAGCGGCCGCCACGCCCGGTGCCACACTCAGGCTGACCAATACGATGGCGGTGTTGGAGATCAGATTGCCGATCACCGGTAGCAGTCCGGCCAGGAAAGTAATGGCAATCAGTGTTTTGACGAGTGGCAGTGAATAGCCGAACAGGGGCAGAATCAGCACCAGATAACAGCCGGTGAAAAAGGTGTTCAACGCGGAAATGCGGATCTGGGCAAACACGATATTGCGAAACGCGTTGCACAAATGCCGGCAGCGCATTTGCAGTGCCGCGGCCAACGGTGCCTGCGATTGCGGATATACATGCAGTGAGACCATCGCACCGATCACGATGGCTATCAGTATTTGCGCAAAGATATGGCCAGCCCGCGAACCGATGTCCTGCAATTCCACAATATGCCCGGATGCCCATTCATTGAGCGCGATGCGCCAGCCTTCGATATCGCCCGGTATGTGACGCACGATCCAGGAAGGCAGGTCATGACGCAAAGAGATGTTGATGGATTCAAGCTGCTTGAGCAAAACCGGCAGGGATTGCATCTCGCGCACGGACATCCAGTAAATCATGGAGATCAGGCCGCTCAGGGCGGCGATCACCAGCACCGAAATCAGGAACAAGCCAACCAGCCTGGCTTTGTTGCCAGCCAGACGATTGATGTGGGAAATTCCGGATACTAGGCGTACCAGTTCAAATACCAGCAAGCCAAACAGCAACGGTGCGACCAGATGAAATTTAAGCGAGAGAAACACAGCCAGCGCTGCCAATAAATAGCTGGCAGTTTGGGGCAAATCCTGGTGCAGGCGCATGGGGTAGCAGTCGGCGATGATAGGGTTTGAATTCTTACTGCTATTGGCCAATTACACAATGCATTAAAACAAAACCCCATCGCCAAAGGCTGATGGGGTTTGTCGGTTCAACAGAAAACTGGTCAGGCGTTGGTCTTGGCCAGCGTGCGCCGCCGGGCAACAGCTTGAGCCAGGCTGGCCAAGAGTTGCTCCGTATTTTCCCAGCCGATGCAGGCATCGGTGATCGATTGGCCGAAGGTCAGTGGCTGGCCGGGTTTCGGATCCTGGCGCCCTTCCACCAGATGGCTTTCCACCATCACGCCGAAAATGGCCTGGTTACCGCTGGCAAGCTGGGCACAGGTATCGCTGCATACTTCCATCTGGCGGCGATAATCCTTGCGGCTGTTGGCATGCGAGAAATCGATCATCAATTTTTCCGGCAAGCCTGCTGCAGCCAGATCGGCGGTGGCGGCGCGTACATGGCCGGCATCGTAGTTGGGTTCCTTGCCGCCACGCAGAATGACATGGCAATCCGGGTTGCCGGCGGTCGAAACAATGGCCGAATGCCCGAACTTGGTGACAGACAGGAAATGGTGCGGCGCGGCTGCGGCACGGATGGCATCGATGGCGATTCTCAGATTGCCATCGGTACCGTTCTTGAAGCCAACCGGGCAGGAAAGACCGGATGCCAGTTCGCGGTGGACTTGTGATTCGGTGGTACGGGCTCCGATCGCACCCCAGCTGATCAGGTCGGCCATGTATTGCGGCGTGATCATGTCGAGGAATTCGCCGGCAGCCGGCATGCCGGAATCGGTCAGATCCAGCAGCAGCTTGCGTGCAATGCGCAGACCCTGGTTGATATTGAAACTGCCGTTGATGAACGGATCGTTGATCAGGCCTTTCCAGCCCACAGTGGTGCGCGGCTTTTCAAAATAGACGCGCATCACGATTTCCAGGTCACCCTTGTATTGCTCGCGCAAGGTTTTCAGGCGCTTGCCATATTCCAGCGCAGCTTGCGGATCATGAATGGAGCAGGGGCCGATGATGACCAGCAAACGATCGTCTTCGCCGACCAGCATGTTGTGAATCGCCTGGCGGGCTTCAAAAACCGTGTTGGCTGCGGTGTCGGTGATCGGAAATTTTTCCAGCAATGCTACCGGGGGGAGGAGTTCCTTGATTTCGCGGATACGTACGTCGTCGGTCTGATGCATGGTCTGTCCTGCGCTTTTGAATATACCGTTCTGCGGCGGTGTAGGTTATTGGATGGAGCCATCTAGGTTATCCGCTATTGACAGGCGCTGCAAATGTTGAATGCACAGGCAGTATTTCCAAAAAGAAAAACGGCATGTGTGTAAACACATGCCGTTGGCAAAATGAACTACTGATCAATGCAGATCAGTCAGCAAACTGCTTTTTCATCCGTTCACGCCGTTCCTGTGCCTCGACCGTCAGGGTGGCGGTCGGGCGGGCGAGCAGGCGGGCGAGACCGATCGGTTCGCCGGTGTCGGCGCAGTAGCCATAGCTGCCATCGTCAATCTTGCGGACGGTGGCGTCGATTTTCAGCAGCAGCTTGCGCTCGCGGTCACGCGTACGCAGCTCCAGCGCATATTCTTCTTCCAGCGTGGCGCGGTCAGCCGGATCCGGGGTGGCTTCCTGTTCCTGCAGATGCTGGCTGGTCAAATCTGCGTTGGCCAGAAGTTCTGCCTTCATCTGCAGCAGCTTTTCCCGGAAAAATGCGAGATGGTCCGCATTCATGTAATCATCTTCCGGGCCTTTCCAGTTCAGGATGTCTTGTTCCGAGAGTTTAGCCATGATGTTGTCTCGCTTTGTTGAAGCCGGCTGTTAGCCGGTTTTTATCGGTTTAAACAAAAAACAATGACAGCTGAATGGGCTGGCAGCTTAATGAAGTTGCCTGTGTAATGCAACCAGCCTCAAAACCTATTTCATAGGGCTGCTGTGCCTGTGCATCCGGCAAGGAAATTTACTGGGCCAGAATCCAGCGCACGATCACGCGCAAGTCATTGTCCCCGATCTGTTGGGGTGGCATTGCCACTTTGTATTTCAGATCCCATTTACCCTGGACACCGCTGCGGATTTCCTTCATCAGCAGCGCTTCGGCATCTTTCTGGTTGCGGTATCTGGCGGCCACTTCCTTGTAGCTGGGGCCAACGATCCGCTGGTCTACGGCATGGCAGCCCAGACAGTTGTATTTGGCAATGAGCTTGGTTGCCGGTTCTTCTGCCTGGGCAAAACCAGCCAGCAAAATCAGCAGCAATAGCCAACGAGATCTCAGCCAGCAATTCATTCCTGCAATCCTTACGATTTTGAAGATGCTTATCCCATCTTACGCAAGCAAAGCAGGCCATGCAAACCGGCTCAAGTTTGGCTGTGCTACACTGCGTTGCTTGATCACAAAACCGGTTTTCTGCGATAGGCAAAATGGATCGGCCGCAACGTTTTTTCAATACCGCCATTCTGATATCCGCACTGGTCCATACCCTGCTTATCGCGGGTGTGCGTTTCACAATGCCCGATAGCAAGCGCATCCTGGCCGCCGAGCCAATCGAAATCGTCCTGGTCAATCAAAAAACCGAAACCGCACCCGCCAAGCCGCAGGTATTGGCGCAAGTCAATATGGATGGTGGTGGCAATACCGATGCCAAGGTACGTGCCACGTCCCCCTTGCCTGCCGCCGCGCGTGATCCGGTGCTGGAGCAGACCGTCGCCAAGCAAAAGCAGCTGGAGGCCAAGGCTGAAAGGCTGATGAGCCAGCTGAAGAAATCGGAATGGTCCTTGCCTGCGGCGGAAAAGCCAGCACCTGCTCCGGAACCTTCGGCCGACAAGGGGCTGGATACCGAGCAACTCAAGCAGCAATCCCGGGAAATTGCTGCGGCCGCAGCGCAAATCAGCCGGAATTACCAGGCTTATCAGGAAAAACCACGCAAGGCTTATGTCGGTGCCCGGGCCAAACAAACCAGTGCTGCCATGTGGGTGGATTCCTGGGTGCAGAAAATCGAGCGCGTAGGCACGCATGCCTATCCGAAAGATGCGACGGGCAACAAATTGCGCGGCAGTCTGCGTGTGGCGGTGGAAATCAATTACGACGGCAGCATCCTCGCGGCGCAAATAGACAAATCCTCGGGCAATCAGGCGCTGGATGAGGCGGCCTTGCGCATTCTGCGTCAAGCCGGGCCTTTTTCCCAATTGCCGCCGGATCTGCTGGATGACACAGGCCGCCCGGCTTCCGTATTGGTCATCGTGCGTACCTGGTTTTTTGGCCCGGACAGCACGCTGGGGCTGAATTGATGCGCATTCTGGGTATCGACCCCGGTTCGCGCGTCACCGGTTTTGGCGTGATCGATGTGCACGGACAGAACCGTCTGTATGTGGCTTCCGGTTGCATCCGTACCCCCGCAGGTGATCTGCCCGGACGCATCAAGGCGATTCTGGATGGAATCGCTGAAGTCATTGCCACTTACCGGCCGGATCAGGCTGCGGTCGAGCAGGTCTTCGTGAATGTGAATCCGGCTTCGACCCTGTTGCTGGGGCAAGCGCGTGGCGCGGCCATTGCCGCACTGGTGCTGGCGAACCAGCCGGTGGCCGAATATACCGCCTTGCAAGTCAAGCAGGCCGTGGTTGGCAACGGCCATGCCGGCAAGGATCAGGTCAGCCATATGGTGCAGCGTTTGTTGCGGCTCAATGGTGTACCGCAGGCCGATGCCGCAGATGCGCTGGCCGTGGCTCTGACCCATGCCCAGCATGACAGCGGGGCAATGAAGCAATTGATGCGGCACGGCTTGAGCATCAAGCGTGGTCGCTTGGCTTGATTAAAATTCGGGAGTAGGGGGTGGAACAGCCTTACCACTTTCCATTCCCCACTCCCAACTCCCAAGGTTTTAATGATGATTGGTCGCCTGAGCGGTACCCTGATCGAGAAACAACCGCCACAGATCGTGCTGGATGTGCATGGCGTCGGCTATGAAGTGGATGTGCCGATGAGCACATTCTACGAGCTGCCGGCGCTGGGTGCGCCGGCCACCTTGTTCATTCACCAGGCCATTCGCGAAGACGCCCACCTGTTGTTCGGATTTGCCACGCGCAGCGAGCGCGATACCTTTCGCGAGCTGATCAAGGTTTCCGGTATCGGCCCCAAGATCGGTCTGGCGATTCTTTCCGGCATGAATGCCGACGAACTGGCGCTGGCGATTGCCAGTGAAGATACGGCGCGCCTGTCCAAGGTACCGGGTATCGGCAAGAAAACGGCCGAACGTCTGGTGCTGGAACTGCGCGGCAAGCTGGGCAATCTGTCTGGCAGTGCCCCTCAAATCGGCAAAGCCATGCCGACTGCCGCGCCGTCACCGCGTCAGGACATTCTGCATGCCTTGCTCGCGCTTGGTTACAACGAGCGCGAAGCGGCTGCAGCACTCAAGCTGGTACCGGAAGATACGGGTGTGAACGATGGCATCAAGCTGGCGCTCAAGGCGCTGGCCAAGGTGTAAAGCCGTGAACAAGTTCCAAGAGAGCCGCCAATGATTGAAACCGATTCGCTTTCCTCCGCACCGCCCGAGCGGCTGATCACGGCGCAGAAACTATCTGCGCATGAAGAAGCGCAGGAACGTGCCCTGCGCCCCAAGGTGCTCGATGAATACGTGGGCCAGGAAAAAGCGCGTGGCCAGTTGCAGATTTTCATCGAGGCCGCCAAAAAACGTGGCGAGGCCTTGGATCATGTACTGCTGTTTGGTCCGCCCGGTCTGGGCAAGACCACGCTGGCGCACATCATCGCGCGCGAACTGGGCGTGAACCTGCGCCAGACTTCCGGTCCGGTGCTGGAGCGTGCCGGCGATCTGGCGGCCTTGCTAACCAATCTCGAACCGCATGACGTGTTGTTCATCGACGAGATCCATCGGCTGAGCCCGGTGGTCGAGGAAATCCTCTATCCGGCGCTGGAAGATTTCCAGCTCGATATCATGATCGGCGAAGGCCCGGCCGCACGTTCGGTCAAGCTCGATCTGCCACCGTTCACGCTGGTGGGGGCGACCACGCGCGCAGGCATGCTCACCAATCCGCTGCGCGATCGTTTTGGGATTGTGGCGCGGCTGGAGTTTTATACGCCGCAGGAGCTGGCCCGCATTGTCGAGCGTTCTGCCGCACTGCTGGAAGTGCAGATTGTGCCGGACGGGGCATTCGAGATTGCCCGGCGCTCGCGCGGGACGCCGCGTATCGCCAACCGTCTGCTGCGCCGGGTGCGCGATTATGCCGAGGTCAGGGCTGATGGGGTTGTTACACGTGAAATCGCCGATGCGGCCCTGTCGATGCTGGATGTCGACCATGCCGGGCTGGATGTGATGGACCGCAAGCTCTTGTCTGCCGTGATCGATAAATTCGGTGGCGGGCCGGTTGGGCTGGATAACGTGGCGGCAGCCATCGGTGAGTCATCCGACACAATTGAAGATGTTCTGGAACCTTATCTGATCCAGCAGGGTCTGTTGCAACGCACGCCGCGCGGACGGGTGGCCACTTTGTCGGCCTATCAACATTTCGGTCTGGAGCCGCGCCGCGTCGGTGGATTGTTTGAAAGTTAAATAATTACAGGCAGTTGTTTCAGGCGGTAACAGACCCGTTGCCGTCATGAAGACTAAAATACCGGCCTTGGTCAGGCCAAGAGGGAGTTATCAACCGTGGATGTTTCCGCAGGGACGCAGGATCTTTCCATTCTGAATCTGGTACTGCATGCCAGTCTGGTCGTGCAACTGGTGATGGCATTGTTGCTGTTGCTGTCGTTCATGTCCTGGTGGCATATCTTCAGCAAGATGTTCACCATTCGTCATGCACGCATCAATACCGAGCGATTTGAAGATCGCTTCTGGAGCGGGGCGGACCTGAATGGTCTGTATGAATCGGTCAGGCGCGACAATGGCGGACAGGGCATGGAAAAAATCTTCCATGCCGGTTTTGCCGAATTCCTCAAGTTGCGCCAGCGCGGCAGCATGGAGCTTTCCGACATCATGGAAGGGACGCGCCGTGCCATGCGCGCTGCCTGCCAGCGCGAACTTGATCATCTGGACGCGCACACTTCATTCCTGGCATCGGTCGGCTCGGTTTCTCCATACGTAGGCCTGTTCGGAACCGTGTGGGGCATCATGCATGCGTTTCGTGCGCTGGCCAATGTCGGTCAGGCCACGCTCGCCAATGTGGCGCCCGGGATTGCCGAAGCACTGGTGGCCACTGCAATCGGCCTGTTTGCCGCGATTCCGGCCGTCGTGGCCTACAACCATTTCGCCCACGATATCGACAAGCTGGCCAACCGTTTCGATACTTTTATCGAAGAATTCTCCAACATCCTGCAGCGCCAGGCTGCGCGCTGAGGATACGTCATGGCCCGCCGTCCCCGTCGCTCGATGAGCCAGATCAACGTCGTTCCCTATATCGATGTGATGCTGG
The DNA here is from genome assembly GCF_055810895.1 of Formivibrio sp. oc-25. Taxonomy (NCBI): domain Bacteria; kingdom Pseudomonadati; phylum Pseudomonadota; class Betaproteobacteria; order Neisseriales; family Chitinibacteraceae; genus Formivibrio; species Formivibrio sp. oc-25. The sequence continues at coordinate 105,711 of NZ_JBVVOL010000008.1, read as the reverse complement.
TGTTGCTGGTGATCTTCATGGTGGCCACGCCGATGATGCAGCAAGGCGTGGTGAACCTTCCCTCCGTTGGCAAGTCTGATCGCGAGGTCAATGCCAATCCGCTGAAAGTGGAAATCGGCGCCGATGGCTTGTACAAGCTGCAGGATCAGAATGAAACCCGCTCCATTGCCGATGCCGCAGCCTTGGTCGGCGTGGTGCAGGAAAAACTGGCCAATGCGCCGGATCGCCCGGTTGTGATCGGGGCCGACAAGTCAGTCCGCTATGAATTGGTCATGAACATAATGGATGCACTGAAACAGGCCAATGTGGCGCGGGTTGGCCTGCAGGTACAAGCCAAATAAGCTGATGGAAGCCTTTCACGCTGACCGCCATATTTTCCAGCGCGACGAGCGTCGCGGGCTTTCGTTCGTACTCGCGCTGGCAATGCATGCACTGCTGGCGCTGTTTTTGTTTGTCTCGGTGCAGTGGCGTACGCAACGCGCCGGAACGGTGTCGGTTGAGTTATGGGGAAGCCCGCCGCCAGCGCCTGTGGTGGAAACCAAGTCGGAGCCAAAGCCCGAGCCCAAGGTTGAACCCAGGGAAGCGCCCAAGCCACAGCCCAAACCGGAACCGGTGCCGGAGAAAAAACCGGATATCGTCGAAGAGAAGGTCAAGAAGCAGGCCAAGGAAGAAAAGCCCAAGCCGCAGCCCGCTTCAAAAGTGAAGGTCGAGGAAAAGCCGAAGCCGAAGGTTGAAGCCAAACCCGAGCCCAAAGCGCAGCCGGAAAAGAAGCCGGAGCCGAAGAAGACGGAATCCAATAATCTGGCCAATTTGCTTGGCCAGGCCATGGAGCAGCGCAACCAGGCCAATACGCCGCCACAGGCAGGGGGCAAACCTGGCGGAACGGGTGCCAATGTCAATGCCCAGAGCAACAGCGCGCCAGGACTGGGTGCCGGCGGGGGGGGCAGGCTGGGCGATGCTTATCTGGGCCAGGTGGTGCGCCTGATCAAGTCGAATCTGGTTTATCCGGACAACAGGCCAGATAATCCGAAGGCAAAAATCAAGGTGTTTTTGCTGCCGGACGGTACGATTCGGGATGCCCAGCTGGTGAAATCGATCGGCGATCCGGCCTATGCCGAAGCGGCACGCCGGGCGGTGATCACGACGCACACCTTCCCGCCACGACCCGATGGCAAGGGCTTTAGCGGCGATATGCGTGAATGGACCTTGAGCTTCTGTGCCAAGGAAGTCAACGAATGCCGGATAGATTGAGGAACGAGACATGAACTGGATCAAGCGGATAAGCCTGGCACTGGCCGTGTTCGGTATGGCATTGCTGTTGGCCGGCCCGGCGCGTGCGGATGTTTCGATTGAAATTGTGGGGGTTGGCGGCCAGCAATATCCGATTGCCATTGCGCCGTTTCGCAGCGAGGTGGCACTGAGCCAGCAACTGACACCGGTTATCGGCAATGATCTGACGCTTTCCGGCCTGTTTCGCGTGATCAATGCTGGCGATCTGTCGCCGGTGCCGTACGCGCCGGCGGAGGTCAATCCGCAAGCGCTGACAGCCCGGGGGGCGCAGACGGTGGTGGTGGGTCAGGTCGAGCCGGCAGGGGCGGCAGTGCGCATCAAGTTCTGGTTGCTGGAAGCTGCCACGCGCAAGGAACTGATCGCGTATGAGATGACGGCACAGCCGCAGCAACTGCGCCGCGCCGCGCACCAGATCGCCGACATGATCTACGAAAAGATCACCGGCGAACCCGGCGCCTTCAATTCTCGGATCGCCTACGTGTTGAAAACCGGTGCGCGCTACGAGCTGCAAGTGGCGGATTCGGATGGTTTCGGCGCACAGACCGTGCTGGGCTCGCGCGAGCCGATCCTGTCACCGAAATGGTCGCCGGATGGCTCGACCTTGGCCTATGTATCATTTGAGCGCCAAAAGCCGGAAGTCTATACGCACCATCTGCAATCGGGCCGGCGCAAGGCGGTGGCCTCGTTCCGCGGCAACAATTCGGCGCCGGCCTGGTCGCCGGACGGACGGCAGCTGGCGGTGGCACTGACCAAGGATGGCGGCACCCAAGTCAACCTGATCAGCGCCGAAGGTGGCCCGGCACGTCGTTTCACCATGGTGGGCGACATCAATACCGAACCTTCCTGGACACCGGATGGCCGTGCCCTGCTGTTTACTTCGGATCGTGGCGGCAGCCCGCAAATTTACCGTCAGCCTCTCACGGGAGGGGATGCGGAACGCCTGACTTTCAATGGCGGGTATAATGCTTCGGCTAAACTTTCGCCAAACGGAAAATTGCTGACTTATGTCACCAAGACTGGCAATGGCTATAACGTGGCCGTGATGGATGTGGCCTCGCGCCAATCGATGGTGCTGACTGACAGCCCTGATGATGATTCGCCCACGTTTTCGCCCAATGGCCGCATGATTCTGTATGAAACACTGGAAGGTCGCCGCCGTACGCTGGCCATCGTTTCCAATGATGGGCGCATCAAGCAGCGTATCAAGGCATTTGCAGGTGAAGTGCGGCAACCGGCCTGGGGACCGTTGCTGAAGTAACGAATTCCCCGCAGTTTGGGTATCGGGTTATGTTGGCACTTGGCAATTTTGACCAGCCGAGTGTCAACATAACCCGGCCCATTGGTGTATCAACTTTTTAATTCAACAAGCAAGGAGTGAATGATGAAAAAGATCGGCCTCAGCCTTTTGGCCACCACCCTGCTGGCAGCCTGTGCCAGCCAGCAGCCTGCCCCGGTTTCGCAACCGGCCCAAACGGCTAGCCAGTCCCAAACCGCCGGTACCGCTGTTGCTCCGACCGATAAGATCGCTGCAACGCCGGGTGCCTACAGCGCCCTGACCGATCCGAACAACATTCTGTCGCAACGCGCTGTTTACTTTGACTTTGACAAGTACAACGTCAAGGAAGACTTCACCGAACTGGTTCAGGCGCATTCCAACTACCTGACCATGACCAACGGTGCACAGGTTTCCCTGCAAGGCCACGCTGATGAACGCGGCACCGCCGAATACAACCTGGCACTGGGCCAGAAGCGTGCTGATGCCGTGAAGAAGGTCATGACGACCGCTTACGGTGTGGAAGCCAAGCAAGTGGAAACCACCAGCTACGGCAAGGAACGTCCGGCAGTGCAAGGCAGCAACGAAGAAGCCTGGGCGAAAAACCGTCGTGTAGAAATCGTGTACCCGGGCGAAGCCAAGTTCCCCAAGAAGTAAGCGCTTCGGCATAAAATAGAGGCCCCGCAAGCCCGGCAGGTGTATCGCCGCAGGTTGCCGGGGCCTTTGTCTTGTCAGGAAAAAATCATGAAACGTATTGCGGCTGTGCTTATGCTGGCCTTTGCCTTCCAGGCCCAGGCAGCGCTGTTCGATGACAATATTGCTCGCCAGCAGATTGTGGATCTACGCAGTGAGATGCAAGGCAATTTGCAGAAACAGGAAGAGCGGCTGCAATTGCTGGAAGCATCAAGCAAACGGATGCTGGATCTGCTCAACCAGATCGACAGCCTGAAACAGGAAATTGCTGCTTTGCGCGGCAAGATTGAAGTGTTGCAGTTCAACCAGGACGAGGCGATCAAGCGCCAGAAGGACCTGTACGTTGATCTGGATACCCGTCTGCGTGGCATGGAACAGGCCCGCGAAGAGGCGAAGGCTTCGCAACAGAATGCCCTGGTGGTCGCCGAACAGAAGCAGTTCGATGAGGCCGTGGCCTTGGTCAAAGCGGCCAAGCACAAGGAAGGACTGGCTGCACTGGAAAAGTTTGCCAAGGACAACCCGCAAAGCACTAAGTTGCCGGAAGCCACTTACTGGAAGGGTGCTGCCTATTCCGCTCTGAAGGACTACAAGGCCGCCACGGCAGCCTTCAACGAGGTGGTAGGCAAGGCGGCGGATAATCCGCGCGCACCGGATGCCCTGCTGGGGCTGGCTGCCGTTGCCGCCGCGCAGAAAGACAACCAGAATTCGCGCAAACATCTGGTTAGCATTATCGAGAAATATCCGCAATCCGAGGCAGCCGCCACGGCGCGCAAGGCACTGACCATCCAGTAATACCAACCAGGCGGCCTGGCTTTCCGGGTTGCCGCCGGGTGATGGCTTCAGGCCATCGCCCACTTTTCCGTCGGACTGTATATCCGGCAGGAGCAAGCAATTGAATCGACCTCTAACGCTGCGTGTCAGCGAAATCTTCTATTCCCTGCAGGGGGAAACCAGCCGCATCGGCTTGCCGACGGTATTCGTGCGCCTCACCGGCTGCCCGTTGCGCTGTACCTACTGCGACAGCAAATATGCCTATTCGGGCGGTGCGAGCATGTCGCTGGATGACATCCTGGCCAAAGTTGCGCAATACGGCGCGTACTATGTCTGCGTAACCGGCGGCGAGCCCCTAGCCCAGATCGCAACACCTGACTTGCTGACCCGGCTGGCGGATGCCGGCTATTCGGTCAGCCTGGAAACCAGCGGTGCCATGCCGGTCGAGGGTATCGATGCGCGCATTTCGCGCATTGTCGATATCAAGACCCCCGGCTCGGGAGAGGTGATGCAAAACCGCTGGGAAAACCTTACCGAACTCACCTCGCATGACGAAATCAAGTTCGTACTGTGCGATCGGGCCGATTACGAGTGGGCGCGCAACGTGCTGCGCGAACGCGCACTGGAAAAAATCGCCCCGGTGAGTTTTTCGCCAGTGTGGGAAACGCTCAAACCGGTCGATCTGGCCAACTGGGTGGTGCAGGACCGGTTGCCGGTGCGGATGCAGGTGCAGTTGCACAAGATACTCTGGGGCGACCGGCCCGGCGTGTGAGAGCCAGACGGCTGCGCCTTCGCATCTTGCAGTCAGGCGGTACTCGGAATCCTCAGGTACAAAATGTACATTCCGGTTCCTGCGCTCCGGCTTCCTGCAATCTGCTTTGGCTCGCTCGTCTGGCAGGTTTACCTATTATTGATCAGGTCCTCTGAAGTTTAATATGTCGTCATTCCGGCGAAGGCCGGAATCCAGCTACGATGTGGTTTAAAACCCCTGGGCCCCGGCCTTCGCCGGGGCGACGAGTTAAGCATTACGGGGCCGAATCATTAGTCGTTGATATTTGCGGTGTATGCCGAAACAGTATCGCTAAGGATTCTGATGAAAAAAGCCGTCATTCTGCTCTCGGGCGGGCTGGATTCCGCCACCTGCCTGGCAATCGCCAAAAGCCAGGGTTACGAGGCCTATTGCCTGTCGTTCGATTATGGCCAGCGCCACAATGCCGAGCTGGCAGCCGCTGCGTGCGTGGCGAAGGCGCTGGGTGCCATGGAGCACCGCATTGCCAGGATTGATCTCGCCACCTTCGGCGGCTCGGCTCTGACCGATGCCAATATTGAAGTGCCGACCGATGGCGTGCAGGAGGACGTGATTCCGGTGACCTATGTGCCGGCGCGCAATACCATCCTGCTTTCCTATGCACTGGCCTGGAGCGAGGTGCTGGGCGCGAACGATATCTTCATCGGCGTGAATGCGGTCGATTATTCGGGCTACCCGGATTGCCGGCCGGAATACATCGCCGCCTTCGAGGCCATGGCACGCCTGGCGACCCGGGCCGGCGTGGAAGGTGCGCCGCTAACCATCCATACCCCGCTGATCTCGCTGACCAAGGCACAGATCGTGGCGCGCGGGGTGGCACTGGGGGTGGATTATGGCTTGACGGTCACCTGCTACAAGGCCGACAGCGAAGGCCGCGCCTGCGGCGTGTGCGATGCCTGCCGTTTGCGCCGTGCCGGGTTTGAAGCCGCAGGCGTGGCTGATCCGACGCGTTACATCTCTGGTATTTAGGGCGCTCTAATCCCGCCGGTGCGGCAGGAATAAAATCGGCGCGGCAATGCCGAAAGCCAGAGCCATCAGGATCATGCTGGCCTTGACCGCGCTGACGCTGGCCGCCATCAGCAATTGCTGAGCACTTTCCTGGCTTGCGCCGGCCGGCAGGCCGGACATGGTGGCAATGCCGAGCAGGCTTTGAATTGCCTTGTACATGAAAGTACCCGGCACCATCGGGATTGCCGCGCTGATCGAATAAACGGTCGGCACCATGTGATGGCGCTTGGCCCACCATTCGGCGGCAATGCCGATCACCACCCCACCCAGCAGGGTGCCCAGCACGATATCCCCGCCCAGATCGACCACGCCCTTGCGTGTGGCGTGCCCGATCACGGCCAGTGTGCAGCAGGCCACCAGCGAGCGCGGCGGCACGTTGAACAGCAGTGCGAACCCGAGTGCTGCGGGTGCAGCCCACAATTCCAGAAGCCAGGCATTCATAGGTCAGATCTCACAGGATGCGCAGCGCCAGGCTCACACCCACCGCGATGCCGATCACGAACAGCAGGCCCATCATGATGCGCACCATGCCGTTCAGATAATTGGTGTGGAACAGGTCAGCCGCGCCATTGATCAGCGGTACCCCGGGGATCAGGAACAGCACCGAGGCCGCCATGGCGGCTTCAGGCGTGGTGGAGGGCAGCCATTTCAGCAGCAGGCCGGTGATCAGCAGTGCGGTGAAGCTGGATGCTGCCGCAAACATGAACGGTACGTAATGCCGTGCATGCAGGAACTGGCGCAAGCGCATGCCGAGTGCACTGCCGATGGTTGTGCACAGGATCGCCAGCAGGTCGCCACCGAACAGCGCCGCAAAACCGCCACAGGAAATGCCGACCAGACTGGCGATCAGCCAGCGCGGATAGAAATGCGGCTGACTGCTGATCGCATCCAGGCGGCCGCGGATCTCGTCGATACCGATCCTGCCCTCTTCGATCGCTTCGACCACGCGCGCAACTTCCGTGAGCATGGTGAAATTTGCACCCATGTGCGGTGCCTTGCGAAAAGCGGTTTCGCGCGCCTTGCCACGCTCGACCGTCACGCCGATATTCAGTGACGAGACCACTGTATCGGCGCGCGTGGCACCCAGCGCCAGCGCCATGCGCCGGATCGTGGCGCTGGTGCGTGCGGTATCGCCGCCCGACTGGTGTGCTATCAGGCCGGCGACCAGCGACAGATCAAGCACTTCCTGCAGCGGCAAGGGATCGGGTTGGCTGTTCATGAGAATCAATCCGGGGTGACTCATTGGTTTGCGCGCAGCTTAACGTGTGCCAAGGTTGCATGCCAGTGCTATCGCCAGGGAGGCCTTTAAATCCTTTGGCTGCTTGTTCCAAAGGAAATGAGGCCGCAGGACGGGTTTTAACCCGTCACAATGTACCCAGTTGTCGGAATAAATTCCGACCTGCGGCAAGAATAGGCTCTGTTGACGTTTGATTGTTTTTTACGCAAGCCCGTCAACTTGCCGGGGCGATAAGCCAAGCGCCAGCAATACTGGTGTATTGCGAGCATTGGCGACAAAGTTACCAGCAAGAATGGCGGGCTTGCCCTCCGGGCGCTGGGTATTTTGCTCCATTACGGCGTTATTTCCCACTTGCGGTACCCGTACCGCGGCCTGGGAAATGCCTTGTACTGGAGCAAAATACCCAACCGCGTAAAAATTAATCAAATGTCAACAGAGCCTAGGGCAGGATTAATAATCGACCGACCGCAGCAACTCGCAGAACTGGCCATACCGTTATAATGCAGGCTTGCCAACGAATTCCAGCCATCATGTCCCGCAGCGTCATTCATACCGCACACCGTATCGTCGTCAAAGTGGGTTCCAGCCTCGTTACCAACGATGGCAAGGGGCTCGATCACCATGCCCTGTCACGCTGGGCGCGTGAGATTGCCGAACTCGCCCGCCTGGGCAAGCAGGTGGTGCTGGTTTCTTCCGGTGCCGTTGCCGAAGGCGTGGCACGACTGGGCTGGAAGGAGAAACCCACCGCCGTGCATGAAAAACAGGCGGCCGCCGCCGTGGGCCAGATGGGCTTGTGCCAGGCGTATGAAACCGCTTTTCGCAGTCATGGCCTCAAGACCGCGCAGATCCTGCTCACGCATGAAGACCTGAGCGACCGTACGCGTTACCTGAATGCGCGCTCTACCTTGCTCACACTCCTGAATCTGGGCGTGATTCCGATCATCAACGAAAACGATACGGTGGTGACGGCCGAAATCAAGTTTGGCGATAACGATACGCTGGGCGCGCTGGTTACCAACCTGATCGAAGGCGATGCGCTGGTGATCCTGACCGACCAGAAGGGCCTGTTCACCGCCGATCCGCGCAAGGACCCGTCCGCGCGCCTGATCGAAGAAGACGAAGCCGGGCGGCCGGAGCTGGAGGCGATGGCGGGCGGTGCCGGCTCCAGTGTCGGTACTGGCGGCATGCTGACCAAGGTGCTTGCCGCCAAGCGTGCTGCCAGCAGCGGCGCGGCCACGGTAATAGCCTGCGGGCGTGAAGACGATGTGCTGTCGCGACTGGCTGCGGGTGAACGCATCGGCACCCAGTTGCTGGCGCATACGTCGCCGCTGGCGGCCAAGAAACAATGGATAGCCGACCATCTGCAATGGCGCGGGCGCGTGGTGCTCGATGCCGGTGCCGTGCGCGCGCTGCGTCTGCAGGGTTCCAGTCTGCTGCCGATCGGCGTGATTGCGGTGGAGGGAGAATTCCTGCGCGGGGATGTGGTCCGTTGCGTGGACGAAGCCGGTCAGGAAATCGCGCGCGGGCTGGTCAATTACAGCGCGCAGGAGAGTCGTCGCATTCTCAAGCTGCCCACCGGCCAGATCGAGGCAGTGCTGGGCTATATCGACGAGCCTGAACTGATCCATCGCGATAACCTGGTGCTTGTCTGAGCCTGTAAGTATTCGCGAGAATTCTGCCTTGTCACCGTAGGTCGGAATTCATTCCGACGACAAAGGTCGTAGGCTGTCGGGTTAAAACCCGACCTACAGCACTGAATTTAAAGGCGGAGTGCTGAATTCTCAATAATGCGGCGGGATTTCCTGCTGCGGCAGATGGCGCGCCGAAGGTTCCAGCGCTTGCAGGTGTTGATACAACTCGCGCAATTCCTGTTGCAGGCGCAGGATCTGCAGTTGCTGTTCCGCTACGGTGCGGTTCAGCGTATCGAGCAGGTCGTCCTGCAGGGCAAGCCGGATTTCAAGTTCGGTGAGACGGGATTCCATGATGACTCCGGCAGAGGTTCAATAAGAGGTGATGCTGAAAAGCGCGGCTTCGGCTGAACCGCCATCTTCGCGCTGGATCAGGCTTTTGGGGATTTCCACCGGCAACAGCACGCGCCTGACCGGGTTGTCGGCGATCATTTCGATTTCGACCAGACGCACCGGCCTGGCTTGCGGATCGGTGTTGCGCACGATGCCCATGGCATCGACCAGGAGTTCGGTCTCGGTATAACGCAACTGATTTTCCGGCGTTGCCAAGGCGGCGCACAGCGTTTCCAGCTGCATGTCCGGCTCCAGTGCGCGGCGCAGATCGGCCAGATCCTGCTGCAGGCTGGCCAGGCGCTGCTGCCGCTGGCGTTGTTGTGGCGAGGCGCTGATCGGATCGGTGCTGCCGCCGTAGCGGATGGCGATGCGCAGCGTGTTGATCTCTTCCTCGATCTGCTTTCGATCGGTTTCCAGCCCCTGGATGCGCCGTGCAGCGTGGTTGGCCAGTTCTTCCATGGCACGCAGACGGGCCTGGCGGTTCAATTCGTGAACATCGCCGACCGGCTCGCCGAACAGGTGATCCCGCAAAACCAGCACTTCCTGCGGCACATCATGCCGCACCAGGCCGTTGTGCTCTTCCAGGCCATAACGCAGTTCGACGGTATGGCTCATGCCGAGAATGGCATAGGCGCGTTCTGCCAGCGGATGTTCGCGGAACCAGTGGCGGATGCGTTCATCGCTGGCAACCAGTTCGGCCATGCGGTCGGGGTTGGCGAAGGCAACGCCAAGCAGACGGTTGTTGCGCCAGGATTCGGCAGTCAGCGCTACCGGCGCGGGCAGTTTTTCGCCCAGCACGTGAACCAGGCTGCAGGCATGTTCGACCAGTGGAGCCAGGCGCTGGCGGTAGCTGTCGGCCATCTTGATCCGCGGGCTGGCGGTATCGACCAGTTGATCGATGAAAGCAGGGTCGACCGAACTGTTGATCTGGCCACCCAAACCCAGCAAGCGCTTCAAAAACTGCCACATGTTCCGCTTATCCCTTGTGCAAACCGGGTCGCATTGTGCCCGGCTTCAGCGCCGGTGCAAAGCTGCGGTCATCCGCTCTAGTGCCAAGTCCAGCGTGGCGCGTGGGCAGCCGAAATTCAGCCGCACGAAACCGGGCAGGCCGAAATCCGCGCCATCGGACAAACCGACACCGGCCGCTTCGAAAAAACGCTGCGGCTGTTCGATCCCGCTTGCACGACAATCGATCCAGGCCAGGTAGGTGGCTTGCGCGCGCGTGACCTTCAGCCCGCCCACGCCATCAAGTGCTGCGATGACGCGATCACGGTTGCCGCGCAGGTAATCCAGCAGGCCATTCAGCCATTGCCCGCCATGATTGAACGCGGCCTCGGTCGCGGTAAAACCCAGGAGGTTGATTTCCGGCATGATGCCGCGCATCGCGCGCTGGAAGGCATGGCGCAGGACCGGATCGGCAATCACGGCAAAGGAGCACGCCAGGCCCGGCACGTTGTAAGTCTTGGACGGTGCCATCAGCGTGATGGTTCGCGCTGCGGCATCCTCTGACAAACTGGCAAACGGAACATGCCGCGCATCGGGCTCCAGCAGCAGATCGCAGTGGATTTCATCGCTGACCACGGTCAGGGCATGTTTTTGCGCGAATACGGCCAGATGTTCGAGCTCGTCACGGCGCCAGATGCGCCCGACCGGGTTGTGCGGGTGGCACAGGATCAAGAGGCGCGTGCGCGGCGTGATTGCCTGTTCCAGTGCGGCAAAATCAATTTGCCATTCGTTTTTACCCTCGACCAGTGGCAAGGCGATCAGCTCGCGCTGGTTGAAGCCGGGCGCGGACAGGAATGGCGGATAGACCGGGGTGAAGGTCAATGCCGCGTCGCCGGCTTCGCCCACGGCACGGCAGGCCAGATTGATGCCCGGGACCAGCCCCGGCAGCCAGACGATCCAGCCCGGCTCGATGGTCCAGTCGTAGCGGTGCTGCATGTAGTTCACCACGGCGGCATTGGCACTGGCCGGTGCGCGGGTATAGCCGAACACGCCGTGATCGATGCGCGCGCGCAGCGCATCCAGCACCACCGGTGGTGCGGCGAAATCCATGTCCGCCACCCATAGCGGCAACACGTCGCGCCCGGCATATTTGTCCCATTTCAGGCTGGCGGTGCCGCTGCGGTCAATGATGCGGTCGAAATCACTCGGCATCGCGCATCTCCTTCAGGGCATCCTGCAGCAGCCGGTAGGCAATGCTGTCCGAGGTAGGCAGGTCGGGCATGGCATCGATCGAGAACCAGCGGGCATCTTCGATCTCGCCCGGCTGCGGCACCACCTCGCCCGAGACATAATCGGCATGGAAGGCCAGCATCAACGAATGCGGGAATGGCCAGGGCTGGCTGTCGAACCAGCGCAGGTTGGCAATGCGCACGCCGACTTCTTCCATCACCTCGCGATGGGCGCATTCCGCCAGGCTTTCACCGGGCTCGACAAAGCCAGCCACGGCGCTATACATGCCGGGGCGGAAATGCGGAGAACGTGCCAGCAGCAATTCGCGCTCGCGCCGGATCAGCACCATGATGGCGGGAGACAGGCGCGGATAGGCACGATGGTGGCAGGCCGGGCAGATACGTGCCGGTTCGTGCGGCATGGGCTGGGTGGGTGTGCCGCACACGCCGCAGAAGCGGTGCTCGCGATCCCAGGTGCGCATGAGTTTGGCGCGTGTGGCGAGCGCATGCTGCTCGCGGTCAAGCAGGTTCCAGGCGGCGCGCAGGCCAAGGCGCTGCAGATTGGCCGGTGTCGGCGTCGCATCCGGCCAGGCCATGAGCCGGCATGGCTGATCTCCGAGCTGGCCGATCAGGCAGTCGGTATCCGCGGGCGGCAAGGCGGTTAACTCGGTCATGGCTGGAAACTGATTGTTCGGGGTCAGCAGCAAATCCTCGCCGATAAAGGCCAGGCACAGGCCATGGCTGGGGGCAAGCGGCGAATAAAGCGGGGAGAAGTCGACGGGCAGCATGGCAGCAATTGGGCGTGGCGCAAGGAGCGACAAGATTAACAGGCTGCGAGGCCAATTGCATCGCAACAAGTGGTGACGGTGTGCATGGAAGCCGGGATTGGCCGGGCGTTCGCCCCGGCGAGTGGGCACTTTCTTTGCATCTGTCGTAGGTCGGGTTTCAACCCGACAGCATAGGCATTGTGTCGGGTTGAAACCCGACCTACAGCACTTGGCGGCCTTGAAGGAATTTGGGAGGGACTTGCCAGCAATCAAATGGATAGCCAATCACTTTGTTCGCTGGTCGCGGTTTGCAGGCGTCGGGCCTGACGCGGTAAAGTGCCGCCATGGCTAAAAAACTCTCTCTTGACCGCATCCTGCAATCGCAGGGTTTTGGCAGCCGCAAGGGCTGCCGCGAGCTGATCGAAGACGGCGAAGTATCCATCGCCGGCGAGGTCATTACCGACTGGCGCACCGAGATCGACCCGGACGGGCTGGTTTTCAGCGTGTTCGATGAAACCTGGGAATACCGCGCGCAGGTGTACATCGTGCTCAACAAACCGTTCGATTACGAATGCTCGCGCAAACCGTCCAGCCACCCGGGCGTCTTGTCATTGCTGCCGGAAAACTATGAATGGCGCGATGTGCAGCCGGTCGGCCGCCTCGATTACGACACCACCGGGCTGTTGCTGCTGTCCGATGACGGCGCCTTCATCCACGCCCAGTCATCCCCCAAGCGCCACCAGCCCAAGACTTATGTCGCCACCACCGCCGAGCCGGTAACCGAGCAACTGGTCGCGGATCTGCTTGCCGGGGTGAAACTGCATGACGAACCGGCCCCGCTCGCTGCGCTGGCGTGCCGCAAACTCGACGATTGCCGCATCGAGATCGTGCTCGATCAGGGCAAATATCATCAGGTCAAACGCATGCTGGCTGCAGCCGGCAATCACTGCGCCGCGCTGACCCGGACGGCGATTGGCGGACTGGAGCTGGCAGGCCTTGGCTTGGCGGAAGGCGAGTGGAAGCATTTGAGCGAGGATGAGTTGGCGCTGCTGCGCTGATTATTGTTTGTAAATTTGCAGCATCGCCGTGGGTCGGGTTTCAACCCGACAAACAATCCGGCTTTCGGAATGAATTCCGACCTACGGCATGGTCACTGGCCGGATTTTCGTTTTTTCGCTCGACAGCAGACAATCCAGCTGCTCCAGCAAGGCCAGCGGCGGGGCAAGATGGCAGCAGCCATTGCCGGGGGCGTGGATGCCGCGCAGGAACAGGTAGAGTGCGCCACCCAGCTGTTGTTCCGGCTGGTAGGCTGCGCCCAGGCGTTGTTTCAGCAGCCGGTGCAACGCCAGCAGGTAGAGCGTGGCCTGCACGTCATAGCGGTGTGCCAGTAGCGCCCGATCCAGTGCGGCAGGATGGTAGGCAGCATCATCCTCGCCCAGCGCATTCGATTTGTAATCCAGCACCCAGAATTTGCCCTGATGTTCAAACACCAGATCGGCAAAGCCTTTCACCATACCGTGCACACTGCGTGCAGGCAGGGCCGGACGAGTTTCGCCCGGCAGGATATGCGTCTGGCATAAGGAATCGAGCTGGCCGCTATCGAGTTGACTGGCAGGGAACCAGAATTCCATTTCCGGCAGATGCGAATCCAGCCCGGCCAGCGCACAGCCCAGCGGTGGCAGCGGGGTCTGGATGACCTGTTGCAGCCACTCCGCCACGACCTCGGCCCGGTTGCCCCAGCCCAGACGCGTGCAGCGTTCTGGCAGCCATTGCAGGGCGTCGGTGCGGAAACCTTCGTTGGCCAGCCACTGCAGCTGGTCGTGCAGGAAATTGCCGGGCACCGGGCCGCGCGGGAATGCGTGCCAGCCAGCCGGTGTCCGGGTGGGTAGCAAGGGCGCGTCGTTGGCATCATCGCGCAGGCTTTCCGCAAATTGCGCGCCAGTGCTTTCCAGATCGCGCGTCAGTGCGGAAAAACTGCTGATCGACCAGTTGCGCTCGAAATGCCCGGCATAGGTCTGCGGTGCCATCAGCGGGGCGGGTTCGGACTGGTCTTGCAGGGGCGTGATGCCATCGTCGGCCTTGGGCAGGGCCTGCACGGCGACATGGCTGTTTTGCAGCGATGCCAGCAACTTGGGCAAACCGGCTGCATCAATGGTTTGCCCACCTGCCAGCAGATAACCGAAGGCGCTCTGGTGCAATTGCGAGGTATCGCTGTTGCCAAGCTTCAGGGTTGCCATGCCCAGCCACAAGGCATGGCGCGGCCGGGTCAGCGCCACATACAGCAGGCGCAGGTCTTCCTGCTGGCGTGCCAGATCGACTTTGGCCTGCGCATCCTTGCCCAGGGTGAAATCGAGCTGGCGCTCGCCGTTGTCATCTACCCAGCTGTAGAGCGAGCGCCCACGTTTTTCCGTGATGCGGAAACTACAGGCAAACGGCAGGAAAACCACCGGGTATTCCAGCCCTTTCGACTTGTGGATGGTGATGACCTTGACCAGTTCGGCATCGCTTTCCAGTCGGACAATCGCTTCATCGCCGCCGGCTTGCGGATCATCGATGTGTTCTGCCAGCCAGCGAATCAGCGCCTGTTCGCCTTCCTGCTTGAGGCTGGCAGCCTGCAGCAGTTCGGCCAGATGCAGCAGATTGGTCAGCACCCGTTCCCCGCCGGGCAGGGACAACAGCCGGGCAGGCAAGCGCAAGGCATGCAGCCATTGCCGCAGCATGGCCAGCACCCCCTGGCGCTGCCAGATCTGGCGCATGCGCTTGAATTGCTCGATGCGCACTTCCCAGGCCAGATCGTCGCGCGTGAGCGCTTCCAGCTCAGTGAGCGACAAGCCGGCCGTGGCGGTAGCCAGCGCTGCGCGTGCCAGCCGTCCATCGAGCGGATCGGCCATGGCCCGCAACCAGCGCAGTACATCGTAGGCTTCCTGGCTGGCAAACACCGAATCCTTGTCCGACAGATAGACGCTGGCGACCTTGCGTTGCTGCAAGGCGCGGCGCACGGCAGCGGCTTCCTTGCCGGTGCGTACCAGTACGGCAATATCGGCTGGCCTGAGGCGGGCGAAGCCATCCGGGCGGGCGAAACCGGCTTGTGCATCGTTGAGCAGGCTGACGATTTCTTCGGCACAACGCTTGGCAAACTGCCGGCGGTATTCTTCCTGGCTGAGGGTTTCTTCGGCATGGCACAGGGTCATGGCCGGCACGGGTCCCTGTTCGCAGACCAGTTGTTCCTCACGCCCTTTGGCCGCAACCGGCAGGAACGGCAAGGGATCTTCACTCTCGCGCCGGAAACGGAAAGCGCCGGCCGGATAGGCTTCGCCCAGGGCGAACAGCCGGTTGATGCTTTCCACCAGCGCGTGACTGGAGCGGTAGTTGGTGCCCAGCGCATAGTGACGGCCCTGCGTGGCGCGGCGGGCGGCGAGATAGCTGTGGATATCGGCGCCGCGAAACGCATAGATCGATTGCTTCGGGTCGCCGATCAGCAGCAAGGCGCTGGCCGGATCGTTGTCG
Organism: Formivibrio sp. oc-25; assembly: GCF_055810895.1. Taxonomy (NCBI): domain Bacteria; kingdom Pseudomonadati; phylum Pseudomonadota; class Betaproteobacteria; order Neisseriales; family Chitinibacteraceae; genus Formivibrio; species Formivibrio sp. oc-25. The sequence continues at coordinate 90,162 of NZ_JBVVOL010000008.1, read as the reverse complement.
GCCGTGCGATAGAGCTGGTCGAACAGGCGGTATTGCAGCGGCGAGGTATCCTGGAATTCATCGACCAGCGCCACCGGATACTGGGCGAGGATGCGCGCGCGCAGTGCTGCGCCATTGGTGCCGGCCAGCGCACGATCCAGACGCTGCAGCATGTCGGCAAAGCTGAAGACACCGGCCTGCTGTTTGAGCCGGGCCAGGCGCTGCCGGATATGCCAGGCTGCATGCTGCAGCAGCGCGGGCTTGAGCGCAGGCAAGTTATCCAGTTGTGTTTGGAGCGTTGCGAATTCGGCAAATTCGGCAGGCAAGCCGGCCACTGCGGACGGATCGTTGGCAGCATCGGCCAGCCCTGGCGGGGTGAGGCGTATCCAGCCGGATTCGCTGATGTCCGGCAAGACCTGCTGCGGATCTTGCGCCCATTGCGCCAGTGCCGCCAGCCAGGGTTGAAAGTAGCGAGTCTGCAGTTTGCGACCGTTGAACGGCTTGTCCTTGCGTGCGAGTTGCCCTTCCAGCCAGATTCCCATGGCTTGGACCTTTTCCTGCCAGCCATGCTTGATCTGTGCCAGTTGCTGCATGCGCGCCTGCTGCTGGCGCTGCAGCAGGTTGCCCAATGTGCCGCTGGCTTGCGGCAGCAGCGCATCCAGATCGAGCATTTGCCTTGCACCGCTGGCCAGGCTTGCCGGGTCCCCCACTTGCTGCAGCAGCAGCTCCAGCGTGCCGGCATCGAGCGGATAGACCTGCTGGCGCCAGTAATCGCGTACGGCGGTATCGAACAGTTCGGTCTCGTCGGGCAGCAGTTCCTCGTCGAACAGGTTGCCGCTGTCGAAGGCATGCTCGCGCAGCATGCGCTGGCACCAGGCGTCGATCGTGAAGATGGCGGCTTCGTCCATCGCCTCGGCGGCCAGATTCAGGCGGTAGGCTGCCTGTTGTTGGGCCTGCATGGAGGGCGAGGCGGCGATGAGCGCGGCCAGATAGCCGTCGTCGCTGTGGCCGTCACGGAAGGCTTGCGCGGCTTCCAGTAGGCGGAGGCGGATGCGGTCGGACAATTCGCGCGTGGCGGCGCGGGTAAAGGTCATGACCAGGATTTCGCCGGGCAGCAGCGGCCGGGCAAAGCGGGTGTCCTCGTCGCCATGCCCCAGCACCAGCCGTATGTACAGGGCGGCGATCGTCCAGGTCTTGCCGGTACCGGCGCTGGCCTCGATCAGGCGACTGCCCCACAGTGGAAATCCAAGCGGATCAAGCATCCGGCTCATCGCCATCCTCCCCGGCTGCGCCGGCATCATGGATCTGCACGGTAATGCTTGCGAGCCAGGCGTGCAGCGGGCCGTACAGCTGTTGTGCCAGCCCGGCAAAGCGTCCGTCCGCACACAGGCGGTCAAAGTCGGGATAGACGCGGGCGAGGCAGGCATCGGCCACTTCGCCGGCTTGCCGGTAGTCGTCGCCCTGATAGGTTTTGGCCGCCAGCGCGGGCTTGGCCAGATACGCCAGCGCGGTCTTGCAGGCGAGCGGCAGCGGCTCCTGCATGCCCTGTTGCCAGCTATGCAACAGTGCTTCCAGTGCCGAACGCGCGGCTTCTCCCGATAGCGGCGGCAAATGCAGCACGACATCGCGGCCGACCACGATGCCGCCCATCGATAGACCGCAGGCACTGGCTGCCAACTGGCGCAACCAGGGCAGGATCAGTTTTTCGCCGCGCGGAAAGCCGCGCTTGTCGCACAGGATGGCCGGTTCCAGTTGCAGCCAGACCCGCTCGTGGCCGTTGCTGCGCAATCCGTCCAGCCAGTCTTCCAGTACGACTTCGCCGTGCGTGAAGCAGAGCGTGGCCTTGTCGGCGTTTTCCGGCCAGGCGGTTTGCAGCGCCTGCCATTGTTGCCAGACCGGCGTCAGCAGATTCACCAGCCGCGCCTGTTCGCGCGCACCAAAGCCGGCCGGCGGCAGCTGGCCGCTGCGGGCAATGCGCGCTGCATGGTTCTGGATCTGGCCAATCAGGTCATCGTCGCAGGCCAAGCGGGCCGCATCAAGAAAACTGTCGACCAGCTGGTATTCTTCCAGCGCATTCAGGGCAAATGGTTCGTCATCGGCCAGCGCATCGTCGCCGTCGTCGAATACCACCTCGAGACGTTGACGGAAAAATGCGCGTACCGGGTTTTTCAGGAATGTTGCCAGTTGCGCCAGGGTCAGCGGTGGCTGGCCTTCCAATTGTGCAACAGGCGCATCCTCTGCTGCAGGCAGGTGCTCGGGCTGGTGTGCGGCGCGCCATTCGCTCGCCCACGTCGTCAGCATGCCGCCCTCGAAATAGCGCCGGCTGAACGGTTGCAACGGGTGTTCGGTAGTGCGTGCATCGAGCACGTCATCGGCCCAGCCCACTGCCAGATAGTCGCGCAATTGGGCAACCAGTACGGACGGTGGCTGTGCGCTGTTGTCGCGGACATTGCGCCCGCACCAGCTCACGTACAGCTGGCGCCGTGCCGACAGCAGCGCTTCCAGCATCAGGTAACGGTCGTCATCGCGGCGCGAACGATCACCGGGACGCGCCAGCCCGGGCAGTGCCAGCAGGTCGAAATCGGCCCGGCTGGCACGTCGCGGGTAATCGCCATCGTTCATGCCGAGCAGGCATACCACTTCAAACGGAATCGCGCGCATCGGCATCAGCGAGCAGATGGTCACGCCACCACCGAGGAAACGCCGGGTCAGGTTGGGTTCATCCAGCAGCGCGAGCCAGGCACTGCGCACTACCGGCAAGCTGATGGTGTCCTCGAAACCTGCGCTGGCGCAGGCGTCCTGCCACGATTGCAGCGCATTTTCCAGCGCTGCCAGGGTCATCTGGTCACGCTCGCTGGCGGCAGTAAAGCAATGCAGCAGCAGTGTGCGCAGGCGCTCGCCCCATTCGCCTGGCGTGGCCGGCTCATTCAATGTGGTCGACCAGTGTTGCAGGGTTTGTACCAGCGCTGCCAATCCGCCCACGGCGGCTGCATCCAGCCCGCCGATTTCGTCATACGGCTCTATGCCGGCAAAAGGGCCGTCCTCGCCGCAGGCGTAACCGAGCAACATGCGCTCAAGGCCGAACAGCCAGCTGTTCTGCTCGCCACAGGCAACCAGATTGAGGGTATCGCGCTGCGCTTGTGATAGCCCCCAGCGCACGCCGGCGCCGGCTATCCATTGGGTCAGGCGCGGCAGATCGTTTTCGTCCAGATCGAAACGGCGGGCCAGCGCCGGCACATCAAGCAGATCGCGCAATTCGCTGGCGGTGCAGCGTTGCGTCGGCAGTGCCAGCAGCCATTCCAGCGCGCCCAAGAGCGGGTTGACCTGCTGGCTGCGCTGGTCGGCAATCGTGTACGGGATATGGCGCGCATCGTGGCTGCTGTGCTGGCCGAACACGGCATGGATCGCCGGTGCAAAGGTTTCGATATCCGGCACCATGACGATGATGTCGCGCGGCGTGAGCGATCCATCGGCAAGCAGCGTCAACAGTTGGTCATGCAGGATTTCGACTTCGCGCAAGGGGCTGTGCGCGATATGGAATACGATCGAGCGATCCGAATCTGCAACGGTGGGCCGGATGTCGGCATTCAGCGGCTCCAGCTCGCGAATGCGCGCTTGCAGCTGCTGCAGCAACGATTGTCCGGCTGCGTCGTCGAACAGGTCGATACGGCCGATGTCGAAGCGTTCCTGCGTGGCTGCGGCATCATCGAACAGATCGAGCAGGCGGATGAAATCGCGCCCTTGCCTGCCCCAGGCTGCCAGCAGCGGATGGCCATAGGCATGCAGGTCTTCCAGCGGCAACTGTGCCAGATCGTGACCTTCGCGCAATGGTTGACGGCGGCGGGTCGCACGCAATAGTTCGCGCCCGTCGATGATGTCACCCCAGTGAAAACGGCAGGGGTTGGGCACCGCCAGAATCACCTGGCAGTGCGTGGCCAGCGCCGCCAGTGCTTCCAGCGTTTGCAATGGCAGGCTGGAGGCGCCGAACAACACGACCCGGCGCGGCAGGCGGTGTTGCGGCGCGTTGCCGGCATTGAGCGATTCGACAAAGCGGTGGTGGATATCGGCCCGGCTGCTGGCACGTTGCGCCGATGGGATATCGGCACAGATGGCGCGCCACAACAGCGCTTGCCAGCGCTGATCATCGGAAAGTGCTTGCGTCTGGCCATCCGCGCGACGCAGCACATCGTGTCCGCTGGACCAGTCCTGCAACCAGTCGGCGCGATAAACCTGATACTGATCGAACAGATCGGCCAGCCGTACGGCCAGCTGGTAACGGCGCAGCGGATCGCCGTCAGCCAGAAAATGCTGCAGGGGGACAAAGGCGGATTCGCCGAGCAGGCCTGGCAGCAGGCGCATCAATCGCCAGGCCAGCGGCGCCTTGTCGAACGGGGAATGCGCGGGCACGGCATCGCGGCCCAGTACCTGGCGGTAGGCGCGCCAGAGAAAACGCGCCGGCAGCTCGATGCGGGTGGCGGCACAGATGCCCTGATCCTGTGCCAGCGCCAGTTTCAGCCATTCGGCAATGCCGTTGCTCTGTACCAGAAACAGCGCTTCTTCCAGCGGGTGGAGCGGCTGGCGCGCGCACCAGTCAAATACGACCTGGCGCAGGTCTTCCAGCCGGTTGCCATGCAGTACCAGCAAACCCGGCGTGATGTCCTGCGCCATGCTCATCTTCCTCCGAAATTTTAGGCCAGGCTGCGCGTCAGGATTTCACGCACCCCCGCCGGAGTGACGGACTGGTGCTCGCCCAGCGCGGTCAATCCTTGTGCTTCAAGACGGCCAGCGATCTTGTCGGCGGCAGCGGATTCGATGTTGAGTGCCTTGAGGCTGGTCTTCAGGCCGACCGATTCGAAGAATGCGCAGGTTTGGGCGATGGCGGCATCGATGCGGGCATCTTCGCCTCCCTCGCTAAGGCCCCAGACGCGCGCGGCATATTGCAGCAATTTGGCGCGTTTGGCGGTGCGGTTGACCTGCAGGTTGTGCGGCAGCACGGCGGCGAGCGACACGGCATGATCCAGTCCGTACACGGCGGTGAGCTCATGCCCGATCATGTGCGTGCTCCAGTCCTGCGGTACGCCCTGCCCGATCAGGCCGTTCAATGCCTGGTTGGCCGCCCACATGAAGCTGGCGCGCGCGGCATAGTCGTTCGGGGTATTGACCACCGTCGTGCCGATTTCGATCAGGGTCTGCAGCAGGCCTTCGGCATAGCGATCCTGCACCAGGCCGCCGGCCGGGTAGGTCATGTACTGTTCCATCACGTGCACGAAGGCATCGACCACGCCATTGGCAACCTGATGCTTGGGCAGGCTGTAGGTGACTTCCGGATCGAGAATGGCAAATGCCGGGTAAGTGAGCGGATCGCCATAGGCGCGCTTGAGCCCCTTGCCCACATGCGAGATCACGCTGAAGGTGTTGCTCTCCGAGCCGGTGGCCGGCAGGGTCAGCACGCATCCCACCGGCAACGCGCGTCCGGCCGTGATGCCTTGCTCGATCATGTCCCACGGTTCGCCGCCCTCGTAGCAGGCTGCGGCGGAAACGAACTTGGTGCCATCGATGACCGAGCCGCCGCCGACCGCCAGCAGATAGCCGATGCCTTCACGCTTGATCAGCTCGACCGCCTGCATCAGGGTTTCGTAATGCGGATTGGGTTCGATGCCGCTGAATTCGAGCCAGGTGTGTTGCGCCAGCGCAGCCTTGACCTGGTCGTACACGCCGTTTTTCTTGATGCTGCCGCCGCCATAGAGCACCAGCACTTTCTGGTCTTTCGGGATCGCCTGGCTGATGGCAGCAATCTGCCCCTTGCCGAAATAGAGGTGGGTCGGGTTGAAGTAATTGAAATTGTTCATGCGGGTTCGCTCCAGATTGAGTGGGTCATGCACGGAGAGTATTCTTCTGCCGGTACTTATATCAGTGGGTTTGAGAAAATGCCAGACAAGCTCCTTGTGATCGATCAGGGAACCACCAGCACGCGCGCCATGCTGTTTGACCATGACGGCAATGTGCTGGGGCGGGAACAGCAGGAATTGCCGCAACACTATCCGCAGGAAGGCTGGGTCGAGCACGAGGCAGAACGCATCTGGGCCGATTGCCTGCACCTGTGCCGGCATCTGTTGCAAAAAACCGACCCAGCCACCATCGCCGCGCTGGGGCTGGCCAACCAGCGCGAAACCACGGTGATCTGGGAGCGCGATACCGGCGGACCGATCCACAACGCGATTGTCTGGCAGGATCGCCGCACCACGCCCTGGTGCCGCGAGCATTACTCGCCGGAAACGGAAGCCTGGCTGGCGGAAAAAACCGGCCTGCTGCTCGACCCGTATTTTTCCGCGACCAAGATTGCCTGGCTGCTGGATCATATCCCCGGCGCCCGGGCACGGGCCGAGCGTGGCGAGCTGGCCTTTGGCACCATCGACAGCTGGCTGATCTGGAACCTGACCGGTGGCCGTGTGCACGCCACCGATGCCACCAATGCCTCGCGCACGCTGCTGTTCAACCTGAAAACCCAGGATTGGGACGATGAACTGCTGGCATTCTTCAATGTGCCGCGCGCCCTGCTACCCGAAATCAAGGATTGCGCCGCCGATTTTGGCCGCACCGATCCCGCCTTGCTCGGTCACGCCATTCCGATCCGCGGCGTGGCGGGCGATCAGCAGGCGGCTACGGTCGGTCAGGCCTGCTTCAGCCCCGGCATGGTCAAATCGACCTATGGCACCGGCTGTTTCATGGTGATGAATACCGGTCGCGAAATCGTGCGCTCGCGCCAGCGCCTGCTGGCAACGCTGGCTTACCGGGTTCAGGGCCAGCCTACCTTTGCGCTGGAGGGCAGCATCTTTATCGCCGGTGCGGCGGTGCAATGGTTGCGCGATGCGGTCAAGCTGATCGGCAGCGCGGCCGAATCGGAAAAATGGGCGCGCGAGGTGGAAGATACGCATGGCGTCTATCTGGTGCCTGCGTTTACCGGGCTCGGTGCGCCGTACTGGGATCCGGAAGCGCGCGGTGCGATTGTCGGGTTGACGCGCAACTCGGGGATTGGCGAGATCGTGCGCGCCGCGCTGGAATCGGTGTGCTACCAGACCCGCGATCTGCTCGAAGCCATGGAAGCCGATGGCGCAGCACCACCGGCCGCCTTGCGCGTGGATGGCGGCATGTCGGCCAACAACTGGGTGATGCAGTTCCTCTCCGATATCCTGGCCACGCCAGTCGAGCGCCCGACCATCACCGAAACCACGGCGCTGGGTGCCGCTTATCTGGCCGGGCTGGGCTGCGGCATGTATCAAAGCCTGGAGGAAGTGGCCGCGCATTGGGCCCGCAATCACCGCTTCGAGCCGGCGATGGGAATCGAGCGGCGCGGCAAGCTGTATGGTGGCTGGTGCCAGGCGGTGGGGCGGGTACGGACGAACCAGGTATAAGCGTTGGTTAAGCGCCTGCAGTCACGTAGGTTGGGCTGAGCCACGCGAAGCCCAACGATTTCACAATGTGTTGGGCTTCATTTCATTCAGCCCAACCTACGTCGTTGCATCTATGAGTCCCTATGATGCCCAGTAAGGCCGCCGGGGCTGTAGGTCGGGTTTTAACCCGACAGCATCGGGATTGTGTCGGGTTGAAACCCGACCTACGGCAGAAGCAAAGAAAGTATCACGCCATGCCGGGCGGGACCGGCACCAAAATACGCGCCGCACGGCGCATAAAACCCAGCCTGTTCACATCGGTTTTTCCAGTTGCTCCATCAACGCCGTCATCGCCTCGGCAGCGCCACAGCGCCAGCGCACATCCGCATGGCGGCTGACCTGCGTATCGGCCGGGTTGACCTCGACTGCCAGCGCGCCGATCTGGCCGGCGATGATGAAAGGCTGGGCGATGTAGGGAAACACGCTGGTGGTGCCGATGCTGAACACCAGATCGTAGCCCTGCTCCATCGTCGCATACAGGCGGTTGATGGCGGTTTCCGGCAGCATTTCATTGAACAGCACCACGCGCGGACGCAACCAGTGGCTGCAATTCGGGCACGGCGGCGGCAGCGTGGTCAAGCCGGCATAGTCGGCGATCTTTTCTTCATGGCCACAGCGGGTGCAGTACAGCTCGAACAGATTGCCGTGGATCTCGATCAGATCGCGGCTGCCTGCCCGGGCGTGGAAACCGTCGATGTTCTGCGTCAGCACGGTGACATGGCGGTGTTGTTGCAGGCGGGCGATGATCGCGTGCGCCGCGTTTGGTTGCGCCGCGCGGCAGGATGCCTCGATCTGGGCCAGGTATTTCCAGGTAATCGCCGGTGTGTGCTGCATGACTTCGGCCGACAATGCCACCTCGATCGGCATGCCTTCATCGGTATGCTGGTCATTGTAGAGGCCGCCGATACCGCGATAGGTCGGCAAGCCGGAATCGGCCGAGATGCCGGCGCCGGTGATGAACAGCACGCGTTCGGCGGCCAGCAGGCGCTCGGCCACGTTTTCAATAGCGGGTAAAGTAGCGGTCATCATTCCATCCTGGGTGCGGCATGGGGCGCACCATCATCCAGGCCAGCCACAGCATGGCGCCAATGGGCCAGATATCGCCAATGATGTGTGTCAGCCCGCTCAGATGCTGCAGATGGCCATATTGCCAGCGAAACAATGGCAACGTGGCCGAGAATTGCGGTGTCAGCGGCCACAACCAGCTGACGACCTGTGCCGCCAGCAGTGCCAGCAGTCCTGCCGCGGCGCGCAGCCGCCGGCGCAGTCGCCACAGCAACAGCAGGCACAACAGGCCGATCATGCCGCCGATAGCAATATTCGTATTTACCCAGGCAAAGAATTGCTCGGGTTGCAGCAGCATGCCGGCCATGGTCATTTTTGCCAGCAGGGCCAGCAACAAGGCTGCAATCACGGTTGCCGGAATCTGGCCACTGTGGCGCACCAGCAGCGAAACGAACAGGCTTACTCCTACGAGGTGCAGCATCATGCCGCCGCCTTCGAGCAGTGCCAGGAAAAGGGCCGGGTTGGCCAGGGGCGATTCAAACGGTTGCGGCAAGCCTTGCGGAATCACGACCACGCCCAGAAAAGGCTGGACCGGATCCAGCTGGGTGATGAACCACAGCACCAGCCAGACAAAGCCCCATTCCCCGGCCGGACCCGGTGCAAGCTTGGCATGGCGCCAGCTGTGCACCTGCCGGCGCCAGCGCTCATGGCCGGCAATCAGGCCGAGAACTGCACCGATCAGGGTGCCGGTGCCATTGCTGAGGATGTCGAGGTTGGAGGCGATGCGGCTGGGCAAAAATTGCTGAATGAATTCCATCGTGCCGGATACCAGCAAGCCGCCTGCGATGGCGAGCAGCCAGCCGGAACGCTTGTGCGGCAACAGCAATACCAGGCACAGGCCCAGCGGAACATAGGCCAGCACATTGATTGTGTTGTCGAAAACCGTCTGGTAATGCGGCAGCGGGTAGAACAGATAGGCGAACAGCGGTGCGCCGTTGTAGTGCCAGCCGCTGAATGGATACAGGCTGACGATCACGATCACCAGCAGCGAGCAGTAGCAGAAATAACGGGCAAAGCGGGAGGGTGTGCGCGCATGCGCAAGGTAACTGACGCTCGGAAAATCGCGCATCGTGCACCCTTGTTGAAAATGAAAAGACGCGGAAGGTCATCCCGCCCGCGTCTGCTTTGGCCAGTCTGGCGATTATTTCTTGGCGGTTTTAACCTGCGTCCACAAACGGTTCAGTTCGCGCAGCGGTTTGCCTTGCAGATCATTCAATTGAACCAGTTTTTTCTTGGCCGTGTCATCCGGGAAGACCGCACTGATCTTCTTGATTTCCGGCTTGACGAACTGGGCCGAGGCCGCATTCGGGTTGCCGGAACCGATCATGTTGGTCAGCTCGGATGAATTCTTGCCATCGAGCATGAAGTTGATGAACTTGTGCGCCAGATCGGGACGCGGTGCGGTCTTCAGCACCATCATGCTGTCCAGCGACAGGGTGTTGCCTTCTTTCTGCAGACCGTAGCTGATGCCGAACGGGCGCTTGGCTGCCTTGGCATCTTCATTGGCCTGGAACATGTCGTTGGAATAGCCGTGCGCCACCCAGATGTTGCCGAGCGTCAGTTCCTTGATGTAGCTCTGGGTATTGAAGGCAGCCCAGTACGGCTTGGCCTTGACCAGGGTTTCCTTGGCTTTGGCCCATTCCTTCGGATCGGTCGAATTGGCCGAGAAACCGTTGTACATCAGCGCAGCGGCAAACAGCTCGCGCGAATCATCCAGCACGGTGACCTTGCCCTTGATCTTGGCCAGGATGGCCGGATCGAAGAGGATGGCCCAGGAGGTCGGATCCAGACCGAGTTCCTTGATCTTGGCATCGTTGTAGCCAACCAGCGTGGTGGTGAAGGCGTACGGTACCGAGAACTTGTTGCCCTTGTCGAATGCGGTATCCATGAAGCCGGCATCGACGTTCTTGATATTGGACAGTTTTGCCTTGTCGAGCGGTTGTACCAGGTTCTGCTTCACCAGCGGCGGAATGGCAAAACCGGTCGGCACGACCACGTCATAACCCTTGGCGCCAGCGGACAGCTTGGCCAGCATTTCTTCCATCGCGCCGTAATAGTCCTGAACCACCTTGCACTTGCAATCGGCTTCAAAACGTTTCACGGTTTCCGGAGCAATGTAGTTGTTCCAGTTGTAAATGTGCAGTACGTCTTCGGCGTGGGCAGTGCCCGCGGCCACCAGCAGAGCCAGCAGCAACTTTTTCATCTCGATACCTTCCCTTGGTAGATAACAGTTACTAGAAAGTTGAAGAAGGGCAAAACTGTAACCCTGCACTTCTGCGCCGATTATGCCACGATTTATCCAGGGCAAAAGGCAAAAAGAATGCCATTAGTCCGCAGATCGGCCAAGGCTGAACCGCCGGCGCCAGCCCTGAGGGTGCTGGCGCCGGGACAGTTGTTTTACTCGCTTTTGAACGCGTCGGGTGCCACTTTGCTGGCGATGAAGATCAGCACCAGTGTCAGCAGCATCAGCAGCGAGGAAATGGCATTGACCTCCGGTGTCACGGCGATTTTCAGCATGGAATAGATCTGCAGTGGCAAGGTGGTAGCACCGGCGCCAGCGGTGAAGTAAGTGATCACAAAGTCGTCGATCGACAGCGTGAAGGCCATCAGCGCACCGGCGATGATGCCGGGCATGATCAGCGGCAGGGTGATGCTGCGAAATGCTTCGATCGGTGTGGCGCCCAGATCACGTGCCGCTTCGACCAGCGATTCATCCATGCCTTGCAGGCGGGCACGTACCACGATGGCAACGAAGCCGACACAGAATGCAATGTGTGCGAGTGTGATCGAGACATAGCCCAGGGTGAAATTGAGCGTGACGAAAAACACCAGCAGCGACAGTCCCATCAGGATTTCCGGGATGGCGATCGGCGTGAGTACCAGGATCGGCAACAGGCGCAGCTTGTACTTGTACATGGCAAAGCCGGCCATGGTGCCAAGCAGGGTCGAAACGGCACTGGTGATCATGCCGATGACCAGCGAATTGCGCGCGGCCGTCAGCATCTGGTGATCATTGAACAGCACGTCGTACCACTTCAGGGTGAAACCGACCCATTCCGCGTTCAGGCGCGAATCGTTGAACGAATACATCACCACAATGATCAGTGGCAGGTAGAGAAAGGCATAGACCAGTCCGGCCATGCCCCACAGCACCTTGTGTTGCTTAAAGTTCATCGCGCTTGCCTCCCCGGCCAAGCCAGCCTGCCACGGCCGCCAGCAGCAGCACGGCGATGGTCAGCATGATGGAAAGAACCGAACCGAACGGCCAATCTCGGCTATCGAGGAATTGCTGTTTGATCAGGTTGCCGATCATGATGCCGTCGGTACCGCCGACCAGGTCGGGCACGGCAAACATGCCCAGCGCCGGAATGAACACCAGCGCCGCACCGGCATACACGCCGGGTAACGAGAGCGGCCAGGTGATGCGCCAGAAGCGCTGCCACTTGCTGGCGCCGAGATCCTGCGCGGCATCGAGCAGGTTCATGTCGTGTTTTTCCAGGTTGGCATACAGCGGCAGCACCATGAACGGCAGGTGCACGTACACCAGTACGATGATCACGGCGAAGTGCGAGAACAGAATCTGCACCGGGCCGAATCCGAACAGGCCGAGGAAACCATTAGCGAGCTTGGCCACATAGCCTTGCGGACCAAGGATGATCATCCAGGCATAGACGCGAACCAGGAAGTTGCTCCAGAACGGCAGGATCACCAGCAGCACCAGCAGATCGCGGTATTTCTTCGGACTGCGCGCGATCAGCCAGGCCAGCGGATACGCCATCACCAGGCAGATCAGCGTAGTGATGCCGGCATACCAGAACGATTTGATGAACAGCTCGATATAGATCGAATCGCCGAAGAAGGTGCCGAAGTTTTCGAGCGTGAGGAAATCACGCCAGTTCTCGCGATTGATCAGCAGCGTGGTGGCCCCGCTGTCGTCGGCCCCGATCAGCGGCAACAGGCCGCCATAATCACCGGGATAGCGAAACGCAGCGAACGCCATGATCAGCGTCGGAATCGCAAAGAACAGGATCAGGTACAAGAGTGGCGGACCAGAGATCAGCCACTTCGAAATGCGTTTGTTTTGCGCCATGGCGAAGCTCCGGTCAGGCGAGCAGGAAGTGGCCGGCATCGAAACGCCAGGCCAGTTCGACCAGATCGTTGTCGTCGAAGAACTTGGCCTTGCCCGGTTCCGAGTTGGGCAGCATGGTCTCGACCAGCATGCCGTTCTCAAGCTCGACGATGTAGATGGTCACGTCGCCCAGATACAGGCAATCATGCACGCGGCCCTTGAAGTGGACTTCGTCCGGATCATCGGCCGGCAGGGTCACGCCCAGCTTGATCTTTTCCGGGCGCAGCGACAAGGCACCGGCCATGCCGACATGGGCACCTTCGAGCGGCAGGGCCTCGGCCATGCCGACGCCGGCGATCTCGATCTTCATGCGATCGCTGCCGATCTCGCGTACCGTGGCATCAAGCAGGTTGCACTGGCCGATGAAGTCGGCCACGAAGCGGCTCTTTGGATAGCTGTAGATGGTTTCCGGCACGTCGAGCTGCTCGACCTGGCCCTTGTTCATCACGGCGATGCGGTGCGACAGCGCCAGCGCCTCGCCCTGATCGTGCGTGACGTAAACGAAGGTCACGCCGACTTCCTTCTGCAGCGTGATCAGTTCGATCTGCATCTGTTCGCGCAGCTTGGCATCCAGTGCAGAGAGCGGTTCATCCAGCAGCAGCACACGCGGGCGGTTGACCAGTGCGCGGGCGATGGCGACGCGCTGGCGCTGGCCACCGGACATTTCATGCGGAAAGCGTTTGGCGAACTGCTGCAGGCGCACATCTTCAAGCGCTTCTTCCACGCGCGACTTGATCTCGCCGGCTGGAACCTTGGCCATTTTCAAGGGGAAGGCGATGTTTTGCGCCACGGTCATATGCGGAAAAATGGCGTAGTTCTGGAACACGGTATGCACCGGACGTTTTTCCGGTGGTACGTTGGCCATGTTCTGGCCATCCAGAATGATTTCGCCCGAATCCGGCATCTCGAACCCGGCCAGCATGCGCAAGAGCGTGGTCTTGCCGCAGCCCGACGGCCCCAGCAGCGTGAAGAATTCGCCGGCCTCGACCGAGAGGCTGACGTGATTGACCGCGGTGAAGTCGCCAAAGGTTTTGACCACGTCACGAATCTCAAGCAACGCCATGATATTCCTCATGAAAAAACGGCGGGTATTCTAGCAAAAAGCGGGGGGGCGGGCAGTGCAAATTATCCTGTCAATGCAAGGGTTTGCCCCATGTCATGCGATTGCGCGCACCGCCCGACTCCCGCACTATACTGCAAAAGGGTTTGCGCCCTGATTTCCGGCCGCAAGGCCCGCCATGCTTCATGACGGAAACCGTACTGTGGAAAACCGCCTGCACGTCTCGCAACTGCAAATTGGCATGTTTGTCACCGAGCTGGATCGGCCCTGGCTCGATACCCCTTTTCTGTTGCAGGGCTTCCAGATCGAAAACCCGGCCCAGCTCGAAGAATTGCGCCACTATTGCGAATTTGTCACGATCGATCTGACACGGTCGGTCGGCGGGCCGTTTCATTGGGCGGGTGAATCATCGCCTGCCCGGCCGGATGCGCAAGCTGGGCCTGCGCAGGATGTTGCCCGTTACAAGGAGGAAGACCGCGAGCGGCTGAGCATCCTGATGGAGCTGCGCGCGCTGTTCAGTGCCGCGCGGCTGCGCCGCGAACAGGATACGCCGATCACGCCGCCACGCATCATCATCTACGAAGAGACAACACCGGTCGAAGAAGAAATCGTGCCGGCCAGGGTGGCGCACGATGCCACGCAGGCGCTGGTTTCCAGCCTGATGACTTCCGTGCGCGAGGATTTGCCGCCGCAGTCGGAAGAAATCAACGAAGCCGTGTCCACCATGGTCGATTCGATCATCCGCAACCCGAATGCGCTGCTATGGCTATCGCTGATGAAGGACCGCGACAGCTATTCCTATGGCCATGCCGTGGATTGTTCCGTGTACATGCTGGCGTTCGGGCGCAGCCTGGGTTTTCCCAAGGAGGATTTGCACAAACTCGGGTTTGCCGGGCTGATGCTCGATATCGGCAAGATGAAACTGCCCGAAGAGTTGCTGAGCCGGCATGGCCGCTACACGCGCGGCGAGTTCATGCTGATGAAGACCCATGTCCAGCACAGCCTGGATATCCTGAACCAGATGGACAATGTATCGATGGATGTGTTCGACATGGTGGCGCGGCATCACGAACGCCATGATGGCAGCGGCTATCCTTATGGCTTGAAAGCCGAGTGGATAGGCATTTTCGGCAGCATGGCCGGGATTGTTGATTGCTTCACCGCCATCACCAGTGATCGACCGTATTCGCAGGCCAAGAGTCCGCACGATACCTTGCAGCTGCTGTACAAGTGGAGCGATCGTTTTTTTCATCCGGTGCTGGTCGAGCAGTTTGCCCAGTGCGTAGGGGTATTTCCGATTGGCACCCTGGTGGAATTATCGAGCGGCGATATCGGCATTGTGGTCGGACAAAACTACACGCGTCGTCTCAAGCCGCGGGTGATGGTGATTCTGGGGCCGGATCAGCAGCCACATGCCCGGCCCATGTTGCTGGATCTGATCACCGATCCGCCCGGCCCGAACAACCAGCCGATCATCGTGCGACGTACCTTGCCCCGCGACAGTTTCGGCATTGATCCTCGCGAGTACTTCCTGTGATGGCACCAATCGGTCCATCGCTGGCCGAGCTGCAGTTGCTCAAGGCTTGGGCGATACGGCAAAACCTGTCGGCAGACCGCTTATACCAGGTCGTCAATCAAGCACTGGCTGGCAGCGGTTGCCTCAACAGCGCCGATCTGACCGCCTATGGCCAATATCTGGCGGGATTGCTCGAGGGCCGGCATGAAAAGGGCCGCCTGGCCGATCTGACCGTACAGGCGCTGCAGCATGCCGGAACCGTGCTGATGGCATGGCGCGAATGGCTGCAATGCTATCCGGAAGTGCCGTCCAGCCTGGAAACCGTGCTGCTGGATTGCCTGGCCGAGGCGCAAGCGCTGCTGCTCAAGCGCCTGGCCGAACGGCAACCGGATCATGACCGTATCACCGGCCTGCCTGATCGCGCAGCGTTGCCGGCGGCGGTAAACAAGGCGCGCGCCGCCACCCGGCCATCCCGCCAGTTTGCCGTGATGAGCGTGGAGATCACCGCAGGCCAGCATGTCTACCCGGATGCCCTGCTGCAGTTGCTGGCACAACGATTGGCCGGCATGTTGCGCAGCCCGGAGCAGGATACGCTGCTGCTGATCGATCGCCAGACCTTCGGGCTGGTACTGGCCGATCTCAATGGTGAAGGCCATGCCTTGCTGGCCGCGCATCGTGCACTGAGCTTTTTTGAGGAGGCCGTGCTGATGCAGGATGGCCGCGCGCTCAAGCTGCATCCGCGCATCGGGATTGCGCTGGCACCGCAGCATGGAGAGGCTGCCAAGCAATTGCTGGAAGCCGCCACGGTTGCGCTGCATACCTATTCCGCTGACCGGGTATCGATCTATGACCCGCAGCAGGACAAGCTGCATACCGCACTGTTTCGGCTGGAAGCACCGCTGCGTGATGCGCTGGAATACAATCTGCTGCATCTGGCCTTCCAGCCGCAGATCGATTGTCGCGACGGCAGCTTCCATGGCATGGAATCGCTGTTGCGCTGGCAGGATGAAAAGCTCGGCATGGTGCGCCCGGATGAGATTGTCATGGTGGCCGAGCATCTGGGGCTGATGCCGACGCTGACGCAGTGGATACTGAATGCCAGCCTGCGTGAGTTCGCCAAGCTGATTGCACTGGGGGTGCCGGGCTCGATCAGCATCAACATCACGGCCAGCAACCTGCTCGATCGCGAACTGCGCGCCGCGATCCAGGATGCCCTGACCCTGTGGCAGGTGCCGCCGCAACGCGTGGTGCTGGAAATCACCGAATCCGGCCTGATCGGCAATCTGGATGATGCCCTGCTGGCGATGCATGCGCTCAAGCGCCTGGGGTGCAAACTGGCGCTGGATGATTTCGGTACCGGCTATTCCTCGCTGAGTTATCTCAAGCGCTTGCCGATCGACGAGCTCAAGATCGATCGCAGCTTTATCCTGACCATGCGCGAATCGGCCAAGGATGCCGGTATCGTGCGGACCATCATCGAACTGGCCCACCTGCTTGAGCTGGTGGTTGTGACCGAAGGCGTGGAAGACGCTGAAACCGTTCGCATGCTCACTGGCATGGGCAATGACGTGATTCAGGGTTATGTCCACAGCCAGCCATTGCCACCGCAGGCGATCCCCGATTATCTTGCTAGTCTCAACCTTCCCGGAAAGCGCATTTGATCATGATGGACTGGAACCGGCTGCTTTCGGCCAATCGTCTGGGTGCCGAGCGGTGCGAGCTGACCGCACCGGAATCCGGGCGCAGCGATTTTCACAAGGATCACGACCGCATCGTGTTTTCCAGCCCGTTCCGGCGCATGGGGCGCAAGACCCAGGTCCACCCGATGACCGAGAACGACCATGTGCATACGCGGTTGACCCACTCGATCGAGGTCAGCTGTGTCGGGCGCAGTCTGGGCTTGCTGGTTGCGCGTCGCCTGGCCGAACAGTTGCCGGCCGACGTCACCCCCTACGATATCGGCGCGATCGTGCAGGCAGCGTGCCTGGCACATGATATTGGCAATCCGCCGTTTGGCCATGCCGGCGAATACGCGATCCGCGACTGGTTCCGCCGTGACGAACACGCCTACCTGTTCCAGAACCTGACCCCGGAGGAGCGCCGCGACCTGCAGACCTTTGAGGGCAATGCGCAGGGTTTCCGCGTGGTGACGCAGCTGGAAAATCACCGCTTCGACGGCGGCATGCGCCTGACCTATGCCACGCTCGGCGCTACGCTCAAATACCCGTGGACCTGCGAGCATGCCGGCGACAAGGGCAAGTTCAGTTGCTTCCAGAGCGAAAAGCTCCTGCTGGAGCAGACGGTGGCCGAGCTCGGTCTGCCCGAACTCGCGCCGGGAAAGTGGGCGCGCCACCCGCTTTCCTACCTGATGGAAGCCTCGGACGATATTTGCTATGCGGTGCTGGATCTGGAAGACGGCATCGAGATCGGCATGCTGCCATATGAAACGGTGGAGCCATTGCTGCTGAAGATCTGCGGTGGCAACGAATTGCTGCAGCTGGAGCTGGCGGCGGCACCGTCATTGCGACGCAAGATGGCGCTGCTGCGCGGCAAGGCGATCGACCGCTGCGTGCGCGAGGTGGCGGAAGCGTTTGTCCGTCAGCATAAACGCATGCTCGACGGCAGCTATCAGGGAGACCTGCTCAACGACTGCCCGGCATTCATTCGCGAGGGTATCGCGCAGGCCAAGCAGCTGGCGCGGGACCGCATCTTCAATGCCCGCCACAAGGTCGAGGTCGAGGTCGGTGCGTTTACCTGCCTCGATATCCTGCTCGATGCCTTCTGCAATGCCGCCTACCAGCTGAAGGTTTCCCAGCAGATGCCGTTTCGCATGCAGCGCATCCTGGATCTGATGGAATACAACGCGCCCAGGAAGGAATGGTCGCTCTACCACTCCTACCGCCGCGTACTCGATTTCATCGGTGGCATGACGGACAACTATGCAACCTATCTGGCGCAGCAGGTGGG
This sequence comes from Formivibrio sp. oc-25, assembly GCF_055810895.1. Lineage (NCBI taxonomy): Bacteria > Pseudomonadati > Pseudomonadota > Betaproteobacteria > Neisseriales > Chitinibacteraceae > Formivibrio > Formivibrio sp. oc-25. The sequence continues at coordinate 71,995 of NZ_JBVVOL010000008.1, read as the reverse complement.
GGGGATGGGGCGTTAGCGATGTGTGTTGCTGACGGTCGGTCTGGTTAAGCGCCTTCGGCGCGTGCTTGATGAGCCGTTTCCGCACGGCGGGCAGGAAGGGGCCTTTGCGTCGCCAAAGCCCCCTTCGACCGAAGGAAGTCCCTGTAGGACACCCCAAAGGCGAGCCCGCGCCGGTGCCCCTGCGGGGTTCCCTTCGATGCTCGCAAGCCACGGCGGCTGCGGCGTCGATTGGTAAAGCCAATCAAGTCCCTTTTCGGGAAACTCGGGATACGCCCTTAAACAGTCCTCGCCGAATTCCCGTGCCTTGCTGCGCTTCTCGGCACCGGCCAGGGCAAGGTGTGCTAACAACGGTTGCTGAATCTGAAATGTATAAAAAAGCCGCTTGCCAAGTGTGGCAAGCGGCTTTTCGATCAGGCTTGGCTGCCAGTCTAATTTACAGCCCAAACGTTTCCTTCAGCTCCTGCATATCCTTGTCGCTGACGCCTTCCGGCTCGAAGCCGCTGGCCAGACACATCAGATGCAGTTTGGCGCCCTTGTTGGCCACGTCGACAAAGTCAAAGGCCACCAGAGCATCCGGACCGGTCGCGACCGCGCCGTGCTTTTCCCAGATCGCCACGTCATGCTTGCGCAGTTTTTCGGTGGTGCCATCGGCCATCACCTTGCTGCCCGGCATGCAGTAAGCCACCATGCCGATACCTCGCGGTACGAAAGCGCGTACTTCCGGCAGCATCTTCCAGCAGGCGTTGGTGTAGGCGACTTCATCGTGCGCGTATTTCGGATGATGCGACAGCGCAATCAGTTCCAGCGGATGGGTATGCACCACGCAGCGGTCTTTCGAACCGGAGCGGTACTTGTCCATCACGATTTCCACGTGCGAGATGAATTCGCTGGTCGGGCGGTAATCAGCCTTGCCGCGACCGCCCCACAGGATGTGGTAGCCCTTGGCGGCATCGTCGATGCGCAGCACGCAGCCGGCCAGTTCCGGATCACGCAGTTCGCGGATCCGCTCGCCGGTGCCCTTCACGTAGAAGATATGGCCGGCGCTGTCGATGGGGAAAGCTGCTTCACCGCCGACCATGCTCAGTTCGCAATGCGGGAAGCCTGCCATCGAGGCTGGTGCTTCGCCAAAGATATCGGTCACATCGACCGAGATATTGCCGCCGTTGCGTTCGGCCCATTCGCGCTGCCACAGGTATTCGGCCACTTCGACCACTTTTTCGATTTCTGCCATCACGGCATCGTTCAGTTTGATTTCTTGCATGATTGTTCTCGTATTCAGTAATGGGATTGCAGACGGGATCAGGCCAGATAAAACACCGGCTTGAGCTCCTGGCTGATCGGGCTGTTGTCCGGGTTCGACGGCATGATGTCCTTCATGTATTGCCACCAGCGCTGGCAGACCTCGGTCTTGGCCACGGCATTCCAGCGGGCTTCGTCTTCGATCTCGACATAGGCAAACAGCTGGCTGGTCTGTTCGCACAGAAAGATGTTGTAGTTGCTGGCACCGTGCTGCGTGAGCGTTGCGGCCAGTTCCGGCCAGATTTCATCGTGACGGCGCTGGTATTCAGCGTGCTGATCCGGATTGACCGACATCAGGAATGCCTTGCGTATCATGGTGGTTTGTCCCGTCAAAAATGCTGGGTTTATCAGTGGCAAACCGTGCCGGCAACACAGACGTCACGGGCACGGTTGGCTAGGGGTGTAGGTCGGGTTTTAACCCGACACCCATGCATCATGGATATCGGAATGAATTCCGACCTACGACAAGCCTGATGGTTAAGCGCGTGCCGCGAGCACATCCTTCTCATATGCCTTCACGGCATCCAGCCATTCGCTGCCGACGGCGACGTTCTGCTGGGCGCAGTAGTAATCCCATACCGCAGCCCACGGCAGGCTCTTGGTTTCTTCCATCAGGGCCAGACGGCTGGTGTAGTCGCCGGCTGCTTCGGCGCCGCGCAGCGTGGCGGCCGGTTCCAGCAAGGCACGCAGCAGAGCCTTCTTCATGTTGCGCGTACCGATCACCCAGGCAGCGATACGGTTGATCGAGGCATCGAAGAAATCGAGTCCGATATGCACGCGGCTGAGCAGATTGTTGCGGATGATTTCGTTGGCAATGGCCTGGGTTTCATCATCCAGCAGCACCACGTGGTCGCTGTCCCAGCGTACCGGACGGCTGACGTGCAGCAGCAGATCTTTCACGTACAGCGAGGCTGCGCTGATCTTGTCCGAGATCACTTCAGTCGGGTGGAAGTGGCCGGCATCGAGGCACAGCGCGACGTTGCGCGTGGCGGCATAGCCCATGAAGAATTCGTTGGAGCCGACGGTATACGATTCGGCACCGATACCGAACAGCTTGCTTTCCACGGCGTCGATATGGTGTTCCAGCGGCAGTTTTTCCGAGATCACTTCATCCAGTGCCGCAGCCAGGCGCTGACGCGGTGCCAGACGGTCGGCCGGAACATCCTTCATGCCATCCGGTACCCAGATGTTCATGACCGAAGCCGTGCCGAGCTCCTTGCCGAAATAGGCGGAAATGCGGCGGCTGGCCTTGCAGTGGTCGATCCAGAACTGGCGAACCTTGGCATCCGGGTGCGACAGCGTCATGCCATCGGCGGACAGCGGGTGCGAGAAGCAGCTCGGGTTGAAATCCAGGCCGATCTGCATCTTCTTGGCCCACTCTACCCAGTTGGCAAAGTGTTCCGGCTTGATCTGGTCACGCGGCACGGCCGTTTCGGCTTCGAGGTAGATGGCGTGCAGGTTCAGACGCTTGGCACCCGGGATCATGCCCATGGCGGTTTCCAGGTCCTGGCGCAGTTCTGCGGCGTTGCGGGCCTTGCCCGGATAATTGCCGGTGGCCTGGATGCCACCGGTCAGTGCGCCGGCGTTGACTTCAAAGCCGGTGACATCGTCACCTTGCCAGCAGTGCATCGAAACCGGGATGCTGTCCAACGTGGCGAGCGCGGCGCTGACATCCACGCCCAGCGCGGCGTAGCGTTGTTCGGCCACGGTGAATGCGGCCTGGATCATGTCCTTGTTGTTCATACGTGCTCTTCTTCAGGTTGGTTACAAGAAACAGCATTGCCTTGGCAAAGCTGCTGAAAACGTTGCCAGTGTTGCGCCAGTTCCGGCATGGCTTGTGGCTGGTAGCCCCCGGTGCAGAAGGACTGGCGCATGAGTTCGCGCGCCTCGGCCAGGTCGCCGAGCAGGCCCAGGCCCTTGAGCTGGTAGCAGACATTGCCCAGCGCGGAGGCCTCGATCGGGCCGGTTGCCACCGGTACCTGGCAGTAATCGGCGGTCAACTGGTTCAGGAAGGTATTGTTGGAGCCGCCGCCGACGATCTGGATCAGCCGGATATCGATGCCGCAGATCTGCTGCAATTCCTGCATGGTCCGGCGGTAGAGCAGTGCCAGGCTTTCGAATACGCAGCGCGCCAGCTCGCCCGGCTGCTGCGGTACTGCTTGATCCGTTTCGCGGCAGAAGGTCTGGATCGCTTCGATCATTGAAGGCGGATTGAGGAAGCGGTCATCGTTCGGGTTGATCAGGCTGCGTGCCGGGGTGACATCGCGTGCGGCTTCAACCAGCTCGGCAAACGACAGCGTACCGAGTTCGCGGCGTACGCCCTGGATCAGCCACAGGCCCATGATGTTCTTGAGGATGCGGAAGGTGCCTTCCACGCCGCCTTCGTTGGTCAGGTTGCAGGCCAGCGCATCCGGTCCGTTGACCGGCGTGCGGCTTTCCAGCCCCATCAGCGACCAGGTGCCCGAACTGATGTAGGCTGTATGGGCATCGGCCAGCGGGGCTGCAGCCACTGCGGCGCCGGTGTCGTGCGTCGGCGGCACAATGACCTTGATCTGGCGCCCTTGCGGGCTGGTCCAGTAGCCCAATACCGTACCCGGCTGTACCGGCGGCAGGAACCAGGATGCCGGAATATCGATGCTTTGCAGCAGCTTTTCGTCCCACAGCCCGGTTTCGACATTGAGCAGCTGGGTGGTGGTGGCATTGGTGTATTCGCACGACAGCGCGCCGCACAGGCGGTAGTGCAGGTAATCCGGAATCAGCAGAAGCTTGTCGACCTGGCCGAACCAGTCCGGGTTGGCATCGCGCAGGGCCTGCAGTTGATACAGGGTGTTGAACTGCATGAACTGGATGCCGGTGCGGGCATAGATTTCCTCGCGCGAAACCTTGGCCTCAACTTTTGCCATCATGCCGTCGGTACGGGCATCGCGATAGGCTACCGGCAGCCCGAGCGCCTGGCCGGCACGGTCGAGCAGTACGAAGTCCACGCCCCAGGTATCGATGCCGATCGAATCCAGTGCAATGCCGTCGGCTTCGATGCGGGCCAGCCCGGCGCAGATTTCGCGGTAGATGTGTTCTAGGTCCCAGCAATCGTGACCATCGATGCGATGCAGGCGATTTTCGAAACGATGGATCTCATCGAGCTGCAACTGGCGATTGGCCGCATCGTAGCCGGCCAGCATCACGCGGCCACTGGAGGCTCCGATATCGACTGCAGCAACAAAACGGGTCATGTCTTCAAATCTCATAAGCAATGGATGCCAGTCTAGGCAGTCAAGCATTTTCACACCTTCATGCCAGCGCCAGTGACCCGCCTTCACTGGCGCTCGAACAAAGAAGCGCGGATTTAGCAAGAAAAAACCCGCCAGACGGCGGGTCAGATTCAGGAGGAGAAGTTCTTGGTTTTATTCGGTTGTGACCGGTGCAGCACCCGCCATGATGCGGCCCATTTCCGGCGCAGTCAGTGAAGCGGAACCGACCAGCACGCCATCCACACCGGGGACAGTGAGAATGTCGGCGGCGTTGTTGCCTTTAACGCTGCCGCCATAGAGCAGGCGCGCGGTTTTTCCCGCGGGCAGGATCTGGCGCAATTTGCCGGCCAGATAGGCATGCGCTTCCTCGATCTGAGTGATGGTTGCGACCAGGCCCGTGCCAATGGCCCAGACCGGCTCGTACGCTACCCACACCGTATCGGGCAACAGATCGCGGGTACGCTCGATCAATGCCAGTTGCCGGCCCAGTTCGGCCAGATAATCCCCACCCTGGCGAATTTCCAGCACTTCACCGATGCAGATGATCGGCGACAATCCAGCGCGCGTGGCATTTTCGATCTTGCGCGCCAGGATGTCGTCATCCTCGCCAAAATACTGGCGCCGCTCGGAGTGCCCGATCAATACGTGCGTGCAGCCGATATCGCGCAGCATGTCGGCGCTGATCTCGCCGGTATAGGCACCGGTTCCACCGTACTGGCTGACATCTTGCGCCACCACGGCGACGGCTGCGCTGCCGACTTGCGCTTGCAGTCGTGCTAGGTAAGGAACGGGCACCGCCACGCCGACATCGCAAGCCGCGCTGGCCTGCAATGTCAGCAGGGCCTGGGCATAGTCGCGCACGCTCTGGGAAAATCCGTGCATCTTCCAGTTGCCGACGACAAATTTCTTCATCGTTGGCCTCACAGTGCCGCGCGGTAGAGTTCGGCGATTTCCGCATCGCTGGCTCGGCGCGGCGCACAGCCGGTGCACGGGTCATTCTGAGCCGGTGTGATCCAGCCCGGGATATCGGCTTCCGTGATGCCGAATTCGCCCAACCCTCGCGGAATACCCACGGTGGCGGAGAGCTTGCGGATGCTTTCAATCGCGAGCTTGGAGGCTTCTTCGTTGCTCAGGCCGCTGATGTCGTTGCCCATGGCTTCGGCGATTTCTGCAAAGCGCTTGACCTGTACCGGGCGGCTGAATTCGCACACCACCGGCAGGATGATGGCATTGCAGACACCGTGCGGCAGGTTGTGGGTGGCGCCTGGCTGATGCGCGAGCGAGTGCACATAACCCAGACCGGCGCTGTTGAAGGCCATACCTGCGAGGAATTGCGCCTGCGCCATCATTTCGCGTGCGACCAGATTGGTGCCATCGGCCACGGCCTTGGGCAGCCATTCGGCGATCAGGCGGATCGAAGCCAGCGCGGTCGGATCGGTGAGCGGATGGGCACCGATCGAGACATACGCTTCCACGGCATGGGTCAGCGCATCCATGCCGGTTGCAGCAGTGACGGCGGGTGGCAGGCCCAGCATCAGCTCAGGATCATTCACGGCAATTTCCGGAATGATGGCGCTGTCGATCAACACCATTTTCACCTGGCGGCTGGTGTCGATGATCACGGCATTGCTGGTGACTTCGGCGGCGGTGCCGGAGGTGGTGCTGACCGCCACTAGCATCGGACCGATCTTGCCGATCTTGCCGATGCCTTCGAAGTCATGCACGCGCTTGCCCGGATTGGCGATCACGGCGCGAATTGCCTTGGCGGTATCGATGCTGGAACCGCCACCAAAACCGATCAGCATGTCGCAGCCCGATTGCTGGTAGGCCGCCACGGCCTGGTCGACCACGATATCGGTCGGATTGGGGATGACCTGGTCAAACACTTCCGGTGCAAAACCGGCGTTGTGCAAGGTGGCGATCAATTCCTTGAGCAAGCCAAGCTTGACCAGTGCCGCCTCGGTTACGATCAGCGGCTTGCGGCACGGCTGGCTTTGCAGGTGACTGGCCAGCTCCTTGATACAGCCCGCACCGGACAGACTGATTTTTGGCAAACAAAGCATGAAGCCCATTTGAATTCCCCCATCGATAGTAGTGATAAAACCCAATGGGGGAATGCTAGGCGCGTGCGGCCATGCCAGCCTTGTGTCTGGCGCCAGATTGCCCGGCGCCATGGCATGGCGATCAAGAATGCATTACGGCGGTCGAGCGTTGCTTACGGAACTGCATTGGCGTGACGCCGATTTCCTGATGGAAGCGGCTGGAGAAGTAATTGCTGTCGTTGAAGCCGCAGGCAAAGGCAATGTCGGTGACGGAATCATTGCCCTGAACCAGCATGCGCATGGCATGGCACAGGCGTACCCGGCCCAGATAATTGTTGGGGGAAAGCCCGGTGGCTTCGACCATGCGACGTGCCATGGTACGCAGCGGAATGCTGTAAGTATCGGCCAGTTCGGAAAAATCGATCGGATCGGCCATGTGGTGGTCGATATGGCGGATCAGCGCAGCCAGACGGCTGTCACCATCGGAAATATCCAGTGTGCGACGATGCTCTCGCCATAGCAGCACGATCAGTTGCGAAAACAGTGCTTCCACCATTTGTACCGAGGCTGGATCGGGCTTGAGGCTTTCACTGCGAATGGCCGAAAACAGGCGTTCGCATTCATCGATGGCCTGGGTGCCGACATTGAGGGGCAGGGCATCCAGTTCTGGCGCATTGGGCAGAAAACCCAGCAGCGAGGCCGATTGCAACTGATCGGGCACGAAGACCACGTTGGTCAGGCAAAGACCGTCGGTATGATCGAAGAAATGCGATTGGCCTGAACGCAGGTAAAAAACGGAGCCCTTGCTGACATGGAACGGGTTGCCATTGACGTAATGCAGACCGCTACCGGATTTGGCCATCACCAGCTCATGAAAATCATGGCTGTGCTCGGGGAAATCGGGTTGCGGTACGCGCGGCAAAACGGAGACGGCCTTGTCTCCTTCAAAAAAATCTGTCCGGTGCAGGGTATCCATGGCCTTACCTCATCATGCACAGTAGTTGGGCTTCGGGCATTCTGGCTAGACCACTTGGCAATCCGCAAGTGGCTATTGTGCAATATTCACAGCCCGTAAATGTAGCGGCAGTAGGCTTTTCTGTCCATGTATTGACTGATCTGTGACTACATCAAATTCGGTAAAGTTGCTGTAGTCCAATATTTTCTGACGATCGGTCAGGCCGATTTGCGTCGCATGCGCCAGGTGGTTTCGTCTGATGCGGCAGCATCGAAAGCATAACCTTCCAGGTCGAAATCCTTGAGTTGTTCCGGATCGGTCACGCCATGCAGCGCCGCCCAGCGCACCATCAGCCCTCGTGCACGCTTGGCGTAGAAGCTGACGATCTTGTACTTGCCGCCAGACCAATCCTCGAATACCGGGGTGATGACCGGGCAGGCGAGTTTTTTGGCATTCACGGCCTTGAAGTATTCGTTCGAGGCCAGATTCACGACTACGCCCGGGTTGAGTTGATTGATTGTCTGCGCCAGCGTATCGCCCCAGAAGGCATACAGATCCTTGCCGTGTGCATTGGGTAGGGCCGTGCCCATTTCCAGGCGGTAGGGCAGCATCAGGTCAAGCGGGCGCAACAGCCCATACAGGCCAGACAGGATGCGCAGATGCTGGCCCAGATAGGCAAACTGGACCGGGCTCAGGCTCGCCGCATCAAGTCCTTCGTACACATCCCCCATGAACATCAGCACCGCCTGTTTGGCTTCGGCGGGCGAAAACGCCGGATGCCAGCTCTGGAATCGCTCGAAATTGAGCAGCGCAAGCTTGTCGGATAATCCCATCAGTTCGGCGATCTCCTGCGGTGATTTTTCGCGCAGGATGGCAACCAGCTCGGCTGAGCACTCCAGAAAATCCGGCATGGAATGATCGGCAATGACGGGCGGGGTCGTGGTATCGAGCGTTTTGGCAGGCGAAATCAGCATCAGCATCGTGGGTCTCCTGTATTTTTGTTCCCGCATCATAACGTGGTCGCCGGCATGAAAAAACCGCCAGGCTCGGCGGTTTGGGGTGTTATCAGTGCTTGTGTCCGGCACCGTAGATTGCGTGTGGATCCTTGATGACCGGATCGGTGGTCACCCAGGCACCGTTTTCCAGTTTGCGGAAGAAGCAACTCTGACGACCGGTATGGCAGGCGATGCCGCCTTCCTGGTCGATGACATAGATCAGCACATCGCCATCGCAATCCATGCGGATTTCATGCACCTGCTGGAAATGACCGGATTCTTCGCCCTTGTGCCACAGTTTCTGGCGCGAACGCGTCCAGTAATGTGCCGTGCCCTTTTCGGCAGTCAGTGCCACGGCATCGCGATTGGCGTAGGCAAACATCAGCACGCGGCCGGTTTCCTTGTCCTGAGCGATGACAGGTACCAGGCCGGCGCTATCAAATTTGATTTCATCCAGCCAGCTCATAGCCGTACCTCGATCCCGGCCGCGCGCATCGCTTCCTTGGCCTGGCGCACGGTGTATTCGCCGAAGTGGAAGATGCTCGCCGCCAGCACGGCATCGGCATGGCCTTGCAGTACGCCATCGACCAGATGCTGCAGGTTACCGACACCGCCGGAAGCGATGACCGGGATATCCACGGCATCCGATACCGCGCGGGTCAGCGGCAGGTTGAAACCGATCTTGGTGCCGTCACGATCCATGCTGGTCAGCAGGATTTCGCCCGCGCCATAGGCCTGCATCTTCTTTGCCCACTCGACTGCATCCAGCCCGGTGGCTTTACGCCCGCCATGGGTGAACACTTCCCAACGCAGGGGCTCGCCCGGTGCGCTGACCTGTTTGGCATCGATGGCGACTACGATGGCTTGCGAGCCGAAACGGCTGGAAGCCTCTCGTACCACATCGGGGTTGGTTACCGCGGTGGTGTTGATGCTGACCTTGTCGGCACCCGCGTTCAGCAGTCGGCGCACGTCATCGGCTTTGCGTACACCTCCGCCAACAGTCAGCGGAATGAAGACCTGCGAGGCGACCGCGTCGATCACGTGCAGGATCACATCGCGGTCATCGCTTGAGGCCGTAATATCGAGGAAAGTGACCTCGTCCGCGCCCTGATCGTCATAGCGCTTGGCGATTTCGACCGGATCGCCGGCATCGCGCAGCTCAAGGAAGTTGACGCCCTTGACCACGCGACCGGCGGTAACATCAAGGCAGGGGATGATGCGTTTGGCTAGCGCCATGAGGAAATCCTGGAATTCTATTGAACGGCAAATCCGTCATTCCGGGGCAAGCCCGGAATGACGAAGTATTACTGCGAAAGTTCGTCGGCCAGATCCTGCGCGGCTTCAAAGTCAATGGTGCCTTCATAGATGGCACGACCCGTGATCACGCCTTCGATGCCTTCACTTTCCACGGCACACAGTGCGCGCACGTCATCCAGATTGGTCAGCCCGCCCGAGGCAATCACCGGGATGGTCAGCGCCTGAGCCAGTCTCACGGTGGCTTCGATGTTCACACCGGAGAGCATGCCGTCACGGCCGATATCGGTGTAGATCACCGATTCCACACCGTAACCCTGGAAGCGTTTGGCCAGATCCACTACATCGTGGTCAGTCACCTTGGACCAGCCGTCGGTAGCGACCATGCCATCCTTGGCATCGAGCCCGACGATGATATGGCCGGGGAAGGCATCGCAGGCTTCGTGCAGGAAGCCCGGTTGCTTCACGGCCGCAGTGCCGATGATCACGTAGTCGATGCCGGCATCCAGGTATTGCTCGATGGTATCGAGACTGCGGATGCCGCCACCCAGCTGTACGGGAATCTCGCCATTAACGGCCTTCAAAATGCCTTTGATGGCATCGAGATTTTTCGGCTTGCCGGCAAAGGCGCCGTTCAGGTCGACCAGATGCAGGCGTCGTGCGCCTTTCTCCAGCCAGTGCGCGGCCATGGCGGCTGGTTCTTCGGAAAACACGGTGGCGTCTTCCATCAGGCCCTGGCGCAAACGCACGCAGTGGCCGTCCTTCAGATCAATTGCGGGAATGATAAGCATGATGGTTCAGGCGGTCAGGCGATAGATTGGATAGAAAATGAAAAAGTGAAACAAATCAGAAACAACCGTTCCAGTGTACAAAATTTTCCAGCAGTTTGAGACCGGCATTATGGCTTTTTTCTGGGTGGCACTGAATGGCAAAGATATTGCCTCGCGCCACGGCAGCGGCAAAGCGGTAAGGATAGGCCGATTCGATCACGGCAATATCCTCCTCCGGGGCGAAGTGGTAGCTGTGCACAAAGTAGAAGCGTTCGCGATCGGGAATGCCGGCCCACAACGGGTGCGACTTGACGATAAACATTTCGTTCCAGCCCATGTGCGGCACTTTCAGCTTCTGGCCGTGTTCATCGTGCATCTTGTCCGGCGGGAAGCGGATCACCCGGCCCTTGAAGACGCCCAGCCCCGGCGTATTGCCTTCCTCGCTGAATTCAAACAGCAATTGGGCACCAACGCAGATGCCCAGAAAGGGTTTGCTTTTCGCGGCATCCAGTACGGCCTGTTTCAGGCCGCTGGCTTCCAGTTCGCGCATGCAATCCGGCATGGCGCCTTGCCCCGGAAAAACCACCTTGTCGGCTGCGGCCACCACGGCCGGATCAGAAGTCAGGATGATTTCGGCAGCGCCTGCGGCCACGCGCTCGAGCGCCTTGGTTGCCGAGTGCAGGTTGCCCATGCCATAGTCAACAACAGCAATCTTCATGTCAGCCTACCAGTGTGCCCTTGGTGGACGGCGTGACGCCGGCCATGCGTTCATCGAATTCCACTGCCATGCGCAGGGCACGACCAAATGCCTTGAAGACGGTTTCGGCCTGATGGTGGGCATTGTCGCCGCGCAGATTGTCGATATGCAGGGTGACTGCAGCATGATTGACGAAACCGTGGAAGAATTCGCCGAACAATTGGGTATCGAAATTGCCGATGCTGGCGCGGGTGTAATCGACATTGCAAACCAGGCCCGGGCGACCGGACAGGTCGATCACCACGCGCGACAGCGCTTCATCCAGCGGCACGTAACTGTGGCCGTAACGACGGATGCCCTTCTTGTCGCCCACTGCCTTGGCAAAAGCCTGACCCAGCGTGATGCCGATATCTTCCACCGTATGATGATCGTCAATGTGCAGGTCGCCTTCGGCCACGATTTCGAGATCGATCAGGCCATGACGGGCGATCTGGTCAAGCATGTGTTCGAGAAACGGCACGCCGGTAGAGAATTTCGACTGGCCTGATCCATCCAGATTCACGCTGACGGTGATCCGGGTTTCCAGGGTATTACGGGTAACAGTAGCTTGGCGCATGATTCCAGTTTGCCTTGGGGCGATAACGGAGCTTGCCGCTTTGGGTACAACGCGGCTGAGTCCTTGATTGTCCAACAGAATCGGCGCGGCGTGAAGCAGGGCGCTGCGGGTTATCCCTGATTCTTGCGACTTTTTCCCCTGGCAGGCGCACGCAAGGCCGCTGCCAGCCCTTTTCTTGCCCAGATGAGTAGCTCGGGCGGACTTTCCAGCGCGTAATCCGGCAGCGGGTAGTAAGACATGGTCGAGATGCTGCCATCCTTCATCGGATAGGTGAACGGCTTTAGGCCTTCGGCCTCGAATTCCGTACGGCTGACATCATCCACCTTCACGAACAGCACATCGTCATCGGCGATGGCAAAAAACAGATCGTCGCAATACAGGCCATAGCCCCCGAACATGGCACGCACCCGGATCGCACCCAGCGGCGCCAGTTGTTCGGTTAGCCAATCAAGATATTCAGAGCGACGCGGCATGGGGCTTCCTGATAGTGGTCAATGAGCGAGGACCCGTCATTTTACGCTTTGGGGCGGCACCGGCCGCCCGGGCGGCTGGTCGATGGGCGCCAGATCCGGCTTGGGGGCCGCCGGGTTGGCCTGCAACAGGCCGGCGACCTTGGCCTGATTGATCAATCCCTGGTTATCGATGTGGCGAATGGTGGTATCGGCCAGCTTGAGTTCTCCCTCCAGCCGGGCTTGCTTGAAACGGATGGTATCGAAACAGCCATGCGAGAGATCGGCATCGCGCAGCGTGGTGTTTTCCAGTACCAGTGTGCCGGCATGCATGTAATCCAGGCGCGGCGATTTGAGTGTTAGATTGCGCAGGGTAAGCTGGCGCAGGCGGGTCCATGCGATTGGGTAGTCGCCGGGACGAGGCTGAATACGTACATCCCCGAAGATCTGGAGACCCTTGCCCCCGACATCACAGCTGTCGATTTCCAGAGATCCAAAACGTGCCCACGCACAATTGAGGCCCTCACCGTGGAATTTTACATTGCGGAAAACTGCCTGATCATACTTGGCAACGACTGCACCCAGCTTCAGGCTAAGTGAGCTATCGAATATTTCCAGTCTTTTACTGGAAACCGATATCATTTCTACATCTCCAATTTGAGAATTTCTGATCTGGATATTTGAAAATTCATTGCCATTTCCACTGAAATCTTGTTTGCCTTTCCCTGTGCATTCATCAATTATCAATATTCCTTGCTGACTGCGCGAATTGGCTGATATTTCACCCAAAACGCATGATTTGAATTTAAGTGACTTTGCCGCCCATGCGAAAACATTATTTATGCGGCAGCGAATAAAACTGCTGGACCCATCCTCACAGATAGCCGCACCAAAATGTTGGGTCCGACTACCGTATCCCCCCTGATTCCTGGTCATGCCTTCCAGCATGCAGTCTTCAAACATGATTTCACCATCGGCACTACCAATCTTGAACGGTCCTTCTGCCTCGCAACGAACCAGCCTGACCTGTTGCCACAGATCTCCGGTGAATTCACCGCCCAAAAAACGACACTGCTCAAACGTGACGTTTTCCAGATTGTTGCCATAGCCCTGAAATCCGGCAAAAACACAGCCAATAAAGCGTACATGCTGGATATCCGCATCGCGCAGCAGACGACGGGTGCTGTCAAACACGCGATCACGGATTACCAGTGGCTGATCCTGCGGCAGATGATTGGCTGCGAACCAGGCTGGGCGACTCAAGGGATTACGAATCAGCTCCAGTTCCTCTGGCAAGATTGGCTGCATGGATTTTTCCTTGGTAAACCGGTTGAATAGTGATGTGGCATGAACTGTGGAAATCCATGGGGCACTTAAGAGTGCTAAAAATATGCGGCGTCGATTAGGTATCATGGTTGATGAATTAGCGATTATTGGAGCGATTTCTAACATTGACTGGTTTGACATAACGATCTTCTTGGGTAGCTGCCAGCCATTCCCAATCCGGCTCCTCGCCCTCCCGATCAAATCCGATCAGAATCGGATCAATCATTCCATTGGCTCGTACCCGGAAAATCCAGGAGTCGTCGAGGTTGTATTGGTCGTAGAGCTTGGTGCCATCTTTGCCGGTGACGTTGGTCAAGGCCTGATTGAACTCTATTTTTACAAACGCGGATGGTTGATTCAGGCGGGCAACTAAAATATCCAGTTGCGGGCAAGTACATTGGTAGTACAGTGTTTGGGCATAACACTTTCCTTTATTCAATTTCAGTGGATATTGATTGAAAACCCCATCATTTGTATTCCACACATAAAACGTCACAGCCTTGATAAACGGCACCACATTACGGATATGGTGGACCGTCAATTCCAGGTGACCATGAAAATGCCGCCATTCCATCACCGTTTTTTTCTGGTGAGATTGCAAATAATCCAGTGCCACGCAAAAGCGCGGACGGTAGCGTTTGGATCGGGTTTGCACCACCCTGGCCACGCGTCCGCTGCTGCCGGCAATGCGGTAGCCGGCAGGAGGCATCAGGTTCCAGCCGTACAGTTCACCCTCCAGATTCTGTACCCCCATGCCGCCGCAGTTGGTGCCGACCCAGCAACGTGTGGCTGGATCCGGGATTTGTTTGGCGGGATCTTTGCCCGAGAAACTGAGGTTATGGCCATACACTTTCCCTTTGGTGAGATCCACCTTATAGGCACCGCTGCGGTGTGAATGCCCGCTGTAATGCCCGTGGATCTGGTTCTGATCCAGCATCTGAAACAGGGGCAGGCGCCTCTCGGTAAAGGTGCCGTAGTTTTCTTCATCCGATACTTTGTCCGTATCGCAAGAGGCTGATTGGGTAAATGCCAGCGTGGGGTTGAAGCTGGCACTGGTGAAGTGGGTAAACAGCAGATGCTGGCTAGCCTGGCGTTCGCAGGCATTACGTAACAGTGCCAGTTGTCGTGCGTTGAGTGCTTCGATGGCGCGGGGCAGCAGCCCGCTGGGTTTGTAGCTGCCTTCCAGCATGCGTTCGGCATCCCCCCATTCCAGCCCGCTCAGCAGCTGGTCGTTATAAGGCACGGCAAAATCGGCCAGGGGTGTGAACAGGGTGAAGAACCAGTCGAAATTGTCCGGCATGAAATTCCAGCTTTGCATGATCTGCGCAAAGGTGGGGCCATAGATAAGGCAGGCTTCATAGATGGTCAGGTTGTGATCGGCCGGAATGCCTTCGTTGGCTTTGCTGATGGCAGCCATATCATTTGGGCACCAATCCAGATCGATATTCCCTTTTGATTGATTGGGATCGTAGGATTTCAGCGTGCCTTGGGGCTCATGGTCCTTGGCTGCACCCAGTGCATCCTCTACCGCGAAGGCTCGCCGGGATGGGTTGGCAGCCAGCTTGGATGCATAGCTGTTCACGCGCGGCGAGATGCCAAAGGGCTCGTCATACGCCTCGTGATTGCCTGTCACCATGAACACCGGCAGGTTGTGGGTATAGGCATGGTGTACCAGCGAGTAGCACAGCATGTCGTCCAGGCCGCGTGGATAACATCCGGGTTGATCCAGCTTGTTGGCCAGGTTGTATAGGGGCCACTGATCCTTGGGTGCTGCGCCCTTCACCTGTTCCGGCGCGAGGTTGCGGTTGAAGTCGACCAGATCTCCGGTGAGGAACAGCGCATCGACCTGGTCCGCCCCGCAGCGGAATTGCTCGACCAGATCGAACGTGGCGTGGATGCCGTTGGCCAATTTGGGGCCGATCGGTTCGCTGATGCCTTCCAGGATGGCCGCATCGGCCTGCGCCAGCGCGAATTGCCGGCAGGAAAAGTGCAGGTCGGTCAGGTGGCCAATATCCAGGCGCGGTTTGTTGTTTTTGAAAATGAATGGATGAAACGGTTTGATGCGATGTGCTTCATCCAGCTTCTGACCGGGCCAGCGATCCGGGCGCAAGTCCTGCAGCTCGAAACAGAATGGCTCGGCAAAATGCTGCTGGGTGCGCTGCATCTGGGCAAAAAAATCGTAGACCAGCTTGTCCTGATGCTCCCAATGGCTGACCGGGCTTTTGAGGCTGCCACGATGGCGACGGTAGACACAGGTCACCATCCAGGCCAGGGTATACATGGTGTCGGGCTGGGGCTTCACCGTCAGTGCATCAAATGCCAGCTCGATCTCGAACAGGTGCGGCAGTGGCTGGTTGCGGGTGTCTGCTACCTGAGCCACGCTGGGGAAGGCCGGTTCCAGCGGTATCGAGCATGACCGGCCGGTGCTGATCTGGTTATTGATAAAAAGATTGAGGGCACTGTGGCGGATATTGGCCACAATATGGCCCTGATGGTTGATCAGGCGGTCTTTCCAGCCCAGTTCAGACAATTTGGCGGGTTCATGACCGTGGCGCCCCTTATAGCGGACAGAAATGCCTGCCTGTGCAGCAGCCGGGCTGGTGTAGAGACGTTTACCTTGCAGATCGGCCGAGGTTTTGTGTGCCTGCGCAAACGGATAGATGCGCAGATGGGTGTTGATGAAGTGCCAGGCAAACGGCGCTTCGCAGCCCTGGATGCCAAATTGTTCAACGCATTTGTCTTCCACGATCAGGAATAGCCGAATGCGTTTTTCCTCTGCCGGTGCAACCAGCGGGGTACCCAGTGCCGGATACAGGATCACCGCCTGCAATTCCGCCGTATCGGCACAGCTGGCGCAGGGAAGTGACAGATTCTTGCTGAGCAGGGCTTGGCTGCGGCCAGCTGCGCTCAGACTGGCCTGTTTGTATTTATTCATGATCTGGTCTCACCAGCAGGCTGGTTAACCGAAATCCGAGTTGGCTGGTGTTCGATTTCTTGCCAGACCTTGTCCGGCAATGTCGCCAGGGTAGTCGCCAGCGATTGCTCTTGGTGTACCCCGGCTTCCATAGCCCGGCGCATACCGGGCACGGCATGAAAATCCGGGTGGCAGACATAGGCCAGCGAAACAAACAGTAGTAGGTCCGGATCGGTCTCATAGCCGATTTCGCGGCCGGTATTCAGCAGATCCTGCACGGCGCGGTAGCGCGCATCCTGCGGCAGGCTCAGCAGTTGGCTGTATACGGGATTGGGTGGCTGACCGGCTTGGCTGTATTCCTCGGCAAGCAGGCTGAGAATCTTGTCTGCTTGGGTGTGCCGGTTCATTGCTTCGAGCTGCGTGGTACTGATGCGCAGCGGGGTGGGCGCAAAATCTTCTGCATCGTTGGTGCCATGCCAGGTTTGCCATTGCAGTTGGCGATTCCAGATGCCCCAGGTATGGATGGGCCGCAACAGCTCGGTTTGCTGGGCTGTTGTCAGGGCCGCACAGATCCCGGGAAATACCCGGGCGTCGGTCAGGCGCAATGCGATTTCGCCTTCCTCTTCTTGCGTAGCGGCGTTATGGAGCGTGCCACCCATGAAGGTACGCAAATGGTTGGCCAGGCGCGGCAGGGGCCAGGTGGACCAGATCCAGCAAATGCCGCCAAATTGCTGCGCAGAATTGCACAGCACATACAGTTGTCCGTCATCGATTGGCTGGGGAATCGTCACAAGCCACGGCGACAGTGTTTCCGCCAGATGGGCCTCGGGGGTGTTTTCAAACAGGATGGCCCGGGCAGCTGTATGCTCAAGTTGCTTAGCCAGCCAGCCCAATTTGGGATGCAAGCCGCGTTCGATCAGTACATAGCTGCGCAGGGTGGGGCATTGCTCGGGCAGGCTGGCCAGCAGTTGCCGGACCTGCGTGTGAAGCGTGCGGATGGCCAGCGTTTGCTCGGGCTGTGAGGGAGATCGGATCATGCTTTCATATCCTCGGAATGGCCGCGGCACCCTGTTTGATGGCTTTCTCCAGGCAGGATTGGCACACCGTTGGGTAGGTCGTCAGTTGCGTCTGCATCTGATCCGGCCCGCTCCAGGCATGCGAGGCGGCTTTCAGGGTAAGATTTCCCGGGCAATGAATCTGGATGTTGCCGCCTTTCAGGCGGATGTAACCCCCGCCTGCCGCCAGCAGGATTTCGTCTCCGGCGAAGAGATGGAGACGCTGGTTGGCCTTTATGCGGATATCTTTGGCCGCATCGATTTCGATGCTGTCATTCTGTGCCTGCATCCGGATATGTCCGCGTGCGGCGATCAGTTTCAGGCTGACCCGTTCTTTCACACCCAGCACAAACAGACTGATGTGCTGGCCCACGTTATGCAGCCAGCGCCGGCCGCTGGTCTGGTTGGTATCACGCTGGGCGATCAGATCGAGATTGGTGCCGGCCGTATGCGCCTGGGCTTGTGGGGTGGCGGAAACAATGCCGGCAGGTGCACTCAGTGCAATCAGCCCCTGTTGCCCGGGTTGCTGCCTTGATGAGCTGTTGCCATCCTTGTCGGTATTGCTGCCGGCTTCCCAGCTTTTCAGGGCGTGCTGCAGGTGATGCAAGTGTCCGTTTGGCTTGCGTGGGCCTTGGCTATTGTCAGGCTGGATGGTTTGCTCATCCTGACCGGTTTCCTGCCGGTCGGCGAGTTGGTGCGCCGCAGCATCCGCCAATTGCTGTACCAGGCTGAATGCACCGTCGAGCTGGGATTGTGCTTGCTGCCGCATCAGTTGCTTGCCGCTGGCACCTGTTGCCGCCTCGGCACTCAGCAGCAGGCCGTGTCCGCCACGAATGGCGAGGTGTTGATCGGTACGCAGCTCCGCGCCTTCACCGCGTGGTTGGCCGCTGCCATCCTTGCGTGGATGAATCAGGTAGCCGAGATTGAGCTGGCTGAAACCATGTTCGCTGGAAAGTTTGGCCCGGATTTGCCCGGCTGAATCATCCAGCAGCAATTCGTTGAAACGATAACCCTTGTATTCCTTGCTCTTGATGCCGGATAGCGTTTTGTTGGCGGGCAGATTGCCCGCATCGCTGAATGTCGGTGGGGTATGGGTGCCGTTGTAGACAACGCCAGTCACGATAGGACGATCGATATCTCCTTCAATGAAATCGACCAGTACTTCCTGCCCGATACGCGGGATGAACTGGTGTCCCCACCCTGCACCGGCACTTGGATAGGCGACGCGGATCCAGCATGAGGAGCGATCATCCAGGCCTGCCCCGAATTCGCGGTGTTCCTGTGCGCGTTGCCAGTGAAACTGGATACGGATGCGACCCATGGCATCGGTGAATATCTCTTCATTGGCAGGCCCAACGACGGTGGCGGTTTGTACGCCCAGGGCTGTAGGTTTGGCATGCTCGGTGCGTGCATAGGCGGGAGTAAGGGGGATGCCACGCCGTACCAGGGTGAGTTCGCTTCGAAATGGTTGCTGCCCATGGTCGGAAGGGCCCAAGTCCTGCGTGGTACCGGCCGCAGGCCCCAGCAGATTGGCCAATCCATGCTGCAGCTCACTTGGCAGGTTGTTGCGGGCAGTCAGGGTCTCGCCGACAAGCGTGAATTCGCGCTGATCGGCAGTATCGTAATCGTGGACCGGATGACCATCCAGCAAGAACCACTCTCCCACGGTTACGTCTCTGGCGGTTCCTTGGGCGGTAAAACTGCGGGCTGAGAGATCAATGGCTTGCTGGCGCAAGCTGGCGTAGCGGGCCAGATCACCCGCATCACCGTAATAAAGGGTTTGTGGGTCATAGTCATGCAAGCTTCGCTGAGCCTGTTCCCCGCCCTGGCCCTGATCAATACGACTGTCATCGCTGCTCTGGATGGAGGTGACTTGCTTGTAATCAAAGCTGCACAGATCAATCCGGTTGCTGACAATCTGGCGGCTGCCACGCCACTGCTGCAGGCCGTCGGCTTGCTCGGTACCATCTGCCCGATGAAACCGGATACGTCCAACCAGGCCTTGTGCAATGCTGTAGGGGTCATCGAACAGGATGAGCGTATGCAGTGGCAGATCTCCAGCCGTAAAGGCAAAGCGCCAGGCGATACCCTCTTCACGCAGCAGGCGGGTGATAAATGCCAGATCATTTTCCCGGTATTGCAGGCAATAACTGCGCTGCGGGTATGTTTGGACCAGATGGGATTCATGCTTGAATGCGGTGGCAAGAGCCGGGTTGGCCGCAATGTGCTCATCAAGGATGCGCTGGACGATCTCCGGAACCGTCTGATCCTGAAAGACCCGACTGGTGTGGCGGTGGCCCAGCAGGGCCAGTGCCGGTTCGATGATCAATCGATAGGATGAAAATCCGCCATCCGCACCCAGCGTTTCGGCTGCGGTCACGATGCCGCAAATCATCCGCTCATGGCCTTGTGCCGTCAGTATGCCAATCTGTACCGGCAGGCCCAGCAGATCTTTCAGTTCGAGCAATGCGTTGTCAGTCAGGCAATCTAGCTCGTAGCGGTAAGGGGCTGACAGGCAGTGGTGCCCGCGCAGGGTTTGCGGTAGCAGGCGGGTGGCAGCCTCAATTCCGCTGCCCAGCTGCAGGCGCAGCAGACGATTTTCCTGTGTGAAGGCACTGGCAAAGGCATGGAGTAAACCGGCAGGCATGATGGCGCCTTGTGGCATCAAGAAAGGCGCAATATTACTATTAAAGAAAGAAATTGTTAAACTTTGGAAAGGTTATTTGTCTTGCAGTGGAAGTTTTAATGCGGGCTGGCAAATAGCAGACACCCTCTCCTGCTTTGGGCTGGAGAGGGTGTCGGGATGGATTCCAGAATGAAGGGTGCGACAATCAGCGGGTGCAACGGGCGCCCGGGGCGGGAGGCCGAACGATCAAAGCGCGTCTTGCGGGTTGCTGCCGTGCAGCTTCGTCTCCAGTTCGGCGATACGGGTTTCCAGCTCAGTGAGTTTTTCGCGTGACTTCACCAGCACCTGTTGCTGGATTTCGAACTCTTCGCGCGTGACCAGATCAAGCTTGGCAAAGGCACTGCTCAGCATGGCGCGCACGTTCTTTTCCATATCCTTGGCCGGGCTCGCCGCAATGGCCTCACTGATCTTGCTGGCGATCTCGTCAAAAATCTTTTCTTTCAGCATTGCGGTCTCCTTGGTTTGTTTGGCATCAGTTCCAGTTTAGCAGAAAGCCAACTGGCGCTTGCAGACGTGTCGTGATCACACTTTTTAACATTTGTCCCTGCCAGTCACCGGCCCAAGCTGCATCGCATGCACAAGCACCGTATAATCCGCCGTTTATTCAATGCACAAGTCAGCCGCACCATGCCGCAACTCGATTTCAAGCAACACCTGACTGAACTCCTGGCCGATGCGCTCAAGACCGTAGCGCCAGAATCCACCGATACCGCTTTCGTGGTCGAACGCCCCAAGGATGCCCGCCATGGCGATTACGCCACCAACCTGGCGATGCAGCTTGCCCGCCCACTGCGCCAGAACCCTCGCGCCCTGGCTGAACAGATCATCAAGGCACTGCCTTTGTCTGCCTGGATTGAAAAAGCCGAAATTGCCGGTGCCGGTTTCATCAACTTCACGCTGACCCATGCCGCACGCCAGCGCATCGTGCTCGACGTGCTGGAAGCGGGCAGCCGCTTCGGCCATACCAACTACGGTGGCAAGCAAAAGGTGCAGGTCGAGTTCGTTTCCGCCAACCCGACCGGCCCCTTGCACGTTGGCCACGGCCGCGGTGCCGCGTATGGCGCGAGCTTGTCCAACCTGCTGGCGATGGCCGGTTTCGACGTGCAGCGCGAATACTATGTGAACGATGCCGGCCGCCAGATGGATATCCTGGCCATTTCGACCTGGCTGCGTTATCTGGATCTGCACAAGGTCAGCATCCCGTTCCCGCCCAACGGCTATCAGGGCGATTACGTGCGCGACATGGCGATCCAGATTCAGGCGCTGCATGGGGATATCTACGTTCGCCCGGCCGCCGAGATCATCAAGAATGCACCCAATGTCGACGAAGACAAGGAAGCGCATCTGGATGCGCTGATCGCCAATGCCAAGGCGCTGCTGGGCGATGCCTGGCACTATATTCATCACCATGCGCTGACCGAGCAGCTCAACGATGGCCGCGCCGACCTGACCGAATTTGGCGTAACGTTTGATTGCTGGTTCTCGGAAAAATCGTTGTTCGAGACCGGGCTCGTCGCCCGCATCGTGGAAAAACTTGAAGCCGCCGGCCATATCTACGTGCAGGATGGTGCCAAGTGGTTCCGCTCGACCGCCTTTGGTGACGAGAAAGATCGCGTGGTGCAGCGCGATAACGGCCTCTATACCTATTTTGCTTCCGATATCGCCTACCACCTCAACAAGTTCGAGCGCGGTTTCGACAAGGTGATCAACATCTGGGGGGCCGACCACCACGGCTACATCGCCCGGGTGAAGGGTGCACTGACAGCGCTGGGTCTGGATGCCGGTAAACTCGATATCGCACTGGTGCAGTTCGCCAACCTGATCCGCAATGGCCAGCAGGTGCCGATGTCGACGCGCTCCGGTTCGTTCGTCACCCTGCGCGACCTGCGCCAGGAAGTCGGCAACGATGCCGCGCGCCTGTTCTATGTATTGCGCAAATCCGATCAGCATCTGGATTTCGATCTGGATCTGGCCAAATCGGAAAGCAATGATAACCCGGTGTACTACATCCAGTATGCCCATGCCCGCATCTGCCGCGTGCTGGAAGAATGGGGTGGCTGTGCCAAGGATCTGCCGGGCGCCAACCTGGCCTTGCTGACCTCCGAGCATGAGGCCAACCTGCTGCGGCGCCTGGCGGACTTCCCGGCCACGATCAATGCCGCT
Source organism: Formivibrio sp. oc-25 (assembly GCF_055810895.1). Lineage (NCBI taxonomy): Bacteria > Pseudomonadati > Pseudomonadota > Betaproteobacteria > Neisseriales > Chitinibacteraceae > Formivibrio > Formivibrio sp. oc-25. Next base: position 49,526 of record NZ_JBVVOL010000008.1, on the reverse strand, counting down.
GCCCTTGAGTACGCGCCGCACAGCATCGCCTTCTATCTGAAAGATCTGGCTGCCGACTTCCACAGCTATTACAACGTCAGCCGTTTCCTGACCGATGACGAAGACCTGACCTATGCGCGTATCGCCCTGGTTTCGGCCATCCGCCAGACGCTGGTCAATGGCCTGGCGGTGCTGGGCGTGAGTGCGCCGGAGAAAATGTAAGATGGCAAAAGACGTGAAGCGGCCGCGTTCCCGCGGAAATGGCAAGCATGGCGGCTCATTGCTGACCGGTTTGCTGGCCGGTTTGATCATTGGCGTGATCGCTGCGGTGGGCGTGGCACTTTATGTCAATCGTGGCGCCAATCCGTTCAACGACAAAACGACGACTTCCACGGTATCCGGCAATCCCGCGACTGCCCAGCCTGCCAGCAACCAGGCGCCGGAAATCCTGCGCCCGGCCAGCAGCCCGGATGAAGTGGCGCCGCCGGTACTGGCTGATGCCAGTGCGCCGGCACAGAAAGCCAGCGGCCCCGAGCGTTTCGATTTCTACACCATGTTACCTGCCCTGAATGAACAAACCGGCAAGCCGGTGCCCCAGGCAGCTTCCAAGCCAGCTGCTTCCGCGCCTGCCAAGACAGTGGTCGAAGAAAAAGCCTGGCTGCAGGCCGGGGCGTTCCAGAATGAGCAGGATGCCGACAACCTCAAGGCCAAGCTGGCGCTGCTGGGTATCGAAGCCCGCATCCAGACCCAGGAAATTCCAGGCAAGGGCTTGTGGCATCGCGTGCGTATCGGTCCTTTCAGCAAGACTGCTGACCTGGAGAAAGTACGCACGCAACTCAAAGGGAACGGAATTGATAGTGCAGTAGTCAAAGGCTAGTGATTCTTGATACGGAGTATTTAAATGCTGAAAGCATGGTTGAAAACAGCCGTCCTGACCGTTGGCTTGTTCGCCGCAGGTGTCGCGCATGCTGCGCTGGTTGAAGGCAAGGATTACAAGTTGCTGGCCAAGCCGCAGTCGCTTGAGGTACAGGGCAAGCTCGAAGTGATCGAGTTCTTTTGGTACGGCTGCCCGCACTGCTTCAAGATCGAACCCTTCGTGGAAGCCTGGGCCAAGAAATTGCCGAGCGATGTGAATTTTCGACGCGTGCATGTGATGTGGCCAGGGCGATCCGATATCGAAGCCCATGCCAGGATTTTTGCCACGCTGCAGGCCATGGGGATCGACAAACAACATCAGATGGCCGTGTTCAATGCCGTGCAGCGCGACCGCATCGAGCTGCGCCGTGATGGCACCTTGAATGACTGGTTGAAAAAACAGGGTATCGACCAGGCCAAGTACAAGGCTGCGGGTTTTTCCAGCAATATGGTGCTGAAAAAACTGGAGCAGATGTCGGTCGATTATGCGGTTGATGGTGTACCGATGTTTGTCGTCAACGGCAAATATGTGACCTCCCCGGCCATGCTGGGCAAGGAAGATGACACGATCACACGTGCACTGGATGAATTGCTGGCGGCAGAGCGCAAAAAGCTCAAAAAATAAGAACTCCAAGTAATGATATGGAAAAACGGCCGCAGAAATAGCGGCCGTTTTGCTTGGTAAACACCCGTTTACACGGGCAAATCGAGTCCGAATGCCTGCTTGTAGCGAGCTAGCAATTCGTCGCGGCTGAACCCATGGTTCTGTGCGCCGCGCTGCTCGATCTTGATCGCACCCAGAAGGCTTGCCAGCCGGCCGGTAGTCGGCCAATCCCAGCCATGCACCATGCCGTAGAGCAGGCCGCCGCGGAAAGCATCGCCGCAGCCGGTGGGATCGACGATATCGCTGACCGGTGCCGCCGGAATGTCGTGGCGGATGCCATCGGCAAAGATCTGGGCGCCTTGTGCGCCTAGCGTGACAATCAGCGCCTTCACGCGGGTGGCCAGTTCGGTCTGCGACAGGCCGGTGCGCGTGAGCACCAGTTGCAGCTCGTAATCGTTGAGTGTGAGGTAATCGGCCTGATCGATCATCTGCAGCAACTCCTCACCCGAGAACATCGGCAAGCCCTGACCCGGATCGAAGATGAACGGGATACCGGCAGCGGCCAGTTGGGCGCAGTGGTCCAGCATGCCCTGCTTGCCATCCGGCGTGACGATACCCAGGGCCACCGGCTGCTTGAGTGCATCGACGCGATTCAGATGCGATTCACCCATGGCGCCGGGATGGAAGGCGGTGATCTGGTTGTCGTCCAGATCGGTGGTGATAAACGCCTGGCCGGTAAACTGCGCGGGCAGTTCGCGCAGGTATTCGCGCTTGATGCCAAGTTGGTCGAGCCGCTCGGCGTAGGGGCCGAAATCGCCCCCTACAGTTGCCATGATCAGCGGTTCACCGCCCAGCAACTTGAACGAATACGCGATATTGCCGGCGCAACCGCCGAATTCGCGCCGCATTTCCGGTACCAGAAACGATACCGACAGCACGTGCAGTTGATCGGGCAGGATGTGCGATTTGAAGCGGTCGTGGAACACCATGATGGTGTCATAGGCCATCGAACCGCAGATCAATACGGAAGAATGCGTCATACAGAATTTCCTGGCTTTTCGTGATTACAGCGCAAGGGTATAGCCTTCGATCACGGCCTTGTCGGCCAGCCCCTTCAGGTAGGCATGCATGGCCTGATTCAGGTTCATGTCGGTCAGGAAGCGCACGATATGCGGCTTGGCTTCCTCAAACGATACCGGCGCAGGGGCAATGCGTGCGCCGCTCTTGATGATGTGCAGGCCGAACTGCGTTTCCACCAGTTGCTCACAAAGCTGGTTTTGTCCGAGCGCGAACAGTGCCTGTTCGAATTCTGGCACGGTCTGGCCGGGAGCGATCTGGCCGAGCGAGCCACCCTCTTCGCCGGATGGACAGGCTGAATGCGCACGCGCCAGCTCTTCAAAACGTGCCGGATTCATCTGGATCTGTGCCAGCACCAGTTCGGCCACGGTGCGGGTGGCTTGCGGATCGGCGCTGTCCTCCTGCCGGAACAGGATGTGGCTGGCTTCGACCAGCTCGTCGCGCACAAAGCTGCCATGATGTTCCTCGAAGAAGGCCTGGCAGGCGGCATCATCGGGCTGTTGCGGATGGACGCGCTGTTCCATCAGCGTGGCGAGCGTTTCATCTTCGCTGGCTTCTGCGATGCCGGCCTGTTTGGCATCCTGCAGCATCAATTCGCGCAGCACCAGCGTCTGGCGTGCGGCATCGAGCGGATCGGGCGCTCCGCTGTGGCGCGGCAGTTCCTGGGCAACGGCAGCATCGCTGATTTCGACGCCATTGATTCGAATGGTCATGGATGGTGGCTTCCTGTAATGGCTGCTGGACAAATCCGGATAAAGCAGCCAGATTGCAAAGATTCAACCCGCCATTGTACCTGCTTGCCATGACCGCACTGCTGCGCAAGTTTTCCTTTTTTTCGTTGCTGCTGGTGTTGGGCGCACTGCTCGCGCTTGATTACGGCTGGCTGAATTTCAGTGCGGCGCTCGATCAGCGCGCGGGCGATCTACTGTTGCGCCAGCATGCCCAGCGCCGACCCGCCTCGCCGGATATCGTGGTTATCGACATCGACCAGAAAAGCCTGGAAGACATGAACGAGATCGCCGGCAGCTGGCCCTGGCCACGCGCGATCCATGCCGAGCTGATCGAAGGCATCGCCCGCCAGCAACCACAAGCCATCGTATTCGATATCTTTTTCAACGAGCCCGATACCTTCCGCCAGGATAGCGATACGCTGTTCCGCGAGGTGGTGGCGGCCCATCCTCAGGTCTATCTGCCCACGGTATTGCTCGCTGACGGTATCGGGGCCCGGCTGGCCGATCTGCCGCCGATTCTGGGTTTGCAGAAAACGCCGCAAGCCAGCACCGATGCCCGCGCACCGCTGCTGCTGCCCTGGGTGTTGCCGGCGGAGACCTGGCGTGGCGGGCTGGTGAATTTCGACAAGGACAGCGACGGCATTGGCCGGCATTACCTGCTTTATCAGGAAACGGCGGGCTGGCACCTGCCTTCGCTGCCGGCCCGATTGGCCCGCGATCTGGGCTGGACGGTTCCCGAGCAGGCCAGACTGATGCTGAACTGGCAGGCTGGGCGCCGCCATATCAGCTATGCCGATCTGTATCTCGATTTCAACCGGCAGACGCCGCAACGCCCGCAGGATGAATTCAGCGGCAAGATCGTCGTGATCGGTGCCGCAGCACCGGGCCTGTGGGATCTGCGCCCGACGCCGCTTTCCCCGCTCTATCCCGGTGTGGACATTCTCTCGACAGCCATCGATAACCTGAAGCAGGGAGACTGGCTGCGCCCCTTGCCGCGCGTCTGGGCTGCGCCGCTGGCGCTGGGGCTGATGTTGCTGCTGGCGCTGGGTTTCCAGCGGCGGCTGCATACGCTCTGGCTGGCCTTCGGCCTCTTGGGGCTATCGCTGGTGACGCTGGCTGCGCAATGGATTGGCCTTGGCCTGCGCGGATTCTGGCCGCTGGCCGGCACGCTGGGATGGGCTTGGGGCTACTTCTGGCTGGCCGCCCTCTTGGCCTACCTGCAGGAAAAGGCGCGTGGTGCGCAGGCGGTGGCGCTGTTCGGGCGCTTTCTGGATGCACGTGTGGTCCGGAGTCTGGTCGAGCGCGGCGAAATCGATCCTGCCCGGCAGGCCGAAACGCGCGAAATCAGCGTGCTGTTTTCCGATATCCGCGGCTTCACCAGCCTGTCGGAAAGCCATCCGCCGGAATTCATCGTTGATCTGTTGAACCGCTACTTCACGCGGCAGGTCGAAGTGATATTCCGTCATGGCGGCACGCTCGACAAATTCATCGGCGACGCGATCATGGCGTTCTGGGGTGCGCCGGTCGGTGACGCCGAGCATGCGCGCCACGCGGTGGAGGCCGCGCTGGAGATGTCGCAGGTGCTCGAAGATTTCCGCCAGGAGCTGGGCGAACTCGGCCAGCATTTCGATGTCGGAATCGGCATTCACAGCGGACCGGCTGTGGTCGGCTTCATCGGCGCGCAAGCCCGGCTCGACTACACTGCGATTGGCGACACGGTAAATCTGGCATCGCGTATCGAAGGGCTGACCAAGGGTGTATCCCGCATTCTGGTTTCCGATGCCACGCGACTTGCCTGTGCTGACCATTACGATTTTGTGCCGCACGGCTCGCATCAGGTCAAAGGCCGCGAGCAGGCTGTGGCGCTGTTTGAACCAAGAACCAAGGCCCTGGTTGCCTCACAGGAGTCGGCATCATGCTGAAAAAATTCTCTCTCATATTGCTCTGCGCCAGCAGTCTGGCGCTGGCTGCGCCCGGCAGTGTGACGCGTGCCACCGATCTCAAGCAGCAACCCTATCTGGATTCTGCCACGCTCAGCAGGCTGCCGGCCGGCAGTGCGGTCGACATCCAGAAACGCCAGGGCGCCTGGGCGCAAGTACGGGGTGCCGATGGCCGTACCGGCTGGGTCAAGATCCTCAACCTGCGCAGCGGTGCTGCTTCCGGCTCGGCCCTGGGCGGTGTCAATCAGGTGCTGAACGTGGCGCGCACCGGTTCGTCCGGCAATACCGTGACCACTGGCGTGAAAGGGCTTTCCGCCGAACAGATCAGGAATGCCAGGCCCAATCCGCAGGAGGTCGAGCGCATGAAAAGCTTCGCAGTGACTGGCGCGCAGGCGCAGCAGTTTGCCCGCAACAGCAAGCTGACCAGTCGCAGCGTGGCCGATATCTCGCCGCAGGCGGCAGATTCCCAGAACAGCGGATCGAATTGAGGGAGACCATCATGAAAAAGACACTGATCTCCGTGCTGCTGGCCTGCGGGTTATCCGCACCGGTGCTGGCGATTGACCTGGGCCGGATTCTGGATGGCAGCAGCGGCATCAATCTGGAAAAGGTGGTCGAGGCTGTCGGCAATGTGGCGACAGCACTGCAGGATTACACGCCGGAGCAGGAGCAGCAGATTGGCCAGCGCGTGATGGCGGATCTGCTGGGTGCTGCGCCGCTGGTCAAAAATGCCGAATTGCAACGCTATGTGAACCAGGTCGGGCGCTGGGTGGCACTGCAATCGGAAAAGCCCAACCTGCCCTGGCGCTTTGGCGTAACGGACGACCTGCACGTCAACAGCTTTGCCGCGCCCGGCGGCTACATCCTGATCACCAAGGGCCTGTTCGACCGGCTGCAATCGGAGGCTGAACTGGCGACGGTGCTTGCGCACGAAATCACCCACGTGGTGCGCGGCCACCATATCCGCGCCATGAAAGCCTCGGCGCGAGGTGATTTCCTGGCGAATGTCGCGCAGATTGCCGCCGAAAAGAAAGGGCGCGAAGACGTGAAATACGCCGCCAACGCGTTTTCCGGCGGTACGGAAATCTTCGTGCGCGGCCTGGATAAAAGCGATGAGTACGAGGCCGACATCCACGGCATGGTGCTGGCCGCCCGTGCCGGCTATAACCCGTATGCCCTGCCCGGCGTACTGACCACGATCGGCAATATCAACCCGAACGATGGCGCGGTCAGCCTGCTGTTCAGCACGCACCCGAGCCCGCGCGACAGGCTCGACCGGATTGACGCAGCTGTCGGTGACCGGCTTGATCGCCATGCCGACGGTATCGACAATACACCGGCTTTTGCCAGATTCCGCAAATAATCACCGCGGATAACAGGGTGCAGGACGGCACCCTGTCCACCGTATAATCACGCCAGATTCCCTGCCGGATACCGTTATGCAGCCCAACTACCAGCCTTTCGCCGCCCGCCGCCAGGCACTCGCCCGCCAGCTCAAGCCCGGTGTCGTCATCCTGCCGACCAGCCCGGAAGTCGCCCGCAATGCCGATGCCCATTTCCCTTTCCGTTTCGATTCCAGCTTCTACTATCTGACCGCTTTCCCGGAACCGGAAGCCGTGTTCGTGCAGATCATTCTGGATGACAAGGTGGAAAACCTGCTGTTCTGCCGAGCCAAGAACGAAGAGCGCGAAATCTGGGATGGCTACCGCTACGGCCCTGCAGCAGCGGCAGAAACCTTTGGCTTCGATGCCGCCTACCCGATCGATGAACTGGATACCCGGCTGGCGGAAATTCTGAAAAACCAGCCGCGCATCTATTTCCCGTTCGGCAAGGATGCCGGCTGGGACAGGCGGCTGGCGGGCTGGCTCGATGCGGTGCGCGCGCAGGTACGTGCCGGTGTGCGCGCGCCGAATGAAATCGTCGATATCCGCAGCACGTTGCACGAGATGCGCCTGATCAAGGATGCGCATGAAATCGCCGTGCTGCGCCATGCCGGCCGCATCAATGCCACCGCGCATATCCGCGCCATGCGTGCTGTCAGGCCCGGCATGGTCGAATATGAGATCGAGGCCGAATTTCTGCACGAATTCTGCCGCCACGGCAGCCGCTTCCCGGCTTATGGCAGCATCGTCGCTTCCGGCGCCAATGCCTGCGTGCTGCACTATGTGGAAAACAACTGCCGCATGCAGGATGGCGATCTGCTCCTGATCGATGCCGGTTGCGAGCTCGAAGGCTATGCCAGCGATATCACGCGCACCTTCCCGGTCAATGGCAAGTTCAGCGGCCCACAGAAAGACGTTTACGAGATCACGCTCGCCGCGCACCAGGCAGCATTCGATCTGGCCCGTCCCGGCGTCGCCTGGCATGAAATCCACGATGCCGCGACCCAGGTGCTGGCGCAGGGCATGCTCGATCTGGGACTGCTGCAGGGCTCGCTCGACGGCGTGCTTGAATCCGGTAGCTACAAGCAGTTCTACATGCACCGCACCGGTCACTGGATGGGGCTCGACGTGCACGATGTCGGCGAATACAAGGTCGGTGATGACTGGCGCCAGTTGGAAGCCGGCATGGTGTTCACGATCGAGCCGGGCTTTTATATCCGCCCGGAGGCGAACGTGCCCAAGCATCTGGAAAACATCGGTATCCGCATCGAGGATGATGTGCTGATTACGGCCGATGGCCATGAAAACCTGACCGCGCTGTGCCCGCGCACGGTCGCGGACATTGAAGCTGCGATGGCCGCGCGATGAAGATCGACCGCCTGCCTGCACATGTTGATGTGCTGATTGTCGGTGCCGGTCCGGTCGGTGCAATGCTGGCACAGCGTCTGGATCGACTCGGTCTGCGCCTGCTGCTGGTCGAGGCGAAACCTGCCGCCAGCGATGACCCGCGCGCGCTGGCGTTGTCCTGGAACAGCCGGCAATTGCTGGGAGATGCCGGCTTGTGGGGAACCATGCTTGAGCCAACTGCGATCGAGCGTGTGCACGTTTCACAGCAGGAAACGCTGGGCCGGGTCGAACTGACCCGCGAAGAGCTGGATTTGCCCGAACTCGGCTGCGTGGTCGGCTATGGCAAGCTGGCTGCGCTATTGCGCCAGCGTTTGAGCGAGAGTGCGGTTCCACTGCTGGAAAATGCCGAAGTCATTGCATTGCACCAGCTCGATGCCTATGCCCAAGCGGAAATCTTCCTGGCGGGGCAAACCCAGATCGTTACCGCAAGCCTGGTGGTACTGGCCGATGGCGGCAAGCTTGCCGCCACGCTGCCCGGCATGGAGAGCTACAGCAAGCCTTACCGGCAACAGGCCATCCTGTGCGAGCTCACCCCGGCACGCGGGCATGGTCATACCGCATGGGAGCGCTTTGCCGGGCATGGCCCGCTGGCTTTGCTGCCATATGGCGACAAACTGGCCTTGGTGTGGACCTTGCCACCGGCATTGGCCGAGCAATATCTGCACGGCACGGATGCGGAGTTTCTGGCTGAATTGAACCGGCAACTGGCTGGTCGGGCGCCGGAAATGCTGGCTTGTGGCCCTCGCAGCAGTTTTCCGTTGACGCTCAAGACCCGCAGCAGCGTGGTTGGCAGGCGTGTGGTGCTGATCGGCAACGCGGCGCAAACATTGCATCCGGTCGCCGGACAGGGCTTGAATCTCGGCTTGCGCGATGCCGATACGCTGGCGCGGTTGCTGGCGCAAACACAAAAAACGGAAATCGGCGCGCCCGCGCAACTGGCGCGCTATGCCCGCTTGCGCAGCCTGGATGCTGCGAGCGTGATCCGGTTTACCGATAGTCTGGTCGAGTTGTTTCGCCACAACCCGGCGCCGCTCAAGCATGCCCGCAGCCTGGGCTTGCTGGCGCTGGATCTGTGCGGACCATTGCGGCGTGGCCTGGCGAAGAAAATGGTGTTCGGCAATCGCTGATCGAGTAAATCGATCAAGCGATTATTTCACCAGCCCCTGTCGTTTCAGTTCCTCGCGCACCAGTTCATGGATGCGCGGCGCCAGGCACATTTCCATGTCGCGACTGATTTCATCGGTCAGCTTGCGCAGTGCATCGGCATAAAACGTGTTCATCATGTTGCTGAAGTGCTGGCGCGCGAGTTGTGCCACTTCAGTGGAAATTTCCACTGCGATCTGTGCGCCGACCGTTGCGGTGAGTTCGGCAACCGCCGCTTCATCCAGCTGTGGTGCTGGCGGCGCGATTTCCTGTAGCGCCAACTGCGTTGCCTCGGGGTGATCGGCCTCGACCAGTGTCAGCACATCCTCGGCATCGTCCGCAGGCCAGTCAGCCAGTTGCTCCAATTCGTTTTCAGGCAAGGGCGCCAGTTCGTCTGGAAAGACCAGCTCCGGAACATCGAGCAGAAGCTCCGTTTCCGTCACGGCGACTGAATCCGCCGTGGCATCTGGATATGGAGCCGTTTCCAGCTCTGTGACTTCCGACACCGATTGCGGCAATGCCGGATGCTCGGATTCGGCAGTTTCGCTCTGGTGGCTGGCATTGGCCTCGGCATCGAACAGCGCCGGTGCCTGTTGTGGCTCGTCGGGAATCGGTTCCAGTTCGAACAGCGGAAACTCGAGGAATTTGTCCGGGGAGGGTGTGGCGGGTTGGAGGGCGGCAGGCAAAGGAAAGGGTGCCAGCGGCGGGGGGAACATCAAGTCCTGCTCATCCACCACCTCCGTCAGAATCGGAATCGACAATTCTTCCAGATCAGCCTCTTCCGACAGCACCGGAATATCGGCTTGCCCCCGGCTGCCGCGATGCCGGGCGAGCAAGGCATCCATCTTGTCAAAGAGTGGCGAAACGGTCGGGTCTTCCTGCTCTCGATCTTCAGCCATTGCGGGCAAGCTCCTGCATATCGGTGGCATCCGGCGTCTGGCCCAGCGCCTGGTAGGCGCGCCAGCGCTCGCGTGCCCGCGCGCGCATGTCCGGATCGGTATCGACGATTTCGATCACGCGCTCGTAGCGCTCGAACCCGCTTGCCACCTGCTCGGTCCAGTTGAACAGCAGCGGGCGTGCCGGCAGCAGCTCGGGGCGATGGTCGATCAGGATCGGCGTGCGCGCGGCATTCGGGTTTTCCGGGCTGCAGTGCGGCATGAATCCATGCTGCGGCATTTCCCACAGCAGGCGGTCGAGCACGGCGGAAGATGCCGCGCTTTCGGTCAGGATGTTGACCATCTGCCCGGCCGCGAGCGCCTTGCCGACCAGCTGGCACAGCGCCTGCTCGCGGTTTCTGACGTTGAAATAGAAGCTGATTCTCATGGCATGGGGAGTGGGGAGTGGGAAGTGGGGCGTAGCAGACACCCCCGCTTGATCCAATCCCTGTTTTTATCTCTTCAAATATTTGCTGATTTGCAGAATATGGGGTGACTACTCACCACTCCCTATTCCCCATTCACCGCTTTTTCGCCCGCTTGGCGATGAATTCGACCAGCAGCGGCACCGGACGACCCGTGGCGCCCTTGGCCGCGCCGGATTTCCAGGCGGTACCGGCGATATCGAAATGCGCCCAGCGCAGCTTTTCAGAGAAGCGCGACAGGAAGCACGCTGCCGTGATCGCACCGGCCGGACGCCCGCCGATATTGGCCATATCGGCGAAGTTGGTCTTGAGCTGTTCCTGGTATTCCTCGAACAGGGGCAGGCGCCAGGTCAGATCGCCGCTCTTGTCGGCGGCGGCGAGCAGCTCGTCGGCCAGGTCGTCGTCGTTGGCGAAGAGACCGTTGGTGACATGGCCGAGCGCGATCACGCAGGCGCCGGTCAAGGTGGCCAGATCGATCACGCTTTCCGGTTCGTAGCGGGCGACGTAGGTCAGCGCATCGCACAGGATCAGCCGGCCTTCGGCATCGGTATTCAGGATTTCAATGGTCTGGCCGTCCATGGCGCGCACGATGTCGCCCGGTTTGTTGGCGCGACCCGAGGGCATGTTCTCGCATGATGGAATCACGCCGACCAGATTTACCGCCAGACCGAGTTCTGCCACGGCGCGGAAGGTGCCGAGCACGGCAGCGGCACCGCACATGTCGTACTTCATCTCGTCCATGCCTTCGCCCGGCTTGAGCGAAATGCCGCCGGAATCGAAGGTCAACCCCTTGCCCACCAAGGCGACCGGTTTGCCCTTGCCGCGCTTGTATTCAAGCACGATCAGGCGCGGCGGCACCTCGCTGCCCTTGGCCACCGACAGGAAAGAAGTCATGCCCAGTTCGGCAATGGCTTCTTCGCCCAGCGCTTCGCTATGGAAGCTGAATTCCTCTGCCATGGCGGCTGCCGCATCGGCCAGGTAAGCCGGGGTGCAGACATTGCCGGGCAGGTTGGCGAGATCACGGGCAAAATTCACGCCGTGGCCGATGGCGAGCCCTTTGGCCAGCGCAGCTTCGGCCTGATCGTGCTCATCCTTCTTGCCCAGCGCGATGGCCAGGTGCGCCAGCTTGGCTGCCGGATCGGGCTTGCTCTTGAATTGGTCGAAGCGGTAGTTTTCTGTGGTGAGCGCCTGAATGAAATCGGCCAGCGCGGCATCGAAGTCGACTTTTTTCAGGCCGGACAGAAAGACTGCTGCACTCGCGGAATTGGCGCCCAGCAAGGCCTTGGCGGCGGCACGCAAGGCATCGCGCAGGGCTTTGACCTTGATTTCCTTGCCCAGCTGGATCAGCAGGGCCTTTTTGGCCAGGCCGCCGCTCAGTGGCAACAGCAGAGTGCTGCCGGCCTTGGCAGCGAGATCGCCCTCGGCAACGAGCCGCGACAGCACGCCGCCCTGGGCCTCGTCGATCTCGGTGGCTGCGGCGGAAAGCTTGTCGCCCAGCACGGGCAACAGCAGGCAGTCGGCAGTCGCTTCAAGAGGGGCAAGCTGTTTTATGGTAAATTCCACGATTGGCTCCAGACGGCTAGGTAGCGTTGACCGGTAACGGCAGCAACGCAGGCTGATGGGTGATGCCAACGATTATTTCCCACCCCGCAACGCAAGTCAAAGCAGCCATGATCTTCCGCAAAAGCCTTATCCACGAAATGACCTGGTTCGCGTTTGGGCTGTTCGTGGTGCTGCTGCTCATCATCATGACCTCGCAGATCGTACGTCTGCTGGGCGAGGCTGCCGTGGGCGTGCTGGCCTCGGGCGCGGTCTGGACCGTGATGGGCTTTACCGCCATCCGTTACCTGCCCACGCTGTTTTCGCTGATGCTCTTCATCACCGTGCTGGCCACGCTGACGCGCATGTGGCGCGATTCGGAAATGGTGATCTGGTTCACCAGCGGTCAGTCGATCTACGATTTCATCAACCCGGTACTGCGTTTCGCCTTGCCGATTGCCATCGTCACGGCCGTGCTGTCGCTGTGGGTTTCGCCGTGGGCCATGCAGAAAAACCGCGAATACCGCGAGCAGATGCTGCGCCAGCAAGATACGACCCAGATCGCGCCGGGCGTATTCCGCGAATCGGGCGGAGCGGGGCGGGTCTATTTCATCGAGAATTTTTCCGAGGAAGCGCAGCAGGGCAACAATGTCTTCGTGCAGATCCGGCGCGATGACAAGATCGCCGTGATCACCGCCGCGCATGGCGCCATGCATGTGGATGAAAACGGCGAACGCTGGCTGATGCTGGAGCAGGGCCGTGCGCTCGAAGGTGTGCCCGGCAGCGCCGCCTACGATACGATGGAATTCGCCCAGGGGCGGGTGCGCGTCGATGCGCCGAAGCAGACCGCAGTCAGCCCGAATGTGCGGGCTATGCCGTCTGCCGAGCTGTTTGCCAGCAACGATCCGCAGCACAAGGCCGAGCTGGCCTGGCGCATTGCGCTGCCGATCTGCGGGCTGATCCTGAGCCTGCTGGCGGTGCCGCTGGCCTTCTACAATGTACGCGGCGGCCGTGCCTTCAACCTGATCTTTGCTCTGACGCTCGCTTTCTTCTATTACAACTGCATCAATATCGTGCAATCCTGGATCGCCGGCGGCAAATTGCCGGCCATGATCGGCATGTGGCCGCTGCATGCTGCCTTCGGGCTGCTGGCCGTATTCCTGTTCCGGCGCCGCGCACGCATGGGGAGCGGACGATGATCAAGCGCCTTGCCCGCTACCTCGGCAGTGATATTGCGCTGCATGCCAGCTACACACTGCTGATGCTGGTTGGCCTGTTTACCTTCTTCGACCTCTTGGGCGAGCTCGATGAAATCGGCAAGAACGGCTACCGTTTCATCGATGCGGTCATCTATGTCGCATTTGAAATACCCAGCCATCTGTACGAATTGCTGCCGGTTGCGGTACTGATCGGCGGTATTTATTCCCTGTCGATGCTGGCAGGCAATTCCGAGCTGACCGTGATGCGCGTCTCCGGCGTATCCATGTTGCGCCTGGCATCCTGGCTGGCCATGCTGGGTCTGCTGTTTGCCCTGCTCACCGTGGTGCTGGGCGAATACCTGGCACCGGCTGCTTCCAAGGCCGGTAACCGCTATCGTATTCAGTCCACCAAGCAGGTGCTGGTCGGCGATACGCGTTCGGGCATCTGGATCAAGGATGGCAACCAGATCGCCAATATCAGCGCCATGCTCCCGGACATGACCTTGCAAGGCATACGCATCTATGACTTCGGCGACAAGCAACGCCTGCAGCGCATTGTTGATGCGCAGAGCGCCAGCTATGACGAAAATCAGGGTAGCTGGCAGCTCTCCAGCGCCACCCTGACCGAGTTCCCGGTCGATACGCCGCAGGTCCGTGTCACGCGTATGTCGGGGCGTACCTGGGAAAGCGCACTCAATCCGGACATGCTCTCGGTGCTGATGCTCAAGCCTGCCGACATGTCGATGCGTGCGCTGTTCGCCTATATCGGTCACCTGCGTGAAAACAACCAGCAATCGGCGCGCTATGAGCTCGCCCTGTGGAACAAGATTTTTTACCCGGTTGCCTGCATTTCGATGATGCTGATCGCCTTGCCGTTCGCACTGCTGCAACGGCGCAGCGGCAATGTCGGCATACGCATTTTCGCCGGCATCCTGCTGGGCGTGAGTTTCAACTTCCTCAACCGGGTCATGGGCCATCTGGGCGTGCTGTACGATTTGCCGCCTGCATTGGCTGCATCGCTGCCTACCCTTTTGCTGTTGGGTATCGCAACATTCGTGCTCTGGCGCCAGGAAAAACAATGAAAGGATGGCTATGCATATTCTGCTGACGGGCGGCGCTGGCTACATCGGCTCGCATACCTGGGTTGAACTCGTTGCCGCCGGCTTCAAGCCGGTGATTCTGGATAACTACTACAACGCCAAGCCGGAAGTGTTGAAACGGCTGGAAACCATCACTGGCCAGGCAGTCGAGTTTGTCGAGGCCGATATCCGTGATCGCGCCGCGCTCGATGCCGTGTTCGCCAAATGGCAGTTCAGTGCAGTCGTGCACTTTGCCGGGTTGAAGGCAGTGGGCGAATCGGTGGCCAAGCCACTCATGTATTACGACAACAATGTCGCCGGTACGCTCACGCTGCTGGAAGCCATGCAGGCTGCTGGCGTGAAAAAACTGGTGTTTTCGTCATCCGCCACCGTCTATGGCGACCCGCATACCGTGCCGATCCGGGAAGATTTCCCGCTCTCGGCCACCAACCCGTATGGCCGTTCCAAGCTGATGATCGAGGACATGCTGCGCGATCTGTACAAGGCGGACAACGGGTGGGATATCGCACTGC
>NZ_JBVVOL010000008.1:0-34441 GCF_055810895.1 Formivibrio sp. oc-25 | reverse complement strand
CGTGGCCATGTCAAGGCGCTGCAGAAGCTGGCCGGCAAGACGGGCCTGCTGACGGTCAACCTCGGGACTGGCCAGGGGTATTCGGTGCTGGAAATGGTAGCCGCCTTCAGCCAGGCCAGTGGCCGCCCGGTTCCCTACCAGATCGTTGCGCGCCGTCCCGGTGATATTGCCGCCTGCTACGCCGATCCGGCCTATGCCCTGGAAGTACTGGGCTGGAGGGCGGAAAAGACGCTGGCCGACATGTGCGCAGATGGCTGGCGCTGGCAGAGCAACAATCCGAACGGTTACTGCTGAGAACCTGCTTATGATCTTGCTGCGAAGCCGTGATCGGGGCTCATGTGCTGCTCAAAATCCTCATGTACTCCCTGTACACTCCGGTTTTTGCGCTGCGCTTCACCCCGCTGACGGCTTCTCGCGACAGATCATAAACAAGTTCCAATACCGCGCGCGCAAACGCCGTTACCCCGCGTAACGGCGCTGCGCGATACCATTGGCCGCCCCATTCCTGTCATCATCCATGGCCCTTGATCCCCGCCTGATCCGCATCCTGTCCGGCTCCGGTCTGCTCACGCTGGCCAACGTGGTCTCGGCCCTGGCGACCGTCGCGGTGATCCCCCTGCTGATTCACGGTATCGGCCTGGCCGGTTACGGGGCGCTGACGCTGGTGCAGGCATTCGCCCTGACCCTGATCCGTTTTTTCGATTTCCAGAGCTGGCAGGTTTTTACCCGCATCGCCACCGGTGCCGCCGAGGGCGGTGCGAGCGAAGCGGATGCCTGGGCCACTGCCTTGCCGCTGGATGCGCTGGCGCTGACTGGCCTGCTGCTGGCCACGCTCGGTGCCCCGCTCTTCATGGCGGTCTGGGGCAATGAGGCGACGCCTATACTTGCCAGCCTGCTGTTTGCACTGGGCGGCGTGCAGCAGATCACTTTTTCCTGGATCGGGCGCCTGCGCCTGCAAGGGCAATTTCTCAACCTTGCGCTGCTTGCAGCCGGCCCCAGCCTGCTGCGGCTGCTGCTGTTGCTGGGCTGGAAGCTGGTTGGCTGGCCGCTTGACCTGATCACGGCAGCCTGGCTCTTTACCCTGCCGGAAATCGTGCGTGTGCTGTGGGGCGCCTGGCTGGGATTGCGCCAGGCGAATATCGTCACGGCCTGGTGCCAGGGAAAACGGCGCAAGGACGAACTCAAGGGTTTTGCCTTCTGGCTGTGGGCCACCAATCTGGTCGATCTGCCGATCCAGTACATCGACCAGTTGCTGGTTGGCCGGCTGCTCAGTATGGAAGCTGCCGGTGCTTATGGCGCGATCAAGAAACTCGGCGGTGCGGTGGGGCTGCTGGCCAATCCGGTCTCGCAAGTCATTTTCCCCGAGTTCTCGCGCATGGTGGGCAATGGCCAGTTGCGCCGCGCCTGGAGCCTGATGTGGAAGGCATTCGGGCTGATCGTGGTGCCGGGGCTGATCGCTACCGGCCTGCTCTACGTGCTGCGTGATGTCTGGTTTGCCCGATTCGGCCTGACACCTGCCTACCTGATTGAATGCTTTGCCTTCATCCTGCTGCAGGTATTCGCGATCGGACTGGTGGCGCTGCACCCGCTGGCCGCTGCGATGAACCTGATGCGCCCGGTGTTCTGGCTGGCCTTGGGCAGCAATCTGCTGTTCTGCGCCGTGGCCCTGGGTCTCACCCTGCAATTCGCCTTGCTCGGCCTGATCGCTGCACTGGCGTTGCAAAACACGCTGATGCTGGGCAGCAAGCTGGTATTGGTATGCCGGAGGCTGCCGCAATGAAAGTGGTTTTCCTGGTACGCGATCTGGGCCTGGGCGGGGTCGAGCGCTGCGTGGCGCTGGTCTCAGAAGGACTGGCGCAGCGCGGCTTTGATATCCATATCCTGATGCTCGGCGGTTCACACAATCTGTGGGGCAAGCATCTGGCCGGGGTGACACTGCATGATCTGTCCGGTGTCTGGCACGGACGGCAACCCTGGACCTGGCCACGCGGCTGGCGGGCGGTGCGCAATATGTTGCGCGATGCCGATGTGGTGATCGCCGCAACCTTCCTGATGCCACTCTACATGGCCTGGGCTGCCAGCCTGGGGCTGGGCAAACGCCTGATCGGCTGGGTACACGGACCCAAGGCGGAGCTCGATGCATTTGCGCGCATGAATCCGATTCACCGACATGCCTGCCAGATGCTGTACCGGCGCATTGCTGAGCTGGTGTTCGTCTCCAGCCATGCGCGCGATTCCATGGCGCGCTGGATCGGTTTGCCGGTGCAACCGGGCTGGCAGGTGCTGCCGAATTTTGTCGAACCCTCCAGCCTGCTTTCTCCCTCCCCCTGTGGGGGGGAGGGTTGGGGAGAGGGGGCGACCAAGCCGCTTCAGATCCTCTTCGTCGGACGCATCGCCGAAGAAAAACAGCCGCATTTGTGGCTGGATACCCTGGAAGCCCTGCAGGCGCAGGGTATCGCTGCCCGATTGACCATTGTCGGCGATGGCCCGCTGCAGGGGTGGTTAAGCGACGAAGCCAGCCGGCGCAATTTGCGCGAACTGCTGGATTTTGCCGGGCGGCGGGATAATGTCGCCGACTACCTGCACCAGGCGGATGTACTGTTGTTGACCTCCAGTTTCGAGGGCTGCCCGCTGGTGGTGCTGGAGGCCATGCAGCAGGGCTTGCCCGTGGTGTCGACGCATGCCGGCGGTGTCTATGAGCTGTTTGGCGAGCGTATGGATGATTTTATCGCCGCCGAGACCAGCGGGCCGGCGCTGGCCGGCAAGATCATCGCCCAACTGCCACGCCGGATCGAACTCTCGGCCTGGTTGCGCACGCGCGCCAGCCATTACACCCCGCAGGCTTCGCTGGCACAGTGGATGGCCCTGCTGCAACCTTCTGCCCCCCGGCCTGACCAAACTGATTCTTCGCATTCAACCAGGAGTTGCTCATGAAACCCGTTCTCTCCCTGTTGCTGGCCTGCAGCCTGCTGGTGCCGGTTGCCCATGCCGCGGATGAGGCAGGCGCTGCTTCGTCGGTGGCCACCGCATCCGTGCCCGCCGCCCTGCCAGGCAAGGATGCGGTGAAACAGGCCATTGCCGTGCTGGAAAAGGATTTCCTGGGCGCAGAGGCCTCGGCTGCTGCCAATACCGTCATGCAGTTCGCCAATGACAGCAAGGACGTTTCTTTCCAGATCAGTGCCAAAACTACACCGTGGCTGTTTGGCGATGCCAAGTCGGGTGGTGCCGAGGATGACGTTTACCGCCAGATGTTGCTGGTGGCTTATCTGGCCGGCAACACCCGTGCGCAGCTGGCGGCCGGCAAGGCGGTGGATAGCCCGCTGGCAGGCTGGGAGTTCGCGCTGAAAACCTACGCCACACTGCAGCAGGCCAATGCCAAGCTCAAACTCGCCGAGCTGGAAACCCTGAAAGCGCAGCAGGCCAAGGGCCAGTTGCCTGCGCTGGCCAGAAAAGCCTTGCAGAAGTAAGTCATGAACCGCATTGCCCTGCTGATCCCGCATTACAACAACCCGCAAGGGCTGGCCGCCTCGCTAGCCTCGGTCGGGCCGGACGAGCCGGTTGACGCGATCGTGGTCGATGATGGCAGCACGCGCGCACCGCTCGATGAAGCACTGGCCCGTGCCGCATGGCGTGCGGCGGGTGAGCTGAAATTTTTGTACCTGCCGCAGAATCGCGGTATCGAGCACGCGCTGAATGCCGGCTTGGCACTGATCGTGGAATCGGGCTATGCCTATGCGGCGCGGCTCGATTGCGGCGATCTCAATGTACCGGATCGATGTGCGCGCCAGGCCGGATATCTGGATGCGCATCCCGATGTCGCCCTGCTTGGCTCGGCCGTGGTGTTTTTCGATGAAAGCGGTGACCGCTTCACCCTGCGCCAGCCGCAGACGCATGCCGAGATCGTGCGCCAGATGCACGATGACAACGCCTTCACCCATCCGGCCGTGATGTTCCGGGTTTCGGCGGTCAGGGAAATCGGTCTGTATCCGACCGATTGCAAGGCGGCCGAAGATTTTGCCTACTTCTGGCAATTCGTCGCCCGTTACCAGACTGCCAACCTGCCCGAAGTGCTGGTGCGCACCGAATACACGGTGCAGGGTATCTCGCTGTCCAAGCGCAAATTGCAGCAGCGCTCCCGCCTGAAAGTGCTGTGGCGCCATTTCGACTGGGCGCCCCGCTCGGCCCTGCTGCTGATGAAGCCACTGCTATGGCAAGTGGTTCCGTTTTCCTTTGCCCAACGCGTGAAGCGTCTCTTGGGAGTGAAATCCTGGTCATGAACAAACTGATTTGCCTGATTCCGCATTACAACAACCCGCAAGGGCTGGCCAGATCGCTGGCATCCATTGGCCGTGACGAAGCGTGCGACGTACTGGTGGTCGATGACGGCAGCACCCGCCAGCCGCTGGATGAAGCAGCCGCACGCGCCGCTTTCGTTGCTCGGGGCGAAGTCCATTTCCTGCGCTTGCCGCAGAATCGGGGAATCGAGCATGCGCTCAATGCCGGGCTGGCATGGATTACCGAGAAAGGTTACGAATTCGTTGCCCGTCTGGATTGTGGCGACGAAAACCTGCCGGACCGTTTTGCCCGCCAGCTGGCTTTTCTGGAGGAGTACCCGGATGTGATGCTGCTGGGTGGCGCGGCCAGCATGGTCGATGCCGAGGGCGTTGAGCAGTTTGTGCTGCGGCATCCTGGGCATTACCGCGCGATCTGGTGGGCGATGAAGCGCAATTCACCCTTCATCCACCCGACGGTGATGTTCCGTACCGAGGCCTTGAAAACCACCGGCTTTTATCCGACCGATGTGCCGGCAGCCGAGGATTACGCGCTGTTCTGGTCGTTCACCAAGGTCTTTCCGGTGGCCAATCTGCCCGATGTGCTGATCCGCTATGAACTGGATCCGAATGGAATTTCGCTGTCCCGGCGCAAGCGCCAGCTGCAGTCCCGCCTCAAGTTGCAGTGGCGTAACCGCGATCGCAGCAATGCGGCGTGGTTCGGCATGCTGCGCACACTGCTGCTGATGGCATTGCCGTATGCGCTGGTATTCAAGCTCAAGACGTGGCTGCGGGGGTGAGTTTCATGCGCGGTGCGCGAATTGTTTTTGAGCGGGGTCTAGGTTACAGGATGCTATGCACCTTCGGTGCAGTGTTTGAGTGCCGTTTCCGCACGGCCGGCAGGAAGGGGGCTTTGCGTCGCCAAAGCCCCCTTCACCCCAAAGGCGACCCCGACCGCCAGCCCTGCGGGTTCCCTGCGCTTCTCATCAAACACGGCGGCTGCGGAACTCGGGCTGCGCCCTCAAACAGTCCTCGCCGAATTCCCGTGTTTGCTTGCGATGCTCGGCTGGCTTCAGGGGAAGAGGGTGGCATAACCACGGGCAGCAGCAATAAGACTAGCTTGGGTTTGGTGAGCAATGTTCACGCCGCCAGCACAGACAAACGGTTTTTGCTTCCCTTGGGCCCAGCGCCGAAGGAGTGGAGCGAGACCCAGACTCGCGACCGACTGAGGGTAGCCCGGAGGGCCGCAGGGCGGGGGCTGCTTTCTTTGGTTACTTTCTTTGCAGACACAAAGAAAGTAACCCGCCAAGCCGGGCGGAACCGGCACCCAAATGAAGCGCCAAAGGCGCATAACACCCATCCATCTCGCCGCCACATGCCACAAGGAGCCATCTGATGGCCCGCATCGTCCACGTTGTCGAATCCTTCGGTGCCGGCACCCTGTCGATGGTCAGTGCCATTGCCAACTGTCAGGCCGAGGCCGGCCATGGCGTCACGGTGATCCACTCGCTGCGCGAGGAAACGCCCGCCAACTGGCGCGCGCTGTTCGATGCACGTATCGACTTCATTCAACTGCCGATGGTCCGTGCGATCCAACCCGCTGCCGACTGGCATGCCGGCCGGATGCTGGCTGCGGAAATCCGCCGCATCACGCCGGACGTGGTACATCTGCATTCGAGCAAGGCGGGTGCCTTGGGACGCATCGTCAGCCTGTTCGTGCACGGGCCGCGCTGGTTTTTCTCGCCGCACGGGCTGTCGTTTCTGCAGCGCGCCGAAGGCCGGCTCAAGAACACGGTCTTCCTGCTGATCGAAAAGCTGCTCGCGCGCATTCCGGTGACCTTCATCGCCTGCTCGCCCTCAGAAGCCGAACAGGTCCGTTCCCATCTGACCCGCCGGGTGGTGGTGGTGAACAACGCAGTTGATCTGGCAACGATTCCGGCCGCGGCCGGTAACGAGGAGATGGTACGTATCGGCACCGTCGGCCGCGTCGCGCTTGCGCGCAATCCGGAACTGTTCGCCAGCATTGCCGCAGCGCTCAAGGCGGATGGTGTCGAATTCATCTGGATCGGCGGTGGCGATGAATCGGGCGAAGCGGCATTAAAAGCTGCAGGGGTAACGCTCAGCGGTTGGGTGGATCGCGCCGAAGCGCTCAAACAACTGGCCATGCTCGATATCTATATCCAGACATCGCGCTGGGAAGGCTTGCCGGTGGCCGTGATCGAGGCGATGGCAGCCGGGCTGCCAGTGGTGGCGACCAATGTGGTCGGCAATCGGGATCTGGTCAGAAACGGCGAAAACGGCTGGCTGGCCAATGACCGTGCCGAATTCATCGACCGCCTGCAAACCCTGATTGCCAGCAGGACTGAACGTGACCGCCTGGGCGGACAGGCCCGCGCTTTTGCGCAAACGCATTATTCGCTTGATACCATGATGACAGCACTGGATCGTGCCTACGGATTGAAGGATTGAACATGGTTGCACAACAGGGCGCCACGCGCGCCAAACCCTGGCTGGCGTGTGCCGATTTTGTCGCATTGATGCTGGCCTTTGCCGGTGCCGTATTTCTGCTGGTGTTGTTGCGCGGGCATCGCATCGGCAGCGGTTTTGCCTATTGGTGGCAGGTTGAGGGCAATCAGCAGGCGCTGGCATTTATGTTGCTGGGCGGCCTGACCGTCGCCACCTTCTGGTGGCGCGGCCATTACAGCCTGCGTTTGCCGTTCTGGGATGAGCTGCTGGAAATTTTCAAGAGCCTGCTGCTGGCGGCGCTCCTGAACGGCATGGTGGTGCTGTTCGCCAAATGGCCGATCTCGCGTTTTCTGTGGCCGGTTTCCTGGGGGTTGGCATTGCTGCTGGTACCGCTGCTGCGTGCACGCATGAAGGCCTGGCTGCTGGCTTGCGGCATCTGGCGCCTGCCCACCGTGATCATCGGCTGTGGCCAGAATGCGCGCGATGCCTGGCAGGCCATGCGCAGCGAGCCTTTGCTCGGATTCGACGTGATGCATTTTGTCGCCGTCGGAAAGATCGGCCTGCAGGATGAAGATGCATTCGCTCCCGGCATGCCGGCGGTGGTGCGGCTGGGCGAGGGCGAATTGCAGGCATGGCTGCAGAGCCGGAATTACCCGCATGTGACGGTAGCCTTGAGCGCGGAAGAATTGCACACGCTGCAGGGAGAAATCGAGCTGCTTAGCCTGCGCTACAAGGATCTGCACGTGGTGCCGCCGCTGGCCGGCCTGCCGCTGTTCGGCCTGACTGCCAACCATTTCTTCAGCCACGAAGTGCTGATGCTGCGCGTGCGCAACAATCTGGCCATGCCTTCGCTGATGCTGGTCAAGCGCGTGTTCGATTTCTGCGGTGCACTGTTCGGCCTGCTGCTGCTGGCACCGCTGTTTGCCTATGTCGGGTGGCAGATCAAGCGCCAGGGCGGGCCGGGCGGCGTGTTCTTCGGCCATGTGCGTGTTGGCATGAACGGCAAGCCGTTCAAGTGCTGGAAATTCCGCACCATGGTGTACAACTCGAAGGAAGTGCTCGAGCATCTGCTTGCCACCGACCCGGTAGCACGCGCCGAGTGGGACAAGGATTTCAAGCTCAGAGACGACCCGCGCATCACGCCGATCGGTGCGTTTCTGCGCAAGACCAGCCTGGACGAGATTCCGCAGTTGTGGAACGTATTGAAGGGCGAAATGAGCCTGGTCGGCCCACGCCCGATCATCGAAGCCGAGCTGGAACGCTATGCCGAACGCGTGGATTTCTATCTGGAAGCACGTCCGGGGCTGACTGGCTTGTGGCAGGTATCCGGGCGCAACGAGACCACCTATGCCGAGCGTGTCGCGCTCGATGCCTGGTACGTGAAGAACTGGAACCTGTGGTACGACATTGCGATCCTGTGCAAGACGGTACGCACGGTACTGACCGGCAAGGGCGCGTATTGAATACTGAACCGGAATCAGGATGTTCTTGCCACAATCAAGCATCCGATGCTGAGTGCAGGACCACCCTTTCCCCTTGCTACGCCGAGCATCGCAGTCAAACGCGGGAATTCGGCGAGGACTGTTTGAGCCCGCAGGGCGAGTTTCGCAGCCGCCGCGTTTGGCGAGAAGCACAGGGAACCCGAAGGGCGTGGCAGCGGGGTCGCCTTTGGGGTGAAGGGGGCTTTGGCGACGCAAAGCCCCTTTCCTGCCCGCCGTGCGGAAACGGCACCTAAACATGCGCCGCAGGCGCTGAACTAACAACCTTTGGCGCTACACACTGCGCCCACCTCGACCTGAAGGCTACCGCGTGCCGTAGGTCGGGTTTTAACCCGACTGCATCGGCAGTGTGTCGGGTTGAAACCCGACCTACGCCAGAATCATTTCGAATACTTGCGAATCGCCGCCTGGATCTCGGCGATCGCCTGCTCGATATCGTCCTCGGTGACCTCGCCGGGCGTGGCGGTGCCAAGCTGGCTCATGTGGGTGCTGATCACGGTATCGATATCGAGTTTCTGCGTCGAAATGAAATCCCGGTCGCGGCTTCCGGATTCCTCGGCCTCGTGCCAGTTCACCGCAATGGCCGACAGATTGTCGCCCTCGTGCCCGCCGCGCATTTCGGCTTTATCGAGCAATTGCGGCAGGGCGAACAGTGCCGGAAAGGCGCTCAGGAAATGGATCAGCTCCGGCTCGGTCAACTCGCCCCACACGCCGTCGGTACACAGCAGCAGGGTATCGCCATCCTGTAGCGCCACTTTGCCGCCCGATTCGATTTCTGGCGGGTAAAAGCCACCCAGGCAGGTGTAAACCTTGTTTTTCTCGGCATGATGCCGCGCTTCTTCCGCGGTAATCACGCCTTCATCCACCAGTCTGCGCACCTTGGAGTGATCGCGTGTTTGCGCCAGGATCTTTTCGTTGCGCAGCAAATACAGGCGCGAATCGCCCACATGCGCCCAATAGGCGATGCCATCCTGCACCAGGCAAGCCACGCAGGTGGTACGCGGAACTTCCACCATGCGGTGCGTACTGGCGTAGTTGAAAATGGCATCGTGACACATGTTGAGCGTGTCGCTCAGGAACTGTGCCGGGCGCGGTACCACCGGCTTGGCGCGTTTCTGGAACTGGTCGCAGGCAAGTTCCACCGTGATCTGCGCGGCAACTTCGCCATGCAGGTGGCCACCCATGCCGTCGGCCACCACCAGCAACAAGGCATCGCGGCTGTAGGAATAGCCAACCCGGTCCTGGTTCGATTTGCGGCCGCCCTTGCGGCTGTCCTGATAAATGGTGAATTTCATGGATTGTCTTCGCTGCGGCTGCGGGTGATCACTTGCCATTTACGCTTGAGTACATGCAGCACGGATTTTTTCCTGCGGGGAGCGGAGGGTTTTTCCAGCAACATTTTCTGCAGTTGATGCACGCTCTGCGGTCGTTCATTGCAATCGAAACGCAGGCAGCTATCCACGATACGCAGCAGTTCCGGCGAGTAGCGGTCTGCAAAGCTGGTGGTGATGTCCTGCAGCAGTTTCGGATTCTTTTCACGATCCTCGGCTGAGGGGGGCGGCATGCCGGCAATGCAGGCATACATCGAAGCGCCCACACCATAGATGTCGGTCCAGGGGCCGAGCTGATCGCTGCGCCGACCCTGTTCCGGTGCGGCGAAACCCGGTGTATACATCGGTGCCAACCGGCTGTGTTCGCCTGAAAGTGCTTGGCGTGCCGAGCCGAAATCGAGCAGCAGCGGCGTGGAATCCTTGCGGATATACAGGTTGGCCGGTTTGATATCGAGGTGCAGCAGCTTGTGCAGGTGCACTTCGCGTAGCCCATTCAGAATCTGGTAGAACACATGCCGGATCAGCGTTTCACTCACGCCTTCGCGATCGCGCTTGAGCTGGATTTCCTTTTGCAGGGTACGGCCACGCTCGTATTCCATCACCATGTAGACGGTTTCATTGGCACGGAAGAAGTTGATCACGCGCACGATGTTCGGATGGCGGATTCGCGCCAGCGTCTTGCCTTCCTCGAAAAAGCATTTCAACCCGTGCTTGAACAGCAGATCATTGCCTTCATTGCTGGCTTGAACCAGCACATCGCCTTCCCGGCGCAGTGCGAGCGAATTGGGCAGGTATTCCTTGATTGCCACCGGATAATCGTTCTCGTCATGCGCCAGATACACCATGCTGAAACCGCCGGCAGACAGCAGTTTGGCAATGGTGTAGTTCTGCAACTGGTAGCCGCGCTGCAGCGGCTCGACGCTGGGATTCGCCATCCTCGAGGATTCACTATATTCTTGTTGTTCGATCTCGGATTTTGGATTTAGGGGCCGGGAAAGTAAAGGAAACGCAAAGCGAACTGCAGCTTTTCCCCCCGTTACACACGCATGACTGGACAAAAAATGATCTACAGCATGACTGGCTATGCCAGTGCGCAGCGCGAATGGCCACAAGGCACGCTTCAGGTGGAGCTGCGCGCAGTCAACCACCGCTTTCTGGATGTCTCGATGCGCTTGCCTGAAGAATTCCGGGCGCTGGAGAGCGCAATCCGGGAAAAGCTGGCCGCCCGTCTCAATCGCGGCAAGGTGGAATGCCGCATCGCCTTCAACAGCCAGCAGGGCGTGGCCAACAGCAGCCTGCAATTGAATCGCGCGCTGGCAGAAAACCTGCTCAACCTGGGTCGCGAACTTTCTGCGCTGGCCCCCGAGGCCCGACCGCTGGGTATCGGCGAAGTACTGCGCTGGCCCGGCGTGATGGCCACCGATGCCCTGCCGCCGGAAACCCTGCAAAGTACCGCGCTGGAATTGCTCGAGCGCGCGCTGGAAGACTTCCTCGCCAACCGCGCACGCGAAGGTGAAAAGCTGGCCGGCCTGCTGCTTGATCGTGCCGCGCAAATGGAAACGCTGGTTGCCGAAATTCGCCCGCGCATGCCGCAGATCGTGGCCGATTATGAGGCCAAGCTCACCCAGCGCTTTGTCGATGCGCTGGGTACGCAGGATGACGAGCGCATTCGCCAGGAAATCGTGTTGTTCGCCCAGCGTATCGACGTGGCCGAGGAAATGGATCGCCTGACCGCGCACATCGCCGAGCTGCGCCATATCCTCAAGAAGGGCGGCAACGCTGGCAAACGGCTGGATTTCCTGATGCAGGAACTCAACCGCGAAGCCAACACGCTCGGTTCCAAATCCGTATCGGTGGACAGCAGCCGTACCTCGATGGAGCTCAAGGTGCTGATCGAACAGATGCGAGAGCAGGTCCAGAATATTGAATGATGTTTCATCCTGTATCGCTGAACTGCACAAACCCGCATTCCACAAGGCTTTCGGGTTTTTTGTTGCCTCTTGCAGTGTCACGGCGTAACATCAAATTACACATTTTCTGTGTACCCATTTGTACCCCCACTGGCAAATAATCCCCTCAGTTATGGGTACATACGCCGGAGAAACGATATGGCAAAGCTTACCGATGAAATTATTTCTCACTGGATCGAGTCCGGGGAGCGGTTTCAGATGCGCAGTGATGGCGGCGGGCTGTACTTGTCATTCAAAGATAACTACCAATCCCCTGTGTGGCTTTTCCGTTTCCAGCAGTCCGGGAAGCGGCACAAGCTGAGCCTTGGCCGCTATCCGGGAATGTCCATAGATGCCGCCAGAGAGCTTGCACGCAGCTATACGCAGATGCTCGACACTGGCGAAAGTGTGCTTGCCGCCATTGGAAATAAGCGGAAGAACGACAGCGACAAAGATTTAGCCAGAACCTTTTCAGCTTTGCTGAGAGAGGCATCGCTACAAGGTGCAAAGCGCATGACTGTCACGATTGAGTTTGAAAAGGGGGAATCATGGCAAGGCTGACAGACATGCAAATCAAGGCGTGGATGCAGGCTGGGGAACGATTCGATGCACGCAGTGATGGTAATGGCTTGGTGCTGTGTTACCGCGAAGGCTACGCCGTTCCGGTTTGGCGCTTGCGCTATCGCTTCGAAGGGAAAGCCCGCGTGATGGTACTAGGCAGCTATGCCGATCTATCCTTGGCAGCAGCACGCAAGACGGCCAAGGAAATGAATGCCCGCATTGCCTTGGGTTATGACGTGGCAGCAGAGAAGCAGGCCCGCAAGGCTGATGCCGTGGCAGCAATCGAAGCAGAGAAAGCCGCTCTCACCGTGGGGCAACTGGCCGATGAGTATTTCGAGCGCATGATCGTGGGCCGCTGGAAGCATCCCAACATCGTGCGTGCTCGCATCGAGAAAGACATAAAACCCAATATCGGCAAAATCAAGCTGGATGAAGTAAAGCCGCGCCATATCGACGCCATGCTGCAAGCCATCGTGAAGCGGGGAGCGCCGACCATTGCCAATGATGTACTCCGCTGGATTCGCCGCGTGTTCGATTACGGCATCAAGCGGCACATGATGGAAGTGAACCCGGCCAGCGCCTTTGATCTTTCCGATGCTGGCGGCAAGGAAGAAGCCCGCCGCCGTGCCTTGTCACGTGAAGAACTGGTCACGCTGTTTGAAGCCATGCCGAACGCCAAGGGATTCAGCGTGGAAAACGATCTTTCCATCAAGCTGCTGTTGCTGCTGTGCGTGCGGAAAATGGAACTACTGGCCGCCCGCTGGGATGAGTTTGATTTGCCCAATGCGGTGTGGCACTTACCGGCAGAACGCACCAAAACCGAAGAGCAGATTGATATTCCCCTGCCAGCGCTGGCGCTGGAATGGCTGGAGACGCTGAAACGCCTGGCTGGGGCAAGCCCGTATGTTCTCCCTGCCCGCAAGATGCAGCAACGCATGTTGCCGCACGTGTGTGAATCCACGCTGTCCGTGGCACTGGCCAAGGTTAAGCATGGTCTGGAACCATTCACCATTCATGATCTGCGCCGCACCGCTCGCACCCATTTGGCTGCGCTGGGGGTACTGCCGGATATTGCTGAGCGCTGCCTGAATCACAAGCTCAAAGGCGTGGAAGGCATCTACAACCAGCATGATTATTTCGACGAGCGCCGGGACGCCCTGGACAAGTGGGCTTCACTGCTGGACGCGCTGATTACCGGCAAGCCGTACAACGTGATACCACTCAAAGGCAGACAGAAAACCGCATAACCGAGTTTGCCGCGCCTAGATCGGCCAATCGCCCTGACCCGCTGGCGCTGGCAATCATTCACAGGGATAGGTGCCTACAGGGGGCAGGATGTTTTTACCAGAGCATGAAATATGGAAATTTGCTTATGCCGGCGATGAGCTTGATGACTGGCTACCATATGCCGAAGATTTGGTTCGGAAGTGGTCAATTCAGAGTAAAGACGAGATAAAGTTTGACTCGTTTCAAATCACCCTTGCCACTTTATTGTTGAAGGACGATTTGTTGCCAGCCCCGGCTAGGGCTGCATTCGCAGATGTCGTGTGGGAGGCCATGAACGATGCCTTTGAGAAAAAGTACACACTGAAAAGTTTGCACATTCATCCACCTAAGGCCGGCAGGGAGAAAAAGGCACTAAATCCGCTTGGATTCATCATGCTGTCAGTGAGCAGAATCATCCGAAGTGGAAAAACCGCTACCGAAGCGTATCAAGAAGTGGCCGATGAATGTTGCAAATCACCTGACACGATAAGGCGATTATACGAGCGACAAAAAAAGAGAAGTCGGAAGCACGGGGAAATCAAAAAATGATTCCCCCGGTGCCTTACTAAACCATGATGTATTTAATGCGAAGCCACTGCAAACCGCATCAAGGAGATGCAAAGCATGGCTACCACAATTACTCAAGCCGCCACTCGCCGCGATTATTCCGGCCTCCCCGCTACCGGCTTTGTCCGGCTTTCGCAACTTGCCCGCAACCCCAAGAGGCCGGATGCACCCGCACCGGTTCCGGTATCGCCGGTCACCATTTGGCGCTGGATTGCTGCTGGTAAATTCCCCAAGCCCATTAAGCTCTCCGAAAACGTCACTGCCTGGAAGGCCGAAGAAGTGCGCGCTTGGCTTGACCAGCAAGCAGCATGAGGGGGCGATCATGCTAAAGAAAAGCCGCCATCCTTTTGCGGAGAATGACGGCCGGAACGTGCAAAACCATTCTACCGTGCCGATTATTTCCGGCCAATGCGCTGAGGTGTTAGCGCTGATCCGCGAGCATGGGCCAATTTTGTCATTCACTCTGACAGCAGATCATGCCATCCCGGAAACCGCAGCACGGATACATGAATTGCGCGAACTGGGCTTCAATATTAAGACCCGTATCCTGCCTGGCATTTCTTTCCGGGGGCGCGAGCGCCGCAATGTGGCCGAATACAGCATGGGCATACCAGAATGGACGCGGCCTGGCGTGAAGGCTGGCGCTGTTGCTGCACAGGCAGATCTGTTTGGCGAGAGTGAGGGGGCTGCCCATGAATGTCCCTGATCTTCCATTCCATGACATTGCCACAGCCTTAGCCCACATTCCTGCCCATGATCGAGATTGCTGGGTACGCATGGCCATGGCGATCAAATCCGAGCTGGGCGATGCCGGTTTTCCGGTATGGGATAGCTGGAGCCAGACCGCAGATAACTACCACGCCAAGAGTGCCAAAGCCGTCTGGAAAGGCATCAAGGCTGGCGGCAAGGTATCCATTGCAAGCCTGTTCCATGAAGCCAAGGCCAATGGCTGGATGCCCAGCACACCCTACACACCACCCACACCCGAGCAACGCGCCGTACTGGAAGCCGAGCGCAAGGCAGCAGCAGAAACCGCCGCTGAGATCGAACGTCAGCAACGCGATGCCGCCAGGATCAAAGCCGCCCGCCTGTGGAATGAAGCCCGCGATGTAGATGCAGATCACCCGTACCTGTTGGCCAAAGGGATCTGGCCCGAAAGCGTGAAGCAGTTGCGGCAGATGCTGGTGCTGCCGATCCGCGTAGGGGGCGAACTGGTCAACCTGCAACTGATTGGCGAGGACGGCAACAAGCGCTTCCTGACCGGTGGCCAGGTCAAGAACGGTTCGCTGGTACTGGGCAAGTTGGCCGGTGCCGCCGAGGCCATTTTGTGCGAAGGCTGGGCAACGGGGGTGAGTCTGCGAGCCGCTACCGATCTGCCCGTGGTGGTGGCCTTCAATGCCGGCAATCTGCCAGTGATTGCAGAACGATTGTTCAAGTCACTGCCAGAACTGGCGCTGATCGTGGCCGGAGATACCGACGAAAGCCAGACCGGCCAGAAAGCAGCACAGAAAGCCGCCGCACTGCACGGTAATGCCAGATGGTGCTGTCCATTCTTCTCCCCCGAGCAAATCCATCTGCGCCAGCAGGAAAGCGGAAACCTGCCCAGCGACTTCAACGACCTGCACCAGTTGGCAGGACTGGAAGATGTGGCACGGCAAGTAAGAGCACCAATGCTGGTCAATGTTGGCATGGCCACCTCAGATCCCGCAGCGTCCGGTCAACAACGATCTGCTGACACCTCGAACCATGAGGATGCATTGATCGCTGATCTGGCCTCACTCCCCTTGCTGCAGTATGAGCGTCGCAGGGCAGGTGCCGCCGAATCCTTGGGCATCCGGGCTAGTGTGCTGGATAAACTGGTGATTTCAGCCAGAAAAGAACGGGCATCTGCTCAGGCCGAAGCCGAGCAAGGCACCATGGTACTGTTCGATGACATTGAACCTTGGCCAGACCCCGTACATGGTGATGCCGTACTGGGTGAGGTGCTCCAACTGCTACAACGTTATGTGATTGCCGACAAGGAAGCGTTACGCGCTGGGGCTTTGTGGTGTGCTTTAACCTGGCTGATTGATCGGGCTACCGTGATGCCTATTGCCCTGATCAGCGCCCCGGAAAAGGGTTGCGGCAAATCAGTCATGCTTGAGGCACTTTCTCACCTTTGCTTTAAGCCGCTACCCGTGGCCAGTGTCAGCGCTGCCGCCATGTTTCGCGCTATTGAGAAATGGCAGCCAACCTTGTTTATCGACGAGGTGGACACCTTCATGCGCGACAATCCAGAACTGGTAGGTGTGATCAATTCCGGCCACACCCGGCGCAATGCGTTTGTCCTGCGGACGGTGGGTGATGATTACGAACCCAAGGCGTTTTCAACCTGGTGTGCCAAAGCACTTTCAGGGATTGCAGCCAAGAATCTGACGGATTCACTGGTTAGCCGCTCGATCATCTTCAATCTGCGCCGCAAACTCCCCACAGAAAAGACCTCACCATTGCGCCGCGATTCTGCCCGCTATTTCACCGACACCAAACGCAAGCTAATGCGCTGGACTCAAGATATTGCCGATCAGTTTGCCTGCGCTACACCTGCACCTTTCGGGTTAGACAATCGTGCTGCCGACAACTGGGAGGGCCTGATTGCCATTGCGGATATTGCCGGAGGCGCCTGGCCGCTTTGGGCGCGTCATGCGGCACACCATATTGCAGGATCGGTGGAAGCCGCACCCAGCATCAACCAGGAACTGCTGACCGATATTCAGAACGCATTTTCCAGAAGGAGGACCGATAAACTGCACACCGCCCAATTGCTGGCTGAACTGTGCAGTGATGAAGAGTCGGCATGGGCCACTTACAACCGGGGGCGCGAACTGAGCGCCAAACAGCTTTGTAGTCGGCTGGCAGAGTTTGGCATCAAACCCAAGCAACTCTGGATCAGCGGCGAAGGCAATCGCAGAGGGTACGAACTGAACCAGTTTAATGAGGCGTTTTCTAGATATTTAGCGATCGAGACACAAGACGTCAATTTAAAGAATTTTTTACACCCACCCCTACAGGAGCAGTACGAAACGTTTATTGATGCAGAGCACAGGCCCGAAATCGCTTTTCTAAGTGCTAGAACGCTAGACGCCAATAACGGCGCGGGTTCCAGCCATTTCACATACGCTAGAACCCCACCCCCTCTAGCAGATGAAAAAACGCTGAAACCCAATAAAGGCGCGGGCTCTAGCGTTCTAGCGAGAGAAACACCCCAAAGTTCCGATGTGCGACGATGCACACCTGAAGACGCTAGATTTTGCCTGAACAATGATGAGTGGCTGGCAGACTACGCAGCCGCTGAAATGGGGGCGTCTGATGATGTTGAATACTTCTGATCTGCTGGTGTCGATCACAACCGCCTGATTAATTTCCCGAGCCATCAATGGCAAGCAATTGGCAATGATCAATTCACAACAACCTAGTATGGCTCTTAAATTCCATTTCCATGAAATCTCCATCCAATGATCGCCTGCTGAAATCAACAGCTAAGGCTATGATGAAACAATATTTAGGCTTGCTTACTGGAACCCGATCATGTCACGAGCAACTTTTTGGATCTCAACACTGGCTATTGGAGCTGCGCTCTACCTACTGGTTGGATGGATGCGCAGTCCGAAGCCTGTTGATTGGTATTTCAATCATCCAGTTGAGCGCACAGAAGTTTTGATAGACTGCAATTCACGCTATACCAGCGGAAAATTGAAAAGCTATCTGCAGGACAATGACTGTGCCAACGCGATGACGGCTGCCAGACAGACAAACCGACTTATACCGAACTGATTTCGATTTGCTCTGCCTTGTTTAGCTTGAATGTCCCGCACAATCCTACCTTCATGCAGCAGCCTTGAATCAGATTGTTCATGTGGCGGATGACTGAAGCCGCAATCAACCCAGTGCGAACACGCCATACAGTGGGGTTGTTCGTAGAGATGACATGCTATCAACCCAAAGTACTGGCAATTCGCAAACGAGAGGAAAACAAGTCAAATCTGCAAACGTTTCGGCCTGGTCTCTCTGGCGGAAAGGCTTGGTCACGGGTGTGCCGTACTGATTACAGACCAGCCAACCTCGGGGCGACCGTTTGACAATCCTATCGCGGTCTCGTAGTTCCACAAGGCAGTGCCCATATTCAATGCCAAGAGCCTTTGCCAATTGCTGTGCCACCTCAGGCAACCGGCTGCGATAGAGCATTTCTGGTGGATTCATCCAGCGATCCGCCTGTAACTCGGGCGTGCTCCATGCTAGGCCATCCATGCCTTGGCGCTGTGCCCACCAGAGCATCAGCTTCATGGCCATAAGGGGCCACTCTTTCCCATAGGGTGCGGGCGGTAACGCTACTGTTCTGGGTTTGTTTTTGTTGGCGTTAAGATCTGCGTGCCAATCGCTCTGGATTTCATCCAGGAACAGGATACGCCGGCCTTCCTCTGTGTTGTAAATGCTGGTTCGGATATGAATCAGGACATTGCGTGTGCTGTAGTGGCGCGAATAGTAGCTTTCCGGCCAATCCTCAAGGGTTATCAATATTTCACGATAATCTCTGCCGCCAGCCTGTGCGTATTGCTCCCACTTTGGAATCGGTTGGTCTTTGGCCCATGCATGAAAATGCTCACTGATCCGCATTTCAGCATATGCAATCGCATCTTCTGGATCGGGAAAACCGCACAGTGGTTGCTCAATTCGTTTGCCATGCTCATCCAGGACGCACCACCAGTCGATCCTGGTTGAAAAAAGATCACGGTGCCTGGTTCGAACAATTTTCCAACCCACTGATCGATGTTGGTAACGGATGATGTGCAAGGTCGCAGGGGTATTTCCCAGCAGTCCACGGCGCTTGTATTCCTTGAAAGAGATACGCTGACAACAGGGCTGCCAGCCCGCAAGTGCGTTATATCCTAATCGCGCCTCGCACAGCATGGAGGGCTGCACATGCCGCAGGTCTATCATGGCCAATACCTCACTCTGAGTGAGAATGGTCTCTGCGGCTTTCTGCCGTAACCGATTCAGCACCCCTGATTCATCCAACTCCTCCTGTTTGAGTCCCTTTCCTGTCAGGCTTTGCAGTGTTGCCAGCCATTGTGTGACGGAGGATTTTTTCAGGCGGGTATTTTTGATCAGATCAGGTAATGATGATTGGAGTGGCGGCAAAGCTAAGCGGGTGCTGTAACGCCCATCATACTTGCTGGCTATGTGGGACAGCGCTGGCCACTTGTCTTTTGCGAACTGACAAAACCAATTCCAGGCACTGTCAAAACACTCCGGTTGGTGTCGCTTTAATTGTTGTAGCCATTGTGCCGCCGTCTGACCGGTGAACCGGAAGCAGGGAATACCATGCTCAAAGTGAACGGTATCGATCAGCGAGGCAAGATCCCAATAGGTTACCTCCTTGGGTAGTGGCAATTTTCGTCGACGTAGCAATTCGTCAAACCGGTCTGATCGTAGATCAAGCAGGCTGCCGTCTGGTAAGGGGTAAAACATGTGAAGTTGTTCGGCAGGCATGGCAAGTAGCTGATTCGTGCAGGCAGCAAGGCCCAGGTCTTTATGTGGTGATCAGACTGTAGTCGCTAGTTTTTGTGACGAGATGCCAACAAAATATCTTTTGGGAGTTACGCAAATCTGACCGGTTACAATGACAACTATAGTTGAACACTCATCGAATGCCGGACTGCGGTACAAACATTGACATTTTTGCTGGCCGAAAACATCAAAAATACGGTTTTGCCATTTTGACGAACGAACTATTAACCGGAGGTGGCTCATGGCAAGAAAATGGACGGAAGCACAGCGTCAGCATCAGCGGGAATTGATACTGCGTGTAAAGCCGTGGGAAAAGTCTACCGGCCCGACGACGGAGGCAGGCAAGGCACGCTCCTCACAAAATGCCTACCTTCATGGAGGATGCGGGGCTTTTGTGCGGGTCGAGTTGCGCATGCTTCGGCGCCAGGTTCGAGATCTGCATCAAGCCATGAGGGATTGTGGTTATTACCCTGGGTTGAAATAGGCCAGATCCTGGTGTGTATTGGGAAGCAGAAATCATCGGGGGCACTGCCCGTGGCGACAAGTGTCAGCTCATTTACCCACAGATGACGACAGAAAATGAATTATCAATGCACGCAATGTGATGCCTCTTTTTTCTGGCCGGTCTGGATCGGTCAATGTCACTACCTGATGCCTGATGGCCAGATATACAGGCTGGAAACACAGGTGGGCTGGTGTCACTACTGCAACGGCATGCGGCACTTCGAGCAACTCGAAGATAATTTGCAAAATGTGCTGAATGCTTTGCAAAAGATCCGGCATCCACTGGAACAGAAGCTAAAACGGTGGAGCTTTCTTAGACCTTGGTTGTTTCACGGCACTGTCGAACAGATCAATGCCTGCCATCGTCTTGAGGCTGAGGAAAGAACGCGCGTCCATTTTTTGGCTGACAGATCACATCCATGCTGTTTGGGGTGCGGCAATCATGCGGCGCCGGATAGCTTCGATGAAAAATACTGGTCAGCGTGTGCGGTCTGTGGATCAGTGCTGGAAAAAGTCCCGCCTGTTGCACGTTTTCATCACAAGCCAGCGCTGGTTTATTACGATGACCAAGGTCAACGCGCCAGTGATAAGTATCTGGACGCGCACCAAACTCAGGTAGAAGATGATGCGCTGAATCTTGTCCGTCGCGCCCTTTGGATTGAAATTAATTTCCCGTAATTCCTGCTTTTACCAGGAAAAAGCTAGATCCACGTTCAATAATTAGAACTTATTGGCATTGACACAAATATCTTTCACCTAGCACCATAAGCTTGACGACGAAACTTGGCACGCAACGGTTCTGGCAGACCAATGCAATATATTGGCGTACTTTTTGTGCGCTTCATTTGAACTTGTTGGAGCCAGAGCATGACCACCATTCCCGCATCACTTTCCGTTACTAATACAGCCAGCATTTCTGAGCTTTTATCGCTTCGTCACGTTGACCATGCCGCCGACAAGGTAGACGTTGAAGCACTTCGTATTGCAGCCAATGACCACTTACTGCAGATTAGCTGTGGCATCCGTGCCATGGGCATCATGCTGCGCGATACCCCGGCAGAAGACCCACAACTGGTTCAAGACATTGGTTTTTTGCTTGGCGTGCTTGGAGATGTTGCGTCCGAGCTGTGCGCGCTTTCAGAAGATTTTCGGTCATAGCGTGCATTTGAAACGCTATGCGGCATAGAGCGTGATGAGAGCCGCATGAAAAGGGTACTGCAGCAAAATGGAATGACGGTAATGGGGCAAATTGATGGACACATGATTTTTATGTGTACCCCTTCGTGTACCCCTTCGATCTATTGAATAACTGAAACACTTGTAAGCATTGGCTTTGACGGCAATACTCAATATTCAGGTCCAACATCGAATAAGCGCCACGCCCTCTCCCGCAAGCGCGGGAGAGGTTGGTCAGGATTTCTGCATTAATTGCGCATCACACAACCGAAGCTGGCCGCTTCCTCGCTGGAACCACTGCCGCGGTATTGCGCCACGGTCGGGAACGGGCACAGCAGGCGGGTGCGGTTCGCGGCCCAGTTGGCCGGGATTTCCGGGTTGGGCAGGTTGGAGCCGGGGCCGCGTGCGCTGGCTACAATCGCTTGCGGTGCCTGGCCTTTTTCCACCCAGTTGACCAGCGCTTCGACCAGATCGAACTGATCGGTGGCCGGGCCGTTGCGGCTGTGGTTCATGCCGGGCACCAGATACAGGCGGGTGCTATGGTCGGTGGCCGCGCCATGGCGGGCCTTGAAGCCCTGATACCAGTTCACCGTATCCATGGCAGAAAACACTGGATCGGCCACACCGTGCGCCACGATCAGCTTGCCGCCGCGTGCCACAAATTTTTCCATGCCGGTGATATCCGGCGGCACCATGAAATCCTCGGCTGAGTCGGTGTAGACCGCATTCTTGGCAAAAATCTTCGGGCCATCGCGATTCAGGTCAAACCCCAGCGCGAAATCGATCAGGCTGTTGCCTTTGCCATCGACGACTGCTGGCGATTGCGGCGGTGTGCTGAACACAAATGCCACCGACACCGCATCGCGCGGGCCGACCGAATTCACGAATTTCCAGTTGCGCCAATCCTTGCCGGCAATGCCCGCATCCCACGCTTTGCCGACGTAGAAGGGCTTGCCATCGCTGGTTTTCGGGCCGGCAAACACGGCGGCCAGCGTGGCCTTCTGTGCCGCGCTCAGGCCGGGAATATCGCGCTCGACATCAAACTGGCGCAGGCAGGCCATGGTGTCAGCAACGATGCCATCCTGCAGGCCATCGAGCGCATCGCAGCGGGCCAGTACGCTGCGCGAGACCTGTGCCAGATCGGCCGGGGTAAAGCTGGTTTCCAGATTGGGGCGATTGCTTTTGGCATCCTTTTGCGCCACACGCGCGAACTGCTGCGCATCCCACAATTGCGTCACGGCGGCGCGCGGCAGGTTGAAGCCGGGGGCCGATGCCAGCACGCCATCGTATTCGCCGCTGTCGCGCGCGGCAGCCATCATGGCGTGACGCCCGCCGTTGGAGGTGCCGACGATGTAGGAGGTATCTGGCCGCTTGCCGTAGTAATGGCCAATGATGGCCTTGGCCATCAGCGTCAGTTGCGCGACGGCGTTGTAGCCGTAATCGCGCCGCGCTTGTGGATCGAGACCAAAGGTGCCGCCACCGATCGGCGTGGTTTTATCCAGCAGGTGACCGGCATCCGAGCTGATCACGGCAAAGCCCTTGGTCAGCGCGTTGCTGCGCGGCCCGCCGCCCAGAATCTCGCCGAACGCCGGGGCCAGCACGCCATCGAGTCCGCCGTTGGCCTGATAGAAGAAGCGGCCGTTCCATTGCGTGGGCAGGCGCATCTCAAAACCGATGGCATAGACTTTGCCGTCCACCGGGCTGGTGCGCTCGTTGAGCTTGCCCTGGATGATGCAGTGTTCCGGGATCGGGTCGGTAATGCCGGGGCGTGTGAGCTGGTTTGCGGCGATCTTTTCCACCGCCGTGACTGCCATGCCCGGATAAGCCAGGTTGGCTGCAAGATCGCTGCACTGCTTGAGCGCAGCTGCCGGGCTAGCGGCACGCGGTGCGGTAGCGGGGGATTGCAGTGCGGCACACCCGTTGAGCAGCAGGGTGGAAGCCAGGGCAAATGCGGTCAGGCGGAAAGTGTTCCGGATTTCAGGGGAATGGATGGCGTGCATGATCGATCCCCTCATTTCACGCGATACACACGCACCAGCACGGCCTGGCGTTCCGGGCGCAGGCTGTCGAGCGTGCCGACATAGACCGCGCGGTTCAGCCAGCCATACTTGCCTTCGGGCGCAGTGATATCGACCTTGGAAAAGGCATAGCGTTGCCCATCCTTGGGTTGGTCGATCAAGACCTGATTGCGGATGGTCAGCATCGCACCATCGTCGGTCTGCATTTCATAGAAGGCATCGAGTTGTTTCACGCCATCCTTGCGCACCAGTTGCCGATCCACCCCGCCACCCAGCACCGCACCGCTCAGGCCCGGCCCGCTGAAGCGGCCACCGGTAATCGGCACCATGCGCCGCTCGCCCAATGGACCATCGCCCAGCATCATCGCCGGGGCGATATCGACAATCGCTTCGTAGACCAGTTCGGTTTGCGGCAGGTTCAGCGGAACCTTGGCCGTGAGTGCCATATCCGGTTGTGCGGTATTGGCTGCCAGGGAAAATTGGGCAGAAATGCCGATTGCCAACGCAATCAGGCCTTTGCGCCATGGGGCTGAAGCGGATGTTTGAATCTTGTTATGCATCTGATTTCTCCTCCAGATTTTATTAAGGTGACCTTTAAATTCACCTGCATCGCCGCAGGTCGGAATTCATTCCGACATCCCCAGCCGTGGGTTGTCGGGTTAAAACCCGATCTACCGCAGCGTGCATGGGTGCGAGTGCAGACACGGAGAATTCTCCATTCAGATGAAAACTTAAGGTAGTACAATCAAATCAACTACATTGTTAAGTTGAAGCTAACAAATGGATTCCTTCGAGGACATCGCTTTCTTTGTGCATCTGGTCCGCATGGGCAGCCTTTCCGCGCTGGCGCGCGAGCGCAATATCACGCCTGCAGCGGTGAGCATTCGCCTGCACAAGCTGGAAGACCAACTCGGTGTGCGCCTGCTCAACCGCTCGACGCGCAAATTCAGCCTGACGCATGAAGGCGAGGTGTATTTCACGCGCGGTGCACAGTTGCTGGCGGATATCAAGGATCTGAACCAGTCGATTTCCAGCGGCCGCACGCACCCGCGAGGACTGTTGCGCGTGAATGCGCCGCCAGCCTTTGGCCGCTACCGGAT
Organism: Formivibrio sp. oc-25; assembly: GCF_055810895.1. Lineage (NCBI taxonomy): Bacteria > Pseudomonadati > Pseudomonadota > Betaproteobacteria > Neisseriales > Chitinibacteraceae > Formivibrio > Formivibrio sp. oc-25. The sequence continues at coordinate 10,189 of NZ_JBVVOL010000008.1, read as the reverse complement.
TTCGCCGCTGGTGGCGGAATTTGCCCGCCTGTATCCGGAGGTCGAGGTGCAGCTCAAGCTGTCGGATAACCCGCTCGATCTGATCGAGAGCGGGTTCGATGTGGCGATCCGCTTCGGCTTGCCAACGGATTCACGCCTGGTGGCCCGTCGTCTTGCACCTTGCCGGCGCATTCTCTGTGCTTCGCCGGTCTATCTGGCTGCTGCGGGTGAACCGCTTGAACCGCGAGAACTGTTGCAGCATGAGTGCATCGTCAAACTTGATGACGAACAGGCCGGAACCTGGATATTCAGCCGGGGCGACAGACAGGAAACGGTAAAGATCCGCGGGGCGCTCAGCAGCAACGATGGCGAAACCATGATGAACTGGGCGCTGATGGGGCACGGCATCATTGTTCTGCATGACTGGCACATCAAGCGTTTTATCCGCTCGGGCCTGCTGCGCCAGGTACTGCCCGACTGGTCCCTGCCGGACAATCCCATCTACGCCATGTATCCGGAGCGCACCAACCTGCCGGCCAAGGTGGCGGTTTTCATGGAATTCCTGGCGCAACAGCTGGCGTGTGTGTACGAAGAGAGTATCAACGGTTGATCGTTTGCCCTCTCCCCAACCCTCTCCCGCACGGGTGGGAGAGGGAGCAGAGTCGTATGGCCAAGCGTCTCCCCTCGCCCGTTTCGCGGGAGAGGGGCTGGGGAGAGGGGCTGGGGAGAGGGTAAATCGCCGGAAGCTCTTCCGATGGAGGCGGCACCATGTACGGCCCGCAGTTGCCTTTCTCGCAAGCATTGCACGCGCGCAAATACCGCAGCGAAGGGGAATCATTTGCTGACGCCATGACGCGGGTGGCGCATGCCTTGCAGGATGACACGCGCCACAGTGCGCAACTGCTGGAAATCCTGCTGCAGATGCGCTTCCTGCCGGGGGGGCGCATCCAGTCGGCGATGGGGGCGAGCCATCTGGCCACGCCGTACAACTGCTATGTGAGCGGCACGATCGCCGACAGTTTTGTCGATGGCGAAGGTTCGATCATGGACCGAGCCAAAGAGGCCGCAGCGACGATGCGGCTTGGCGGAGGCATCGGTTACGGCTTCAGCACCCTGCGTCCGCGCGGCGATCCGGTGCATCGCCTGCAATCGACTTCGTCCGGTCCGGTGAGCTTCATGCCGGTGTTCGATGCCATCGGCAAATGCGTGGCGTCTTCCGGCTACCGGCGCGGTGCGCAGATCGGTGTATTGCGTGTCGATCATCCCGATATTGAATTATTCGTGCAGGCCAAGCAGCCCGCCGCCGAGCTACAGCCGCTGTGGGCGCAAATCACCGCCTTGCCCCCAGGGCTGCCACAGCAGCAAGCGCTTGCCGCACTGCAGGCGACGCTGCCGCTGTCCGGCTTCAACTTATCAGTGGCGATCACCGACGAATTCATGCAAGCCGTCAGCCTGGGGCGAACCTTTCTGCTCCGCTTCAATGGCCGCAACTACCGCGAGGTCGATGCCGGAACGCTGTGGGAGCAGATCATGCGCAGCACCTGGGATTGGGCCGAACCCGGCGTATTGTTTATCGACACCATTAACCGCATGAACAACCTGTGGTATTGCGAAACCATCGCCGCGACCAATCCGTGCGGCGAGCAGCCCCTGCCGCCATTCGGCAGCTGCCTGCTCGGCTCGTTCAACCTGGTGCGCTACCTGCGTCGGGAACGCGCAGGGGGTTTCACTTTCGATGGGGCGCAATTGCGTGCCGATATCCCACCAGTGGTGCGTGCCATGGATAACGTGATCGACCGAGCCCACCATCCGTTGCCGCAGCAGCGCACGCAGGCGCAACAGACGCGCCGAATGGGGCTGGGCGTGACCGGATTGGCCAATGCCGCCGACGCACTGGGCTTTGCCTACGGCTCAGCGGCTTTTCTGGCCTTCGAGGCCGAAGTGCTCGAACTGCTGCGTGATGAAAGTTATCTGGCCAGCACGCAACTGGCGCAGCAGAAAGGCGTGTTTCCACTGTTCGATTCCGGCAAGTATCTGGCCGGGCCGTTCATTCAGACCCTGCGCGAGGATGTGCGCGAGGCAATTGCGCGCCACGGCATGCGCAATTCTCACCTGACTTCGATCGCGCCGACTGGCACCATCAGCCTGTGTGCCGACAATGTCAGTTCCGGCATCGAACCAGTCTTCGCGCACCACATCGCGCGCAGCGTTGCCGGCCCGGAAGGCGGGCAGGTTGAAGTATTGGAGGATTACGGCGTACGCGAGCTGGGCGTGTACGGCAGGACGGTGGCACAGGTGACGGTCGGCGAGCATGTTGCCGTGCTGACCACGGCGGCGCAGCGCGTGGATGCGGCGGTCAGCAAGACCTGCAATATCCCGGCCGGTACCGCGTGGAATGATTTCAAGGAAGTCTACCGGCAGGCCTGGGAAGGTGGTGCGAAGGGCTGCACCACCTTCCGGCTGGATGGTTATCGTGCCGGTATTCTGGCGCCGCAAACACATTGCGGAATCGACCCGCACGGGCCGTGCTAAGAGTGAGAGGAGGTTCTCAGTCCAGCTTGACCGGCAAGTCGTCAATACGCACCGGCAGGCCGGTTTGCAGCGAACGGTTGCCGGCAATGCCGGTCAGGATCGACATGGCGCCGGCGCGGTGATCGGCCGCACGCTGCAGCGGGTCTGCCGGCGGATTGCCGAACAGGTCGTCCAGCATCACCTTGTCGCCGCCGCCGTGGCCGCCTTCGCCAAACGTCAATGGTACGGTATAGGGCGCATCGAACATCGGGAACACGCGCAACTCGCACGCCTCCATCGCGCCTTCCTTGGCTTTCTCGCCGCCGGCATTTACGTAGGATTTCTCGACGATCTTCATCTCGATGCGGCCTTTCGAGCCGTTCATCACTACGTTCAGCCCTTCCCACGGCAAATAGGCGTTGAGCGAGTAGGTCAGGATCGCCTTGTTGCGGTAGCGCACCACCAGTCCGAGCGTATCCTCGATATTGATGCCATCGCCAAATACGCTCTGGTCGCGGTAGTAACCGTCTTCATGCTCGGCATCCAGATACAGCGCCTTCAGTGATTCGCTTTCTTCCATCTGCAGCGCAAACGGATCGCCCTTGGCATTTTCCTGACCATGTGCGCGTGAATAGAACTTGGTGACGCCGCGCTGTTCGGCATTTTCCTTGCCATAAAAGCGCAGGCCGCCCTGGGCGAACACGGTTTCCGGCTGCGTATTGAGCCAGAAATTGACCAGATCGAAGTGGTGGGTGGATTTGTGCACCAGGAGGCCACCGCTGTTGCGTTTGTCGCGGTGCCAGCGGCGGAAGTAGTCGGCACCGTGCTGGGTATTGAGCAGCCATTCGAAATGCACCGAGAACACCTCGCCGATCACGCCGTTCATGATCAGCTCGCGCAACTTGCTGTGGTGCGGCGCATAGCGATAGTTGAAGGTCACGCGCAGTTTGCCCCCGGTGCGTTCAACTGCATCGAGGATGGCCTGGCATTTCTCGCTGTCGATGGTCATCGGCTTTTCGGTGATGGCATCACAACCGAGTTCCAGCGCGCGGATGATGTAATCGTGGTGGGTGCGGTCGACCGAGGTCACGATCACGATATCCGGCTTGCACTCGCGGATCATCTGCTCGAAGTTTTCCGCGCGCCAGGAGGGTACCGGCGCATGACCCAAGCCGGTAACGATCTGGTTGGCGTAGGCCATGCGGGTTTCGTTGCTGTCGCAAAAGGCCACGAAACGGGCGGTGTCCTTGTAATCGCGCGCAATGGCTTCCAGATAAAGTCCGGCACGACCACCCGTGCCGACCAGTGCGTAAGTCTTCATATCCTCTCCTTGTGCTGCCGGCAGACGCTGCCGCGCGGCAGGTTCTCAGAACCTATTCACGATATTCCGGTTGATCAACAGACTGACAGTTATTGAGCAAGCAGGCTTGGGCGCCGGGTGTGGCCAATACCACGTTCTGCATGGTCCAGTTGCGCGCGTTGGCGATCTTGCCGGGCCGGTCGGTATCGATATGGATGTCTTCCCAGTGGAAACCCGCAAAAGGTTGTTCCGGGAAGCCTTCGATATCAAAGCCATAGGCCTGGGTCGGTTCGGGCGTGTGCATGCCGACCGACGATGAAGGCTCCGCCAGCCGCGCAGAACATCCCCGGCTATTAACCGTTATCCGGTTGAAACGAATATTGTAGAAATGCGGCATGCCGCGCTCGGGCGGCAAAACGGGTTCGGCCAGCACCTGCCAGTGCGCCGGAATTTCCCCTTGCCATGTCGGTGGAATCGCGCAGTAGGAGTAGCTGGGCATCCAGTTGAGCACGAAGCGGAACGGGCGCGGCACATCGATCATCTCGATATCGTGGATGTGGATGTTTTCGATCACACCGCCCCGGGTTTTTGCCGATTTGAAACTGATGCCGATCCAGGTGCCTTTAGCCTTGATGTTGTAGACCTCGACATCGCGGATACCGCCGGAGGTTTCGCTGCCGATAGTGAAGATGCCGTGACCGGCCCCCACTTCGCAGTTGCGGATGACGATCTTCTCGCACGGCCGGTTGACGCGCAGGCCATCGGCATCGCGACCGGCTTTCAGGCAAATGCCGTCATCGTTGCAGTCGATCACGCAGTTCTGTACCAGCACGTTGCACGATGAATCAATGTCGATTCCGTCCGAACTCGGACCGAAGTTTTCGCAGATTTTCAGGCCATCGATCACCACCTGATCGCTGTAGCACACGTGCACGTTCCAGAAGCCGGAGCGTTTGATAGTCAGCCCTTGCAGGCGGATATTGCGGGCGTTGAATACCAGGATATTGCGCGGGCGCTTGCAGTCGTAATCCACCGCCCAGCGCAGTCCCTTCGGATCGTAATCGGCCAGCATGCCGCCCTGTTCGTCCGGCCCCCAGTATTTGTTCCACCAGTACTCGCCCTGACCGTTGATCACGCCTTCACCAGTCAGCGCCGCGCCCTCTACGTCATACAGGTTGACGAGTGCGGCCGGCCACACCATTTCGATGCCGGCCACGCGCGAGGGCAAGTCGGGGTAGGCCGATTCATCCTGAATGCCGCGCAATTCGGCGCCAGCCTCCAGGTGCAGCTCAACTTTGCTGGGTACAAACAGCGAGCCGGTCAGATAAATGCCGGCGCTGACCCGCACACGACCACCGCCGGCGGCTCCGGCGTGATCAAGGGCCTGCTGCAAGGATGCGGTACAAAGGGTTTGACCGGACGGATCCGCACCGAAATCCGAGACGCGATAAGTGGGTATGGGCATGTCGTGCAATTTCCGTATGCAAAAAAAAACCGGATTGCACCTTGCGATGCAATCCGGTCTGGTGAGGCTGATTATCTGGCGATGCGACGCAGCAGGGCGTTGGTATCATCCACCAGCATTTTGGCGGCTTCCTGATCGCTGATCTTGCCCAGGACGGCTTTTTCGAACACTTCACGCACCCAGGTCTGCATGCGGCTGTATTCTGCCACCGGCGACGGGGTATCGATCTTGAGCGACTCGATCTGCTTCATGCCCTTGAGTTCAACCGGCGTGAACATGTTGTTCTTGATCAAGAAGTCACGCTGAGTCTTGGTCATCGGCACGCCACGCACCGTACCCAGGATTTCGGCAGCTTCGGTCGAACCCACCATCCAGTTGACGAACCTGGTGGCCATTTCGGCATTCTTGGAGTTCTTGCTCACGGCAAACATCATCGACGGACGACCGATCACGCCGGAATTCTTGGCACCTGGCATGGTCAGGTAATCGGCCACATCAAACACCATGGTCTTCGGCGGGGTGGACAGACGCGGCTTGAAGGTCGAATCCCAGGTGAAATCACCGGCGAACTTGCCGCTGACCCAATCAGCCATCTGCTCGGTCGGGGTTTCCGGGTGGCCACCACCGGCACTCACGCGGTATTGCTGCGGCGGCACCACATGATCGGCCACCAGCTTCTTGTATACCTTCACCCATTCTTCGGCTTCGGCCAGGGTGTAGGCAACCTTGGGCTGGTTCGGGTAGATCCAGGGCTTGCCGGTCTTCTGCCACATGTAGGATTGCGCCATCAGCAGGGTATCGTTCAGCTGGCCATCCATCGGGTAGTAATCCTTGCCCAGCTTCTGCTCAAACACCTTGCCGGCAGCAAACAGATCATCCCAGGTCTTGGGCAGCGGCAGACCTGCCTTGTCCCAGGTGGACTTGTTCATCAGGAAAACGCGCGCGGTGTAGGAAACCGGGATGGCATTGACCTTGCCATTGACTGCGCCTGTCTTCCAGGATTCGTTGATGAAGTTGTTCAGATCGATTTCCTTGGATTGCTTCAAGTCATAGAAGCCATTGCCATCCTTGGAAAATTGGGTAACCCAGGCCCAGTCAATCTGCATGACATCCGGCTCAACCTTGCCGGCGATCTGGGTGGAGAGCTTGTCGACATAACCGTCGTAGCCCATGTATTCACCCTTGATGGTCACGCCCGGGTTCTTGGCCTCGAATGCCTTGATGGCTTTCAGAGTGGCTTCGTGGCGGGCACCTGCACCCCACCAGCTGAAGCGCAGGGTAATGTCTTGTGCTGCCGCGCTCTGGGCCAGTGCGCCCATGACGACGATGGAAGCTGTGATGGTTTTCAACATGACTTTCATATCTCTTCTCCTTGGATTTTTCCTTGCCGCCGTGCCAGTTCAGTGCCTTTGCCGGCAATTGCCCATCGGGTGAGTGTGATGGATCAATACCTACAATTTATAGGGGATTGTAGCGATCTTTCCTTGACTACCTTGCCAATGGTAGATGCATGGTGGCGTGATGACAAAGACTGATTGCATGCCGTAACTGACACGCAACCAATAAAAAAACCGGAACTGGGTAGGGTGGCCAGTTCCGGTAAAAGGACCCACATGAATAAAGCTGGCTGAGATCAGAAGTCGGTACGCATCCCGACACTGAAGGCTTTCACGGTTGAGCCTGCGCCGGCACTCAGACCCGTACCGGTAGTGATGGAACTGGTCAGATTGCTACCCGCTTTATCGCCATTACGTGTGTAGTTGATCCCGGAAGTCAGCATGGTTTGCTTGCTCAGGTTGTAGTTCAGGCCGAGCGAAACACCCCAGGTTTTGGAGTCTTCCACGGTGTTGCCGTTGTATTTGCCATCCAGCAACATGCCGAAGCCTGCGGCATACTGGAACTTGCCAACCTGATAGGTGGCACCCACGCCCCAGGCATCCTGCTTGCCAACATTAAGCTTTGCATCCTTGCGATCAACGCGGTTCCATGCTGCGCTCACATTCATCCCCTCGGTGGGCTTGATATTGCCGCCGATGATCAGGGTCTTGTAGTACGCATCCTTGGCTACTGTCGAAGCTTCGGCCTTGGAAGAACTGTTGTTATCGACCTGCTTGTAAGCTACGCCGACATCAAACCACTGGTGCTTGTAGAACGCCGATGCACCGTAGCCTTTGGAGAAGGTGATGTCATTGGTGACCGCAGTAGTGGTCGGATCATCGATCTTGGAACCAAAATCGTACTGGGCCTTGAAGGCAAATCCCCCCCAGGATGGCGAGTTGTACTGCAGCAGATTGGTCGGCTTGGTTGCACCGCGACGAACAAAGTTCACCACACCGCCTGACGTTTCCTCGATGTTGTTAACGCCGCGGTAAAAATCACCCATCGATTGATCGATCAGATCATCATAACGACCTGCCTGCAGGCGACCGAAATCGCCACCGATCGCAACAAAGGTATTGCGGTCACCAAACACGGGAGTGGAGGAGCCATCGTTGGCGCTGGCGCCGACACGAGGGCGGTGTTCCGATTGCCAGTAAACGGTCATGCCGTTATCAAGTTTGTCGCTACCGCGAAAGCCGAGACGGGATGACTGGTCAACCAGGCGCACCTTGTTGACATTATTGGCCACAGTGGTGGAACCGGATACCGAATCATATTCGATAGCGGTACGCAAGGAGCCATATACGGTAACTTCTGACATGGCCAACGGCGAAACCATCAAGCCAGCAATGGCCATTGCAAGATACTTCTTCATATTATCCTCTCTGCATGTATTGATTGTGTTTATTTAACGATTTCCCAGTTAATGGAATCGTACATGAACGCCCCGCCTTGATTGCGCAGGGTAATGACATTGGCACCGGTTTTGAGCAATTCTGCCGGTACTTCAATGCTCTCGTTGTGATACAAACCATTAGTCAATGCGCCACGATAAATGGTTTTATCATTTGGATAATTGATATCTGAAACTTGCTTGCCATTCACCAAAACAATCATTCTTGGTGCACTCGGCTTGGTCATGCCGCTATTGCTGGCAGAGGCAAAGGCTAGATTCAAACGACGAGAGGATTTGATATCTTTTTCGTCAAAATGAATATTCCAGTCGCCGAACTTTGTTTGCGCATAGAACCAGTCAGAATTCTTGTTGATGCCTATCTTGAAATCCAGTGATTCCGGAACCTTGGTTTGCCATTCATAGTTTCTGGGTTTGTCGGCAAGCTGGTATTCCGCAGCGGTCCTGTCTGCAACCCCGATGCTCCATTGGTAATTGGCCTTGGCTGGCAATGCAATATTGCCCAGATCTTTTTTACCGGCCTCTACAACCAGTTCACTTTGCAGAATATTGCCCTGCTCAATTCCGCTCTGGGTATAAATCGTCAAGGCATAGGTGCCGGGACGAATAGCTGGAATGCTGAATTGGCCATTGGCATCGGTACGGGCATGGTAGATGTAGCCCTTGGTCTGCAGTTCCGGATCGCCTCGTACCGGCGAGATCACCACGTTCAGAATTTCACCGCTGCGACCAGTGACCTTGCCGCTGATATCTGCGCGTTGCTGGGGGTAAAGCTTTTCGTTAACCCACTTGAATGGCCACTGTGGTTTGAGTTTTTGTGCTTGCTTGGCCGCATCGCTGATGACCTCGGCATCCTTGCCCTGATTGATATACAGCTGCCATGGGCCATACATCTTTTCCCACTTCGGCGGCGCCATCAGATCCGGCGTGCCCATGTGCGCACCCGTCATATAGTTCAGGATGATGGCATCCTGATGCACCATCAGATCCTGCTTGAGCGGGCCACCCGAGAAGTAATCGTGGTTTACCGGAATGAACCATGCACCATAGCCGCCCCCCAGCGCCCCCCAGAACTCATTGCGGCGCTGATAGTCAACCAGATCGTATTTGGAATAAATCTTGCCATCTGGCAACTTCCAGGTTTCATCCTGGATAACCGGCATTTTTTCGACATCGCCATACAGCGGCGGCGTACTGATGCCGTTTGCTGTATACAGATTGTTCATCAAGGCAGCATTGAAGCGATAAATCGTGCGCAATTCGCTGACCAAAACTTCCTTGTCTGTGGTATTTCTGGCGATTACATATGAATACAGGCCACTTTCGCCCTTGTTCATTACCAGGTGATATTCCAGATAAATCTTGCCGTTCTTTTCCGTCCAGGCAATATGTGCGCGCTCGCCAGTGTCTTCAATAACGTTCAAGACTTCCGGATTGAAATGCGTGACGCCACGGGAATGGTAATCCAGATAAAAACTGCGAACTCGGCTTGGGTCACGTGCGGCGCCGGCCAGATTTTCTACCAGGTTGACGCCATTCTTGATGACGGCCTTTGCGCTGGCATCTGCTGCAAAATCAAACTTGACGATTCCGTTGTCGAGTGTCGCCGCCAACCCATTTACCTTGAGCGAAACCTTGTCATCTGCGGCCATTGCCGATGCAATGGCAGTCATCATAAAAATACTGCTTATATATTTCTTCATTACAACCCCCTCTTCTCATGTTGTAGGCGTAAATTACCTGCTACGTGAATGTAATACCTTTGAAAAAATGCCAGTTTTATTTGTTGAATGTCTTTTTCTCAATAAACTGGTATTCCTTTACATCAATTAACATGATTCGAGTGGTGACCGGTAACATTTGGGGGCAAGCAGCCCTTCGACGAGGCTGTCAGAGCGAAGAAAACGGGAAGCGATTCACGACGAATTTGTATCCGCAAGCGCGCGCCGCCACAGGGCGCACCAATGAAAAAGCCCCCATCAGTGATGGAGGCTCTGTTTAGCGGTGGCAGGGCTTAGAGAGAAATATTGCTGCCGGATTCTGCATCGAAGAGATGGCAGTGCTCCATTCTCGGGCAGAACTCATACTGCTCGCCACGACCCTTCTGGAAGATCTCCTTCAGGTTGTCTGCTTCCATGCG